>CAYVVB010000094.1:0-1650 GCA_964454955.1 uncultured Bradyrhizobium sp. | reverse complement strand
GTCGTCGGCTGGGGCTCGCTATCGAAGTTTCATCCCCGCGCCGGCTACGATCCCACCGTCGAGGCCTCGGTCTACATCGCCGATGGCTTTCATCGTCGTGGGCTGGGCCGGTTGATTCTCGCGGACCTGATCGACCGCGCCCGCGGCGCCGGTTATCACACGCTGATCGGCGGTGCAAGCGCCGACCAATCGGCCAGCATCGCGCTGCAAGAATCGCTCGGCTTTGTACAGGTTGGACTGCTCAAGGAAGTCGGTCAGAAATTCGGCCGCCGGCTGGATGTAATGTATCTGCAGTTGATGCTGTGAGCCAAGAGCGTCGGCCCTTTGTCTTGCTCGGATCTTAGGACATCAAACTTGGTGCATTCCGCCGTGCCAAGCCCGCGCCGGCAAACCTCGCTGGTAATCTTTGGCGAGCGCGGGCATAATCGGCGCAGCCCGAGACCGCGTGCGTCGATTTGGTCCCGGGCATCGCCGCTGCCCGAGGGGGGTGTCGGCCTTTCAGGCGCCACCTGAGCGGCGAACTGCTGGCATGGAAACGATACTCAATCTGCTTGACCGGTACCGCGTGCCGGTTTGGCTCGTGACGCTGGCCGCCTGCGCCGCGTCGTTTTTCCTGCTCAGTAAACTCGAGATTCTCGATTCGCCCGAGCGCTGGATGCCGCGCCCCACGGTCGAGGCCTGGAACGTCTTCGACAGTCACTTCGACGTGGGCGACACGGTGGCCGTTGGGCTGCACTTTACCCGGCCGATCACCGAAGAGGACCTGCCAAGGCTGTCGGAACTGCGGAAGCGCTTCGCTGCCATCAAAGGGGTCAAGCAAGTTTACGACACCTCGCTCGTTGCCGAGCGGATCGAGGGGGTGCCGCTGATGACGCTCATCGATCCGGCGAATCACGAGCAGTTCAAGCTGTATGCCGGCGCCCTGTGGGACCGGCCTCCTCCCGAGGATCCCAGCCGCACGCTGGTCACGGTGTGCGAGCTGGAATTCCATCCCGACAAAGAGACCGACGATGTGCTGAACGAGCGCCGCAGGTCGGTCGTCAACACCGTGCAAGGGATCGTCGCCGAGCAGCGCGACCAGGGAGTGTGGGGGCAGGGAGTCGAATTTCACGTCGCCAGCGCCATCGTGATGATGATGGAGCTGGAAAAACGGGCCCGGCAAGTGGCGCTCACGTTCCTGCCGGCGTCGATCGCCGTCGGCATGCTGAGTCTTTATCTGAGCTTTCGCACCTGGCGCACTTTGGCGGTAGCGGTGCTGGGTAGTGCCATGGCGATTCTACTCGTGCTCGGCTGGCTGGGAGCCGGCGGTGGCACCCTGGGCGTAGTGACCGTCGCGACGCCAGCCTTGATCTCGATCATCGGCGTGGCCTCGACGATGCACTTCGGCGAATATGCCGCCGAGTATGGCAGCACGGGCGCAGGACGCAGTCGGCCACAACTGGTCAGTTGGGTGGCCGTCCCCTGCCTGGGAGCCGCGGCGACAACGGCGATCGGCTTTCTGATGCTGGTGTTCAACGACCTCGCCCCGGTGCGCGATCTGGGCGTGCAGCTCTTTATCGGTTCGCTGCTGGCATTCTTCGGTGTGTTCTTGATTACGCAGTGGCTGCCGATTCGCAACGCGTCGGGGGGCGTGTTTCTCACGCATGATCG
>CAYVVB010000093.1:0-44883 GCA_964454955.1 uncultured Bradyrhizobium sp. | reverse complement strand
CGCATATCCTTCTGCAGGCCGTAAAGCTTCACGCCCGGCATGATGAGCCGCGGCAGCACCATGTCGGCCGCCAGCGAACGCTGCCAGTCGCCCTTGTGCATTGGATTGCCGGCCCAGACCACGCCAACCTTGAGCGATGTCGTATCGCCGAGCGCGTGGCGCCACTGCGCAAGCTTTGCCGGATCCGGATGCAGATAGGGAGCGGCTGAGGGGATGGTCTCCAACACGGTGCCGAACACGCGAGGCAGATCCATCAGCGGCAGTTGCAGATCGAACCGCGGCAGCGGCTCTCCGCGGGCGACGATCGTGACATCCTTCATGGTCCGCAGCAGCGGCACAAGCGCCGGCTGCACCTGCAGCACGACCGAACCGCCCCTTGCTGCGACCATCGGCAGATAACGCACGAATTGCAGAGCGTCGCCAAGCCCGAACTCGGAATACAGCAGGAGCGTGCGGCCGACAAACCGCTCACCCTGCCACTCCGGTTCCCTGAACGCCGGATAGCAGTGGGCCCAGGCCTTGCACTTGCGGCCCCACCGCAAGTCTTCGAAGCCGTTTCTATAGTCGCCGTTCATCAGCAGCTTGTAGGCGTGATTGTAGCGCGCCAGCGGGTCATCCGGATCGAGCGCGACGGCGCGGTACGAAGCGGCCAGGGACTCATCGAGCTCACCTGCGGTGCGAAGCGCGACCGAGAGATTGGTGTAGCCTTTGGCGTAGGTCGGGTCGATTTCGATGGAGCGCCGGTACGCCGCGATTGCTGCCTCGATATTGCCTTGCGCCTCGCGGATGACTCCGTGATTGGTGTTGGCCAGCACATAGTCGGGATCGAGCGCCAGGGCGAGTTCGCAGGCCGTCATGGCCTCATCGAGCCGTCCCAGATCACAGAGACAGCCGGCGAGATTGCTCAGGATCACGGCGTCGCCGGGGTCGAGAGCCAGGAACTTCTGGTAGGTCTCCAGCGCCTCCTGCAGCTCTCCCGCCTCGTGCAGTGCCAGGCCCAGCAGTCGCAGTGCCGTGACGTCGTTCGGAGCCAGTGTGCTTGCACGGCGATAATTGGCGATCGCCTCATCGAGCCGGCCCTGCTCGTAAAGCGCAACGCCGAGACTGCGGAGCAGGCCAGGGTCGTCGGGATCGGCGGCCAGTCCCCGGCGGTAGGCAGCGACCGCCTCATCGAGCCTTTTCTGCTGGGAGAGCACGTTGCCGAGATTGAGCCAGACGCCACGGCAGAGCGGATCGCGCGCGATCACGTCGCGGTAGGCGGTCTCGGCCTCGGCGAGCCGCCCCTGCCCCGCGAGCGCAACGGCCAGGTTGAATCGCGGGAAGGTCAGACCGGGATCAAGCTCGAGCGCCCTGCGCAAGGAAGTCTCGGCATCTTCGAATCGCGACAGGTCGCACAGCGCCGCACCCAGCTTACCGTGCAGCGCGGCATCTGCCGGCTGCCGGGCCACCGCGCGTTGAAAGGCGTCGACCGCGCCTTCCCGCTGGCCTTGCACCGCAAGGGCATCGCCCAGCGTGGCGAGGGCCGGGGCGTTGCCGGGATCGAGGCTGAGCACGCGGGCAAGCCGCTTCGCGCCTTCCGCCGCGCGATCGGTGACGAAGGCAATGACGGCGGACAGATGCAGCGCCGGGATGTGATCGGGATGTGCGGTCAGGATGTCGGCGCACAGGGCCTCGGCCCGGCCAGGTCGCCCCGCGTCAAAGTGCGCGACGGCCTCCAACAACGTCCGATCGACCGCCGCTTCACCCACGATGTCCCCAGCCCCTTCGCAACCCACAACAGATGCGGATTAAACGGACCACGCCGCCGATTCCGGCGGACGAACATGGCGGCCATGATTTGAATGCCTGGAGCCGAGACAAGCGCCCGCATTCTCGCGACTTGAATTCATCCGAGTTGTGCTGTGAGCTTCGTCCCTCCGAAAAACAGAGGGCGCAGGGAAGACCGGGTGCCCGCAACTGCACCCACGGCCCCCGCGCAAAAGGAATTTGCGCGAGCGCGTTGACCACAGGTGAGCGCGGAAATCACTCCGGCCTTCCCTGCGCAGTGGTTTTACGGCTTACTTCGAGCTCTCCCCGGTGAACCAGCGTTTGCCACCGTTCGCCTCGCGGATCGATATCCGCCAAGCTTAGCACCTGCATGGGTGTGCCAGGACCACACGACTTCGCCGTCCACGATGGTGCCGCTCGTCAGACAGCACCCTCGCGTCCACCGCATCCCGCACTCAACGTTCGTGACGATCGCGATACGCCCCTCGGCAATGAGGCGGGACAGGCAGGAGCGAACCACAATTTCTAAAAAAACGAAATACAAATATTTTTGCGGAAAGGACTGGACAGCCCGACTCGGCTTGATTCCGCTGGGGGAATTTCGATTTGCGCGCACGGGATTTTGCGGGTTGCGGACCAGACCAGGAGAGCGCTGCGGGAAAAATTGAACCGGTCCGCCCGTCGGGCGAATCGGCTTTCCTGGGCACCGCGCAGGCAGCCCGACGTGATCATTTCGTGCAACTTTGCCAACATGTCGACGTTCCTGGATGCGATCTCGTACGCGAGGTCCGATCCACGACCCGAATAGACTACCCGACCTGGCCACAGACCGATGCCCGTCAGCTTCAAAGAACTGCTCCACACCTATGAACTCTTCGGAATGGCCGTTTCGCCCGCGTTGTGTGAGATCGTTTTGCGCAAGGAGACGGGAAAGATCTACTACCGGTCCGATCTCGAGGAATTCGCCGGACTCAACGACGAACTGCCCGACGACCTCGACGACGACGAGAAGTATATCGCTCTCCCCGACAAACGACACTTCGATCTTGGCAAGCAGCTCGCGCTGGATTTCGCCCGAGAGTTCCTACCTGACGATTTCGACGAGGTCAGGAACATCTTCAGCAGAAGGGGCGCTTATCAGAACTTCAAGGCCCTGCTCGTCCGCAGAGGGGTCCGCCAGACGTGGTACGATTTCGAAGCGAAAGCGATCGAAAGGGCGCTGCGCGAGTGGTGCGAGGACAATTTGATCGATCTCACGGATTGAACGGCTCGCAGACCCCTCAAGCCGTCGACACCTCGATCGGTGTGCTTCGATGTCTGTATTGAGACGATGCCGCCGAACGAGCGAACAATGACCGCCGTCACTAATCCGCCTCAAGCCCCACAGTGTTGCCAATCCACTCTTCATGCCGACGCGTGCGGCCAAGTAAGCGCGCCTTCTCAGCAGCAGGGTTCGGCACCGCATGAGATCACCACCATTGGCGAGCGGCGCCGGCAGTTCAGCGAAATGCAGCCCATCGCAGCCTGCCCAGTCGGAGCTGGGTTTCCGAGCGGCGACTCCATCACCTTTTCGTTCGAGAGGGCTTACGCCAAAGGTCCGGTCGAGCCGAAGGTAATCGCGTTCTTCGATCGCCTCCGGCCGCACCTTGCGAGGTCGTCGCTGCTCGCCGCGCGCCTCGGGCTGGAGAACGCGCGGGCGATGACACAGGCGCTCGCCGATGTCGGCCTGCCCGCCGCGGTGCTGCGCGGGCCGGGCCTGCTCTATGCGGCCAATCCGTTGTTCGAGGCGTTGATGCCGGAACTCTGCCATGACCGGCAGGCGCGGCTGACCTTCAGCGATCCGACGGTTGACCGTCTGTTTGCCGATGGGCTGGACGTGCTCGCGCGGTCGATCATCGTCGGCGCGCAGAAGGTCTGTTCGATTCCGGTCCCGGCGCACAGCGACAGGGTGCCGATGATCGTTCATCTGCTGCCGGTCCGGCGCGCCGCGCGAGACGTTTTCTCGCAGGCCACCACCCTCGTGGTGATCACGCCGGTCGATCGCGGCGCCGTGCCGAAGGCCGAACTGATCGCCGGCCTGTTCGACCTGACGCCGGCCGAAGCCCGCGTCGCACGCGGCGTGGCCGGCGGACCGACGCTGGACGCAATCGGCAACAGCGCGGGTGTCTCACGCGAAACTGTCCGAAGTCAGCTCAAGGCCGTGCTGAACAATACCGGCGTCAGCCGCCAGGCCGAGCTCACCGCGCTGCTCGCCGGCCTCACGCTTCCCGGGTCCGATTGAATCGCCGGGCGCGTCGCGTAACCCGTCGGTCTCTGCGAACGACATGGCGGATTACGCTGTCCGTGATCGCCCTGCGGCTTACACACTTTTCCCGATCCGGCCTCTGTTGTCCGGCGCGGCACGCCCGCTGCCTGTTCGAAAGGCTGGCTCAAACCCCGGGCGCGCAACAAGCACCTTGTTATGACCCTGCTGCCGCCTGAAAACCTCGTCGCGCTGACCGATGGGACGCACTCCGACAGAACGGGAGACCGCTGCGGCCGTCGGACGGGATGGCCGAGAATTCCGTTCCGGAGTGAGAAGGCGCTCGGGCCACAGAGCGCGCCGAAGCGTGCGACTCGCGCTCAAGAGGGCAGCGAACCCCAAGAGTATCAGCAGCACGCCGAACCAGGGTGTCGTCCAGCCTCCGCCGCGGTCGATTTCGGCGCTCGGAACGGCGACTGGTGTTGACGGAGGGACGGAGGCAACCTCGTCGCTCGCAGCCGGCGCATCCGTCGGAGGCGCGGCGACATCGATCGGGCTCTGCGTTGGCTGGTCGGGCGTGGGCTGGTCGGCGCCGGGCTTGGCAAGAACGGGCGCCGGCGGGACCAATGCCGCGCTCGCCGTCATCGGGACCGGGACGGTTTGAACCATCTTGGGCGCGGACTCAGGGGGCGCGGGCTGGGGCGCTTCCGCCGGCGTGGAACCCGCCATCTCCGCATGCGCATCCGCGACCGCCTCATCTTCGTGCGGCGTGTCTTTGCGTGACGCGGACTCGTTCGCTTCCGGAGCTGCGGCGCGCGGTCTCGTGGCGTGACGATGAACGGCTTTCCTCGCCAATGCGGTGCCCGCGTCGGCCTGGAACCAGCACTTGCGGTGGCCGTCGTGACGATAGACCCAGCGCTGGCCGGCAGCCGTCGTCTTGCCGGGTTGCAGCAAGCACTCCTCTTGAGCGGGAGCGGCAGCGGGCGCCGCAGTCACCGCCTCGGGCGCGGCATTGGGCGAGAACAAGTCGGTGAAAGGATTCGAAGCCGCAGGCGTCGCGAAACCTGCGACGAGAACCGCGGTGAACCCAAATCGCAAAGGACCGGACATGTAATCCCCCCGGTGTTGTGCCCTGCCCCGAAACGACCTTTGGCGGCGACCTAGGTCGCAGTGCGACCTAAATCCGGCGATGCAGGGGATTCATTTTGGCCCGCAGCAGGAAGACCCTGAAGGGGCGAGGAACCCGCATCCGGAGCAGGGATTACCCCCGATCGGAAACCAAACAGATCGGCGTTAGTCCCCTGGTACCGGCCTGGCTCCACGTCCTCTCGATTGCATCACTCGTTCTTGGTGCGGTGTGCGCCATCATCATCGCGATCGATGTCGCACGCCATCCGCAGCACATGTGGATCATGGGTGTGGTCTGGCCGGTCACGGCACTGTTCGGAACGATCTGGATCATCTGGCAGTATTTCTCGTACGGCCGGCTGGCGACGCACGAAGCGGCGCAGAAGGCCAGACAGCAGAACCAGGTCCCGCCCAACAGGCGGCTGACGCCGTTTCCCATCATGGTCGCGAACGGCTCGCTCCATTGCGGCAGCGGATGCACCTTGGGCGACATCGTCGCGGAATGGCTGGCATTCGGCGTTCCCGCGGTGGCCATCGCATTCGGCTGGCAGAGCATCTTCCAAGAAAAGATCTTCGCCGTCTGGATACTGGACTACCTGCTCGCCTACGCCTTCGGGATCCTGTTCCAGTATTTCACCATCGCACCGATGCGAGGCTTGTCGCTCGGACAAGGACTGATCGCCGCGGCGAAGGCCGACACAATCTCCATCACCGCATGGCAGATCGGAATGTACGGCTTCATGGCCATCGCCCACTTCTACATCTTTCGCCACTTGCTCGGCATGAGGCTGGAGGTGAACAGCTTCGAGTTCTGGTTCATGATGCAGATCGCGATGGTCTTTGGCTTCCTGACCTCCTACCCCGCGAACTGGTGGCTGCTCACGTCCGGAATCAAGGAGAAGATGTAGCGGTCGTCATCCGAGGCCGGTCTCTCCTTTCGGCTCCACATGCGGCGATCGCCGGCTCCCGGCCGCTCAGCTATCGGGCGGGTACCAGACGATGTCGGCCACCTTGAACGTCCTGGGTATGATGCCGAGGTCATGAAACGTGTCCGCCAACTCCTGCTGCTGGACGATTTGCGCGGGGGTTACGCTGCCCAGGCTGAAGCCGGCGCGTGCGAAAGCGATCTGCCAGGACTTCTCGTCGATGCTGGTCACGCTGGCGGCCAGTTTGGCCAGCTCGTCGCGGTGCTGGCCGGACCACGCCGTCAGTTTGCCGATCTCGTCCAGCGCAGCGGACAGCACGGCAGGGTATTTGTTCGCGAAGTCGCGGCTGGACATATAATAAGAGGCGCTGGCCAGCCGCTTGTCGGAGGTGTCGGCGATGACGCGCGCATTGTAGCGCTCCTGCGCGATCGCATAATACGGGTCCCACACCACCCAGGCGTCGACGGTGCCGCTGATGAAAGCGGCGGTGGCGTCGGCCGGCGCGAGGTTCGTGGGCACGATGTCCTTGATGGTCAGGCCGGCCAGCGCCAGCGCCTTGACCGTGACGTTGTGGGCGCTCGAGCCTCGGCCAAAGGCGACACGCTTGCCCTTGAGCTCGGCCACGGTCTTGATCGGCGAATCATGTTGCACGAGCACGGCATGCTCGGCCGACGGCGTGGACGCTGCATACACCAGCGGGAGACCTGCAGCTTGCGCGAAGATCGGCGGCGTGTCGCCCACCGAGCCGATGTCGATGGCGCCGGCGCCCAGGGCTTCGAGCATGGGCGGCCCGAACTGGAATTCGATCCACTGGACGTTCTCCACGCCCAGCGCCTTCAGCCGCGTTTCGATGACTTGCTGCTGGCGCGCCAGCACCAGGATGGCCGCGCCCTTCTGGAAACCGACCTTGAATTCCTTGGGCACCGGGCCCGCCGCAGCCGCACCGCGGCGCGGCGCCAGCAAGGCTGCGCTGAAAAGACCGAGGCTGCTGGTGATGATCTGACGTCGGGTGGCGGCCATTGGCGTTCCTTGGCTAACGTGTGTGTTGAATCAGCGTGCGCGTGTCGCGAAAATGCGCTGAAACATTAGCCGGTCGTGTCGAGAAAAGGCTTTCGTCCTTCAATCTTCCGGTGAAATGACGTTACACCGATGCCGCTGCTCGCATCGTAGATTTGCCGCCAGCGCACAGCCGCCACCGACATCGCCATCAAGGCAGAGGCCTGCCCATGACGAAGCAGAAGCTCGGGTAAATCGGCGCGTCAGGGACCCTGGAGCAATAATCCTCGTTCGGCGCATCAGGCGGACGGCAGCGCAAAGGAGAAGGTCGCGCCCCCCTCCGGCTCGTTCGCGCCGGAGAGCTCTCCACCATGTTCGCGTACGATGCCATAACTGATCCAGAGGCCAAGTCCCGTTCCCTCGCCGACGCGCTTGGTCGTGAAGAACGGTTCGAAGATATGAGTGATGTGATCCTTGTCGATTCCTGCACCGTTGTCGGAAATCGCGATCAGGATCTCGCTGCCCTTGCGCGCCGCCGAGACGCGTAGTCGCGGCTTCCCGGTCGTGCGCATGGCATCGATGGCATTCTCGACCAGGTTGACGATAACCTGATGAAGCTGTCCTTCGTTGCCCGAGACATACAGCTCCGGCCCGGTGTCCATCTGCACGTCGATCCTGACCTGCTTGGTACGCACCGCCCAGAGCACCGCGGTGTTGAGCAGCCGCCCGACATCGACCGGTTGCACATCGCCGACCTTGCTGAACGAAAGCCGCCGCAGATTCTTCACGATCTCGCTGATCCGAACGGCCCCCTCCAAGGTCCCTTCGATCAGCGGCCCGAAATCCTCGAGGATGGCGTCGACCCCGAGTTGCCGCTTCAGCGCGGCAACATCGGGAGGCACGACTTTGGCCTCGATCGCATCGAGGTAGGCGACCAGCGCCTTGCGGTAACGGATCAAGGTGTGGATGTTGCCGTAGACGAAGCTGATCGGATTGTTGAGTTCGTGAGCCACGCCGGCAACGAGCCGTCCGAGACTCGCCATCTTCTCCTGCTCGACCAGCTGCCGCTGCGCCCGCTGCAGTTCGTGATGAGCCTTGTGCAGCGCCTCGTAGGCGCGCCGGAGCTCGCCAATCGGCCGGCCGGTGAGGACCACGCCGATGAAGCGGCCCCGATGATCGTAACGCGGCGAGCTGTTGATGGCGAAGAGATCGGAGCTGCCGTCCGCGGTCGCGAATCGGAGTTCGCCGTCGATGACTTCCGAAGCCGCGCGCGGCTTCAAGAGCGGAACCAATCTCGCGCCGTCCCCAGCTTCGATGATCTCGGCAATGTTCTTGCCGGTGATGTCGTCGGCGGTCCTGCCGAGCGCATTGTGAAAGGCGGAATTGACTTGCTGAATCAATCCTCTTCCGTCACAGACGATGAGGACGTCGGACACCGATTCGATGACGTTCGTGACGAACGCCTGAGCTTCCTCGAGCTCTGCATTCTTCCGTTCGAGGTCGACCTCGTAGCGCAGAAGATCGGAATAGACCTCATCCATCTTGCGGATGACTTCGATCCAGGCGCCTTCGCGCTCGTTGTCAAACTCGATCGAGCCGCGATTCACGATCAGCTTGAGCAGCGATTCCGATTCCGGACTCTCAGGAGAATGAGTCGCCTTTGCCATTTTTTCTCAAATCGTATCTGGACAATTTGTTGCGAAGGCCGACCCGCGACAATCCGAGCTCGCTGGCGACCCGACTGATATTGCCGTCGTACTTTTCCAGATAGTTGACGATGGTTTCCTTTTCGAGATTCTCTACCTGGTCCTTCAGAGTGGAAGCCCCGTTCAGTTTGCCGTTGGGCGCGGGCGGCGCACGCCGCCTGTTACGCTGTCCCAATGGCGGGGCGTGCTTCAACTCGTCCTCGTCGGCAAGGACGACCATTCGCTGGATTTCGTTCTGCAGCTCGCGCACGTTGCCCGGCCAATGGTACTTGGCGAAAGCCTCCAGCACCGAGGGCGACCACCGCAGGTTCGGACGGTTGAATGAAGCTTTGACCGCCTCCAGCACACCTTTGGCGATCAGCGGAATATCCATGGGGCGCTCACGCAGCGCCGGCATATGGACCGGAAACGCCGCCAGCCGGTAATACAGATCGCGCCGGAAGCGCCCGGCCTCGACCTCGGCCTCGAGGTCACGGTTTGTCGCTGCCACCACCCGGACGTCGACCTTCCGCACACGCTGCGCGCCGAGCGGCCTGATTTCGCTCTCCTGCAGCACACGCAGCAGCTTCACCTGAAAGGCCGGCGAGGTCTCGCCGATCTCGTCCAGGAAAATGGTGCCCCCGTTGGCGACCTCGAACAGGCCGATACGGTCCTGGTAGGCGCCGGTAAAGGCGCCCTTCTTGCACCCGAACAACTCGCTCTCGAGCAGCTCATCCGGCAACGCGCCGCAATTCTCGACGACGAAGGCCTTGCTGGCACGCGCAGAGCCATAGTGGATGGAGCGGGCCAAGAGCTCCTTGCCGGTGCCCGATTCTCCCGTGATCAGGACCGAGATGTCGTACTCGGCCGCGCGTTTGCCCAACTCGACGACGTCGTGCATCGGGCTGGAAGGCATATGCACGATGCGATTGAAGTCATAGAGCTGTCGTGCGGCGCCACGCTTGACGGAAACGACCTTCTCGATGTGACCCGGCGTTGCCTTGACATCCACGCCCGCGGTTTCGGTTTCCTTTTGCAACCGGTAGAGCTGGGTGGCCCCCCTGACGATGTCCAGCAATCGATCCGGCTGCCATGGCTTGGTGATGTATTGATAAATCCCGGCCTCGTTGAGGCCCGCGATGATGTCTTCCGAGTCGGAGTAGCCCGAAATGATCATCCGCACCGGATCGGGCCAGAGCTCTCGCACCCGCTTGAGAAAGCTGACGCCCGACTCTTGCGGCATTCTCTGGTCGCAGATGATGGCGTGAACGATCTCGCCTTCCAGCAGCTTCTCTGCGTCGGCCGCGCTCCCGGCGCACAGCACCTCGAAGTCCTGGTTGAGGACACGGCGCAGCGCCTCCTGAGAGCGGACTTCATCGTCGACGACGAGAACGGTTCCCTGCACGCTCATGATCAAACCGCCCCGCGGGACGCTCCGCGCTCCCGGCCGCGCCTCAAGCGATGATTTGCGATGGTCAGCGGCGTACGCGACTTCGGCACTTTGTGGATGAAGTTGTATCTCGCCACATGGTAGCTCGGATCGAAGCCGTAGAAGTTCAGCCGCATCCTGCGCAACTCCTCGCTGCGGTAGGCGTCGAGCGGCTTCTCCGCCTCGTCGGCGGCCCGGCGCCTGCGCTTTTCTGCGACACGGGCGGCATATGCCTGATCCGAAGCGAGGACGGCGGCGAGCTTCACGACATTTTCCGGCTCCAGCCTCGTGCTGTCGAGAATGCGATCGACCAGCCCGAGACGCTGGGCCTCGGCGACGCCCATCGGCAGTCGGCAGCTCGTGATGCGCGCCGCGTTCGCTTGACCCGCGCGCCGCGGCAGAAGATAGGTCCAATATTCCGAGCCGAACAGATTGCCCATGTCCTTGTAATGGGGATTGAGCACGACCTGCTCGCCTGCCCACACTTCGTCGGCGGCCAGGCTCAGGAACACGCCACCGGCGCCGGCGTTTCCCCGCATCACCGACACCACGAGCCGGTCGGTTGTTTCGATGATCGCCCTGGCCAGATCGTCGATCGCGTTGATGTTGCGCCACGACTCGTCGGCGGAACTGTCCGCGGCTTCGATCTCGGCGAGGTGGATGCCGTTCGACCAGTAATTGCTGCCGCCCGTCAGCAGCAGAGCCTTCGTCGGACGAGCCAATGCCGCACGATAAGCGTCGAGCAACGCCTGGCAGGAGTCCGTGCTCATGGCGCCGTTGTAGAACGAAAACTGCAGCTCGCCGATATCGCCATGCTCGCGATATTGGATCGGGCCATAGCCGCAGCCGCGGATGTCCGGCAAGCTCGCCGCCTCGGCGGCGAAGACCTTCGCCGCCGGAAGCTTGAGGCTGCGCGGCTCCATGAGCCGGACGTGACCGATCCACACGGCGCCGTCGATCGTGGCGCGCGCAAGTGCGCCCTGGCATTGCGCCACCACGGCGCCCGGCGTACCGGAAAGGCCATGCGCTTCATGCGCATCGAACAGCCGCACCTCCTTCCGGAACAGGCTGTCGGCCAGACCCGGCATGCCGTCGGCGCTGTTTATCTTGCGCAGCACGACATCGGTGCTGTCCCGCTGCCAGTCGATCGCGCGGTCGGCCTGACGGCAAACGCCGCGCACGCGAATCCGTGGATCATCATGAGGCATCCGCTCCGGCGTCGGCCGGCCGGCTTCGATCGCCGCAATGGCTTCCAGGAGTGCCTTAACCGTATGCCGGGTGATCTCATGGCGATAGAGGCTGGATTTCGCGGCGCGTCGCATCGGAAATGTCGCCGACGCCCAGATCGGCCCGGCATCGAATTCGCTGTCGGCCTGCAATATCGTGACGCCCCACTCCGCGACGCCCTCGAGGATCGCCCAGTCAAGTGCTGCCGGCCCGCGGTCCCCCGGCGGACCGGGATGGACGACGAGGCACCGCACGCTGCGCCAGACATCCTCCGGGATCGCCCGCTTCATGAAGGGGGCGATCACAAGATCCGGCTCCCACAAGGCAACGCTCTCGCGGGTGACGTCGGGATGAATGTCGAGCTCGACCGAGACCTCATGGCCGCGCTCCCTCAACTCGACATGCAGCCGCTGCGTAAGGCTGTTGAAGGAATGCGTGAGAAGCAGAATGCGCATCGGCATGCTCAACAGATGCGGGGCAATTGCTCGCCCGATAGCCAGTCTACGATCCGTCCGCCACCGAAGCTCGTCGCCAATTGTACAAACCGGTGATCGTCGGCCACCGCCTCGCCGATGTCGGCGGCATCCCGACCAAGCGGGTGTGCCCTCATCGCAGCAAGCACCGCACCGGCCGCCTCCGGCGCCACGATCGCGACCAGCTTGCCCTCGTTGGCGACATGGAGTGGGTCAAGCCCAAGCAACTCGCAAGCGGCGGCAACGCCCGGCTTCACCGGAATGGCCTCCTCCTGCAGACGGAATCCGAGGTCCGATTGATGGGCAATCTCATTGAGGGTCGCCGCAAGCCCGCCGCGAGTGGGATCGCGCATCACCCTTATGCCGGCGCCGGCCGCCGCAACCATCTCGGCCACCAGATCGTGCAGTGCCGCGGAGTCCGATACGATTTCGGTCTGGAAAGCGAGGTTCTGCCGTTCCGACATGATGGCGACGCCATGATCGCCCAGGCTGCCGGAGACCAGCACACGATCGCCGGCCCTTGCATTCTCGGCAGAGAGATCGAGGCCGTCCGGCAAGACACCGACACCCGTCGTCGAGATGAACAGACCGTCCGCCTTGCCGCGTTCGACGACCTTGGTGTCGCCGGTGATGATGTAGACGCCGGCATCGCGTGCGGCCTCTCCCATCGAATCCGCGATCGCCTTCAGGTCCGAGAAACGAAAGCCCTCCTCGATGATGAAGCTTGCCGAGAGATACAGTGGACGCGCGCCGGCCATGGCCACATCGTTGACCGTGCCGTGCACGGCCAGTGATCCGATATTGCCGCCGGGAAAGAACAGCGGCGAGACGACATAGCCGTCGGTGGTCATCACCATTCTGCCGGCATTGACGTCGAACGCCGACTGATCATTGCCACGGGCGAGCCATTCGTTGCCGAAAGCCTCGTGAAACAGTCCGGAGATCAGCTGCGCCATGGCGCGGCCACCGGAGCCGTGGGAGAGGTCGACGCATCCGTTCCCGATATCGAGCTTGCGTTGATAGGCCTTTGCTCTCATGACACCCGCCTCAACTGGCGATCACGGAAACGACCGTAGGTCCAATGCGCGGCGCACGCGCCTTCCGACGAAACCATGCATGATCCCATCGGCGTCTCCGGGGTACAGACCGTTCCGAACAGCTTGCAGTCGACCGGCTTTTTCACGCCACGCAGGATCGCGCCGCACTCGCAAGCCGGATTATCGGCGACGCGCAGCTCGCTCATCGAAAAGCGGACCTCGGCATCGAACCTGGCGTAGGCTTGCTTCAGCTTCAATCCGCTATAGGGCACCAGCCCGAGTCCGCGCCACTCGAACCGATCGCGCAATTCGAAAATGTCGGAGACCTCCTCCTTGGCGCGCAGGTTGCCCTCGCGCGTGACGGCCCGGCTGTACTGGTTCTCGACCTCATGGCGCCCCTCGTTCACCTGCGCCACCAGCATCAGGATCGCCTGCATCATATCGAGCGGCTCAAACCCGGAGATCACCACCGGCTTGCCGAACTCTTCGGCAAAGAACTCGTAGGGCTGGGTACCGATGATCGTGCTGACATGCGCTGGCCCGACAAATCCGTCGATCTCGACCCGTCCGATATTGCGGATATCGGGGCTCTCGAGAATGTTGTGCATCGCCGGTGGCGTCAGCACATGGTTGCAGAACACGCTGAAATTCCGGAGCTGCTTCTTCTCCGCCAGCCGGATCATCACCGCTGTCGGCGGGGTCGTCGTCTCAAATCCAATTGCAAAAAAGACGACTTCGCGCTCGGGCGCCTGCTCGGCAATGCGGATCGCATCGATTGTCGAGTAGACCATGCGAATATCGGCCCCGCGCGCCTTGGCACGCAGCAAGGATTGTCCCTGCGACCCGGGCACGCGCATGAGGTCGCCATAGACGCAGAGAATGGTTTCCGGTCGCTGGGCGAGTTGGATGGCCATGTCGATCCGTCCGGCCGGGAGAACGCAGACGGGACAACCCGGCCCGTGGATCATGCGAACATTTCCGGGCAGCATGTCCTCGAGCCCGTAGCGCGAGATCGCATGCGTATGGCCGCCGCAGAATTCCATGAAGCGATAGGGCTTTTGCGGGTCCGCCGCCTGCTCGATCGCGCGCGCCAGATTTTGCGCTATCGCCTTGTCGCGAAACTCGTCGGCATATTTCATGACGGCACCTCGCATCCTTGCACGCCGAGCTCTTGCATCAGCTCCAGCGTCCGCCTCGCTTCAACCGGATCGATCTTGGTGAGCGCGTAGCCGACATGGATGATGACATAGTCGCCGACAGCGACATCCTCGATCAGCGCGACCGAGATTTCCTTGCTGACCCCATCGACCGAGACGATCGCCATGTCGTCGGGCAGGACCTTGATGACTTCAGCGGGTATTGCGAGACACATGCTAGACTCTGCCTTGCGGGATTGACGGGCGATCGGCCATTCGAAGGGCGGCGATCCAGGCCTGACCAAGGCTCAACCCGCCGTCGTTCGGCGGGAGCTGGCGCGGCAGGAACGCACTCAAGCCGATAGCGGCGCAATCGCGCTGGATCGCCTCTGCGAGCACCGCATTCAGGAAACACCCGCCGCTCAAGCTGACGCGGGTGATCCCGGTCGCACCAGCCGCTTGGGCGAGCCAGTCCACGCACGCGGCGGCGAAGGTACCGTGGAACAACCCGGCACCTTCGACCGGATCGATGGCGCTCGACGCCAGGTGCTCGAACAGCGGCCATAGCGACAGAACACCGGACCTGATCGACCAGCCGCCGTCGAGGACTGCGCGGTCACGGACGCGCGCCTCGAGCTTCATCGCCGCTTCGCCCTCGTAACTCTGCACGGTGACGATGCCGAGGAGCGCGGCGGCCGCGTCGAACACACGGCCTGCGCTCGTGGTTGTCGGCGCATCGGCCCGATCGAGCAGCGGGAGCAGCGCTTCCGCATGCGGCTGCCCGGCAAATCTCCGGGCAACCTCCGTACCGCGCCCGAGTTGATGGAGCACCGCAGCCGCCATCCGCCAGGGTTCGCGCGCGGCGCGGTCGCCGCCCGGCATCTTGAGCGGCGCGAGATGCCCGACCCGCTGGAAGCTCGCACCTTCGCACCGAAGCAGCTCGCCGCCCCAATTGCCCCCGTCGGCGCCATAGCCGTAACCGTCGAGAACCAAAGCGAGCGAGGGACCCTCGAGCCCATATTCGGCGCTCACCGCCGCCGCGTGCGCATGATGATGCTGCACCGCGATCATCTCGCGTCCAAATCTTTCGGCAAACCGCGTCGAAGCCATGTTGGGATGGAGGTCGTGAGCGACCACGAGGGGATCGACGTCGAGCGTCGAGATCAAATGCGCAACCGTCTCCTCGAAGAAGCGGACTCCCTCCACCGTGTCGAGGTCGCCGATGTGCTGCGACACGAAGGCTTCATCGCCCCGCGTGACGGTTACGGTCGATTTGAGCGCCCCGCCGACCGCAAGCACGCAAGGCACGGACCTGGGTAGCCGCACGGGCTCTGGCGTGTATCCCCGCGCACGGCGAATGAATTGCGGGGCGCCTGCAACGATCGCCGCCACGGAATCGTCGGCACGCGTGATGATATCGCGGTCGTGGGTCACGATCAGATCGGCGATACCGGAAAGTCGCGCCATGGCTTCGCCGTTGTCGACCACCAATGGCTCACCGCTGAGATTGGCGCTGGTTGCGACGATCGCCGGCCCGTCCGGCCCGCGCTGCGCGCTTTCCAATGCGCTCAGCACAAGGTGGTGCAGCGGCGCCACCGGCAGCATGACGCCGACGCGTGAGAGCCCGGGGGCAACCGCGGGCGAGAGGACGTTGCGAGACTTCAACAGCACGATCGGTCGCGCAGCCGATTCGAGCAGCGCGCGTTCCGCGGCATCCAGCTCCGCGACGTCCGCGGCCGACTTTGCCGAAGCGACCATGACCGCAAACGGCTTCCGATCGCGCTGCTTGCGCTGACGCAGGCATTGTACCGCCGCTTCGTCGCGCGCATTGCAAAGCAGCTGATATCCTCCGAGTCCCTTGATCGCGACGATCTTTCCGTCAGCGATGGCCGCGGCAATCTGTTCGATGCCGTGGCTGAGACGCGGTCCGCATTCGGGGCAGCCGATCGCCTCGGCATGAAACCTGCGATTTGCGGGATCGGCATAGTCGGCCGCGCAGGCCGCACACATCGCAAACGATTTCATCGCGGTATTGCCGCGGTCATAGGGAAGGCGCGCGGCGATGGTGTAGCGCGGACCGCAATGCGTGCAATTGATGAATGGATAGAGATGATAGCGGCTGCCCGGATCAAACAGCTCATCCAGGCATTGCGGGCAGGTCGCCGCGTCGGTGACGATGCGCGTGGAAACCTTGCCCTGGCCGCTGGCGCGGATGGCGAATTCCTTGCCAGCAAGCGAGCCTATCTTCTGCACCCGGATGTGGTCGATTCGCGCCAAAGGCGGCTTCTCCAGCGGGAGCGCCGTGACGAAATCCGAGGTGTGGTCGCCTTCAATCTCGATCATGACGCCCTGCGGATCATTGGCCACGAAGCCGGCGAGGCGATAACGCGCGGCAAGATTGTACACATAAGGACGGAAGCCGACGCCCTGCACGGCGCCGCGCACATGCAGGCGCAGTCGCGTTGAATCACGGGTGATGGCCTGACCGGTCATGCTCATCCCGAGATTGCGGCAACGGCGGGCCGTTTTGCGGCCGCAGCCTGCTTCCTGATCCAGGCATAGAACGCCGCAAAGCCCTCGCCGGTCCGCGCCGACACCGTAAGCACGTCGATGCGCGGATTCACCCGCCGTGCATACTCGATGGTCTGAGCCAGGTTGAAATCGAGCACGGGCGCAAGGTCGATCTTGTTGATCAGCATCAAGGAGGCTGCTGCGAACATGTCGGGATATTTGAGCGGCTTGTCCTCGCCTTCCGTCGTGGAGAACACCACGATCTTGCAGGCTTCGCCGAGATCGAAGGCCGCCGGGCAAACCAGGTTTCCGACATTCTCGATGAACAGGATGCCGTCATTTAGCGGGGGCAGTCGCCGATAGGCCTCGGCGACCATCGCGGCATCGAGATGGCATCCCTTGCCGGTGTTGACCTGGATCGCCGGCGCCCCGGTGGCGCGGATGCGCTCGGCGTCATTCGAGGTTTGCTGGTCTCCCTCGATCACCCCGATCGCGTGATCCTTCTGCAGGTCCGACACCGCACGCACCAGGAGCGATGTCTTCCCGGCGCCGGGGCTGGAGACGAGATTGAAGGCAAGCACGTTGTCGGCGAGGAATCTCGCCCGGTTATCGGCGGCAAGCCCATTGTTCTTGCCGAGAATGTCGCGTTCGACCTGGATGATGCGCTCGCTGCTCAACCCGGCGACCGTCTGCCCGGCCGGATCGGCGCCGCAATCGAGTAATCCGGCATCGCCGCGGCCGTGACCGCGCGGCGTCTCCTCGTGATCGTGATCGTGTCGCGCTGACGCATGGTGATGATGGTGGTGATGCGTGCCGTGACCATGATCGTGGTGATGGCGATGATGACGATCGTGATCATGCCCATGGTGATGCGCCTGGCCGGATCCGGCATGGAGATGACTTGCGACAGCGTCCTTGCGGTCGGCGTCCTCGATTGTATGGCTTCCGTCGCTGCAGCCGCATACCGTACACATCAGTCGACCTCCAGTTCCTTCACGCGCATTTCCTCGCCCGCCGTGACCTGCAGCTGATAACTGCCGCAGGATGGACAGGGCTCATAACGCTGCTTGATCTCGACCTGCTGCGAGCAGGCCATGCACCAGGCCCGTCCCGGCAGTTCGACGATTTCGAGGATGGCGCCGGCCGCGATGCTGCGCGCGGCGACCGCGTCGAAGCAGAATTTCATGGCCTCCGGCGCGACATGACTGAGTGCGCCGATCTCGATGCAGATGGCCTTCACGCTGGAAAACGAGCGGCGGCGCGCTTCGTCTTCGACGATCTGGATGATGCCTTCGCAGAGCGCCATTTCATGCATCGGCCGCCTCGCGAAAGGAGAGATTGAACCCGACGCAGGGATCGAACGATCCGATCATGGCGCGAACGGCATCCCGGCACTGCCGCGCACCCGCGACCGCCGAACCCTTGAGTGCGCGAACCAGCGGCCCGCGCGCGTGGAAATTCCATTCCGTCGGCGCGAGGAACTCGAAGCGGACGATCCGCTCCTCGTCGTCGAGCTGGACGAGATGATAAAGGCGGCCTCTTGCGCATTCGACCGCTGCCGCGCCTTGGCCTGCGCCGAGGTTATAGTTTCTTATGATGCCATCCTCGACCAGCACGTCTTCGTTGCCGGCCTCGGCGGCTTCGAGACGGCCGCAGAGTCGTGCAGACTCGGCAATGCGAGCTCTCAAGCGCTCGGCCGGTCCCGCGACCTTTGGCAGTGCAGGCTCCCGCATGACGCATCGCGCCCACGTGCCGGTCTCGGGCACGTTTCCGTGCAGATCGGGCGCGTCCGCAAACGATGATCCGTCCGCAGCCAGCCGCGCGACGACCTCACGGTCGTCGGCAGCGGAGAGAAATGACTGTTCGACCGGGGCAGGCGAGAACGCATCGCGGTCGAGCGCCGCAAGATGCAATGCCAGCGCGCTGCCGGGCGCCGGCGCGGGACCGTTCGACACCCCGAGCGCCGCCAGATCGGTCCTGATCTTCGACAGCACTTCACGCCGGGACTGATGTCCGCTCTCCGCGGCCCCATGGCCCAGGTGAGCGGCGGCCTGCATCATGGAGCGCACCGTGACTGCACCGACGCCATCGAGCCCTATCCGGCCGACAAAGAGACCACGCAGCAATTCGGACAACCATTCCGCAAGGAGGGCGGTGACGCGGCGACGTTTGACGTCCGCCCCCACGTCCCGCTCGCGCGCGCTCTCGACCGCCGCCAGAAAGGCGATCTGATGCGCACTGGCGCAAAGCGAGAAGAGGCGCGGCAGCACGCCAGGCAAGGAAGACGCCGGCTTGCCGTTGAACAGCCGCATCAATGGCGGACGCGTCCTGGGTACGATCTCGACGTCGGCAATCGTCGCGCGCGCGAGGAGCACTGTGACATCGATCTCGTTGCGGAAGGCGAGGCTCATGCCCGGCGCTCCGTGAGTTCGCCGCGCAAAAACCTCCGCCGATCGACCGAACTGACGCCGGGATGCTCGGCGCCAGCCCGGTCTTCTCTCGGCGCCATCAATGCCTCGAGCGCCGCTGCCGCCGTAGCGCACGCCGCCGCCATGTCGTCAAACTGAAACATCGGGGAAAACAGCGAACAGCTGGCGATCCTGCCCACGGCAGCCACGTCGCTGACGGAGAGTTCGATCTCGCCCGCGGGAAAGCTGATCCGAAGGATCGAACCGGGCCCGCGCGCCGGAAACGCTTCCTCGTCCAGCGACGCGATCACATTCATGAACCACGGCGTGACCATGATCCCGACAATCGCGCCGTTGAAGCGGCGAAAGCCGACGGCCTCCACGCCGAGCTTGTCGTTGAAGATCGGCAGATCACGCATCGCACGCTCGCCGATCTCCCGATAGACGCCAGCCAGCATCGCGCCCCACGCCGAAGGATCGACGTCGATACGTGGAGCAGGATGCAGCGCGCCGTCAGGCATCATGTTCGATCGCCATGAATTTCCCTTTCGGGGCATCGCAATTCGGACAATGCCAGTCGTCGGGCAGACCGGTGAACGGAGTTCCGGGCACGATCTGGGCGACCTCGTCCCCCTCGGTCGGATCGTAGACGGTCCAGCAGATGCCGCACTCCATGCGCGTGGCGTCCGCCACGTCCTGCCGCACGCCAAAATTCTCGAAGCCGGTCATTTGAAGTAGGCCTCGATGATTTCCTGAAGGCGTTCGGCCGAATCCTCGAAATCCTCATCCGCGGCGAGCGCCACGACAGGAACGCCGCCGACTTCAAGTGTGTCCAGGATGATGGTCTCCATGGCATTGAAGAACTGCACCGACCAGACGTTCTGGATGCCGGTCGCCAGTACCCGGCAGGTACCATAGCCGCGCGAGGTCAGCTGGATGGGTCCGTTGCCGATGCTTTCCTGCAGGAAGCCCATATCGATGGGGCTCATCGGCAACAACGTGAAATTGATGATCTGCGAGCGGATTCCCGGGCGCCAGGCCTGGGCGCGCTCGCGAATCTCCGCAAGCACCGGCATCACGTTCATGGCGCCTTCCGGTGCGGCGCCGATCTCGAGGTCCGGCGAGGTCAAATCGGCCGCTGCACGTTTTACGATCTCGGGGATCGCGCCGACTTCGATATATTCGTAGGCCGCGTCCGTCTCCAGGCGAACCCGCCAGATGCCGGCAAGCACGGACTCCTTGATTTGCGCGAGCGCCCCGCCGGGCAGCGCCACGACGCCTGCCACCTCGCCCTCGCCGAGCACGTCGGCCACCAGTTTTCGCTCGAGATCGTTGAGGTTGCCGAGCTGAAAGAGCTGCGTGGGAGCATCGCCCTTCTGGCAGGCGATCGCGGTCGCCACCTTCGACAAGAGTCCGATCGCGTTCGGGCACTCCCTGGCAAGCGCAACCCCGTCAAGCGACGCAAGCTTGGCGAGCGCACCTGCCGCCGTCAGCCCGCTATGCGTGGCATCGAGACTTTCCGCGCCGATCGGAAACACGTTGACCGGCTGCTCGGCACCTTCGGGCGCGACCCAGAAACCTGCTTTCATAGTCCGTTTTTCCATTGCGTGTGCTGGGGGACGATGCTCCTGACGACGGCTGCTCCGCTGGAGCGCGGGCGATCAAGCAGTTTCGAGATACGGTCGGTGTAGACCGACCAGTCCTGGATCTTGGCGATCAGACCAAGCGTCTCTCCGTGCCTGCAAAAAATCAGCGTCGGCTGCACCCGCACGCCGAACCTCTGGCCCAGCTCGGTTTCCGCCTCGCGCGCGATCACCGCGCCGCGCAACCGTCCCTGAAACGCTTCGATCAATTCGGGGAGCACGACCGTGACGTCGACCGCCTCCGGCCAGCGCGCGGGATCGCCGGCCGACAACAACACCGCCACCGCCCCCGCTGCATCGGCGGCGGCCAGGAACGCATCCACGCTTCCTGCATCGACCTCCGGCAGGCAGCGCCGGATAAGCACGGGCTTGCCTTGCTGAAACTCCATCAGACCCCCCTGACAAGCTTATGGTTTTTCCAATGTCGCTTTAGCAAGGTATGTGCCAGAGGCCGGTTACGATATTTCCCAGTCCAGCCCATTGATTTACATCATTGATTTTTGAAATCGCGATTTTCAGCACGCGCCGACGCAAAGCTACTTTGCAGCGAAGATGGAAATTCTGTTTTGTACCGGAAACTTTGTTTGCATGGCCCGGCCAACGGCAGCGGCCGATCGCCTGGTCAGAAAATGTCCGGTCCGCTGATCAGCGCAGGTGCTCTGGCAGTTGCGGCTCACGGCCGATCAGATCGGCAAAAAAGCGGTCGCAGTCCTGGCCATTGAGGGCGGCGCCGAGGCCCTCGAGCGCATCGCCGATGAGGCGCGCCTCCTCCTCATCCAGCAGCCGGACCGCGGTGTCGATATAGACGAGCACCTTGGCGCCGACCGGCGGCTCCGACAGCAGCATGACGGAAACCCGCCGCTGTTCGTTGCCATACGTGCACAGCGCCGACATGCCATCGGTCTCAATGATCGTCATCGGCAGGCCCAGGCACATCATCAGTCTCCGGCGGATGCGAGCGGCACGGTCAGGCCGGCCGCGCCACCTCGTAGTGCAGCTGATCGATATCGTTCGCCAACAGTCGCTCCGAGTCGGGCAGCGGCGTGGTTCGCGGCAGCGGCGGAGATCCCCATTGCGCAAGCAACTCGCAGGTGGCACCGATCGCAGGATCAACCTGATTGCGGACCGGCGCGGTGAGCGGGCCGCCCCAATCCTCGAGATCCAGCGGCTGACAACCGATCAAGGCGAGTTGCCGGGGGCAGCGACCAAGCAGGTCGGCCGCGCTCAACACCTCCTGAAACCCGGTCTGATGCAGGCTCATCTTCTTTGCGCCGGTGAACTTCGGCACCTCGTCGTCGCGAACGATCTTCAATTGTCCCGGCTCAAGACCGTAGTCGATGGCATCGAACACGATCAGGCAATCCGCCTCCTCGAGATAGTTCACGAGATAGAGGCCCTGGGTGCCGCCATCGAGGATGGTGACGTTGTCGGGAACGGCGTAGCGGCGATGGAATTCCTCCACCACCCGCACGCCGAAACCTTCATCGGCCCACAGGATATTGCCGATGCCGAGCACCAGAATGCGCTTCGTGTTCCCTGCTGCCGGCATCGGCGTGCCCTCAATCGCGGAATTCACGTTCGCCCGAGATCATCGAGGAGATGATGCTCTGGCGCGACATGATGTCTTCGCGGATCCCTGCATAGATGTGGACCAGGGTGAAGATGACGATGACCCAGAGGCCGAGATGATGCCAGGTGTGGACGTCCTGGCTGTTCGGCCAGATCGAAAACACCCAGCCGAACAGCGCGTATTGCCAACTGTCGTTGCCCGCCCCTTGCGCATACAGTGCAAAGCCGGTGACGATCATGAATGCGATGGTCAGCGTGAACATGAAGAACATCGCAAGCTGGGCGAGCGGATTGTGCCCGACATATTTGTTCGGCTTGACTTCCAGGAAAGCGTACCAGCGGATCTCGTGCAGCACCTCCGCCCACCAGCTCTTGCGCCAAATCGGCACGTAGAAAATCTGCTTGGCGTGCGGATTGCCCATGAAGGCCCAGTAGATGCGCAGCAGGAAGCCGACGGTGAGCACGTAGCCGGCGGAGAAATGCGCAAAGCGGATATAGCCGAACAGGAAATTGTCGCTCGCCTCCCCCGGCATGGTCGGGATCCCGCTGCCGATGAAGTAGCCGGTCAGGACCAGCACCAGGATCGCTGCGGCATTGATCCAATGCCACAGCCGCACCGGCGCTTCATAGACATAGACGACGTCACGTTCGACGCTGCGATCGCTCCGCGCCGCGTCGGCGGCAACGGCTGCGGTCACGGCGTGAGGAGCCTTCTCCAGCATGACCGCCTCCCCTACCGGACCTTGACCGAAGCCATCTCCTGGCCGTCCGGACTCATCACATGGGTCGAGCAGGCCAGGCAGGGATCGAAGGAATGGATCGTGCGCAGGATCTCGAGCGGCTTCTCCGGATCGGCCATCGGCGTGTCCATCAGCGAAGCCTCGAATGCCCCGATATTGCCCTTGGGGTCGCGCGGCGAGCCGTTCCATGTCGTGGGCACGACGCACTGGTAGTTCTCGATCTTGGTGTCCTTGATCTTGATCCAGTGCCCCAGCGCGCCGCGCGGCGCCTCGGTAAAGCCGTAGCCCTTGGCCTCCTTGGGCCAGCTCTCCGGCTTCCATTTGTCGACATTGGCGGTTGAACTGTCGCCGGCCTTGATGCGCGCCACCAGCTTGTCCTGGAAATAGCGCATCTGGTGAGCCGCCCACTGGCATTCGAGCGCGCGCGCCGCGGTGCGGCCGAGCGTCGAGAACAACGCAGTGACCGGAAGACCGAGCGTCTTGAGCAGCTTCTCGGTCGGCTCCTTGAACTCGGGCTTGCCCTGCGCGTAGCCGATGATGTATCGCGCCAGCGGCCCGACCTCGACCGCATTGCCGCGCCAGCGCGGCGCCTTGATCCAGGAATATTTTCCGGCTTCGTCCAGCTCCTTGATGTCGGTCCTGGTGCCCTTGGCGTTGGGCCCGAGCTGATAATTCGGCTCGGTCACGCCCTCCCAGGGATGAAGCCCCTTGGACTCGTCGGGATATTTGTACCAGGAGTGGGTGACGAATTCCTGGATCTGCTCGGGATCGCCGTGATCGATCGGCAGGACTTCGTTGAGATTGCCGTTGAGGATCACGCCGCGGGGCAGCTTGAGGCTTTTCGCCGAATAGTCGTTGGCGTTTTCCGGGATGTCGCCATAGCTCATCACGCTCTTGCCCGAGAGCCCGCCGCCATAGAGCCAGTCCTTGTAGAAGGAGCCGATCGCGGCGACGTCAGGCAGATAGACCTGTTCGGTGAACGCGATGCAGCGGTCGATGATCGAGGAGACCAGATTGAGCCGCTCCATGTTGATGGCGCCCACCGCTCCGGTGCCGTCGACGTTGATGGCGCACGGCACGCCACCAACCAGCCAGTTCGGGTGCGGGTTCTTGCCGCCATAGATGGTGTGGATCTTGACGATGTCCTTCTGGAAATCGAGCGCCTCCAGATAGTGCGCGACCGCCATCAGGTTCGCTTCCGGTGGAAGCTTGTAGGCCGCGTGCCCCCAATAGCCGTTCTTGAACGGACCGAGCTGGCCCGACTCGACGAACTTCGTCAGCCTGATCTGCAGGTCCTTGAAATAGCCCGGCGACGACAGCGGCCAGGACGACACCGACTGCGCCAACGCGGAGGTCGCCTTGGGATCGGCCTTCAGCGCGGAGACCACGTCGACCCAGTCGAGCGCATGCAGATGGTAGAAATGCACGAGGTGATCGTGCACCTGCAGACAAAGCTGCATGATGTTGCGGACCGAATTGGCATTCTCGGGGATCATGATGCCAAGCGCATTCTCCACCGCGCGCACCGAGGTCAGCGCATGAGTGCCGGTGCAGACGCCGCAAATCCGCTCGGTGAAGGCCCAGGCGTCGCGCGGATCACGCCCCCGCAGGATGGTCTCGATACCGCGCCACATCGTTCCGGTCGAGACGGCGTTGCGGATCACGTTGTTTGAATCGACATTCACCTCCACGCGAAGGTGGCCTTCGATCCGGGTCAGAGGATCGACGACAATACGCTTGCCGGAATTGTCGAGATTGAACCCATTGGGTGTCTGGATGCCCATCGCTGCCTTCCCTGAAACCGATTAGTTGTCCTGAGCCGCGCCTTCGCGCTTGCCCGTGAGGCGCTTGACCGCGGTGACCGCGGCGTGAGCTGCGACCGCCGCGCCGACGGCGCCTGCGGCAATCATGCCGACCTGGTCGGCATTCCTCTCGATGCCGAACTGCCTGATCGTCGTGAGCCGGTCGTAGAACGAGCCCTTGTCCCAGAAGCCGTCCTCCGAGCAGCCGATGCAGCCATGACCCGACTGGATCGGAAACGAGACGCCGCCGTTCCATCGCACGGTCGAGCATGCGTTGTAGGTGGTCGGCCCCTTGCAGCCCATCTTGTAGAGGCAGTAACCCTTGCGCGCGCTCTCGTCGTCCCATTCCTCGACGAATTGTCCGGCGTCGAAATGCGGGCGCCGGTAGCACTTGTCGTGGATGCGCTGCGAGTAGAACATTTTCGGGCGCCCCTGGCGGTCGAGCTCGGGAAGCTTTCCGAACGTGGTGATGAAGGTCACGACCCCGGTCATCACCTCGGCGATCGGCGGACATCCCGGCACCTTGATGATCGGCTTGTTCGTGATCACCTTGTCGATCGGGGTCGCCTGGGTCGGATTGGGCTTGGCAGCCTGCACGCAGCCCCAGGAGGCGCAGGCGCCCCAGGCGATGATCGCCATCGCGTCCTCGGCCATCATCTTCAGTTTCTCGACGAACGGCTTGCCGCCATCGATGCAGAACATGCCGTCTTCGTTGAGCGGCGGATTGCCTTCGACCGCAAGCACGTATTGACCCTTGTACTTTGCCCGGGTCTCCTCGAGGATGGCTTCGGCCTGGTGGCCCGCCGCCGCCATGATGGTGTCGTCATAGTCGAGCGAGATCATGGAAAGCACCGCATCCTTGACCAAGGGATGCGCGGAGCGAATGAAACTTTCCGAACAGCAGGTGCATTCGAGCCCGTGCATCCAGATCACGGGCACGCGCGGCTTGGTCTCGAGCGCATTGGCGATGCGACCGGCCGCGAGCGGACCGAGCCCAAGACTCGTCGCCGTCAAACTGCAGAATTTATGAAAACTTCGGCGCGTGATGCCCTGACGCCTGATCACGCTATAGAACGTTTCTGTTGCCGCGCCGCCCATGAGCCCTCCCATCAGATATCTTGCCGGCTTTGACTAGTTGCTGACGTGCAGACAGCAAGAAGCAGGCCAATGCCAGGGCGCTGAGCGAAAGTTAAAACATTCCAATCCGTTGCGGGATCGAAGCGCTCGGATCAGCACAGGCGAAGACACTGACGGCGAGGAAAACGGAAACAATTCGATTTCAGACGGCAAGCAAGTTTCCGCCCCACATATCCAGAGCGCTTTCGGGCGAAGCTCTAATGCGCGGTGCACACCATGCAGGGATCGAACGAACGGACGATATGCTGAATGGCGACCGCACGGGCGCCGGCATCGCCAACCTCCGTTCCGACCAGCGCCTGCTCCAGCGGCCCGGCCACATCGAAGGAATCACGTGGCGAAAAATTCCAGGTGGTCGGCGCAATGATCTGGTAGCGCTCGATCTTGCCGCTGCGCACGGCAAGCCAGTGTCCGAGACTGCCGCGCGCGGCTTCGACCAGTCCGACTGCGCTGCCATCGGGAATGTCGCGCGAGTCGAGGCAGAAGCGCTCGGCGAGGCGCAGGTCCCGTATCCATTGCTCCATTGCGACCGCAATACGGGCGGTCTCGATCAGTCGCGCTATCACGCGGTTGCGGACATTGCTGCCGGTCGCCGATATGAGGTCCGTCACCAGCGCCTGGCCCGCGATCGCCTGACGGGCGAGCGCACCAACCTCGACCGGCTGACCGGACAGGCGCGGCGCCTTGCACCAGCTATAGGCCTGCGGCTTGTCCGGATCAGGGACGGTCGCGCTGTGAGCGGGATCGGCCGAGCAGTCCCGCATCCAGGCGTGCGATACGTCTTCGGCGATCTGCGTGACCGGGAGCGGCTCGACCAGCGAGCGAGGGCCGAAAATGCCGCGGGGGAACAGCGACCCTTCGCCGTCGTGATAGGCGCCGTAGCTCATCAGGAGTCCCGGCCCTCTGCCAAGCTCTGCAAGGGCGAGGCTATCGGCCAGGCTGAGGAAATGCGCGAAATCTCCGGCACGGCCCTCGCGCCAGCGGTCGAGTTCTCCTGCATTCGCGATCGCCAGCACGTTCTCCAGCGCATCAGCGAAGACGACGCGCTCGAGGAAGGAGCGGAAGGCCCTCGCAATGGACGTCAGCCGCACGCGCTCGCCGAGTTCGATGGCGCGCGTCGTCCCGCCGGGCTGGAAGGCCAGGCTGTGCGGCCACTTACCGGCGATGAGCCCCATGACCTCGAGCAGGCGCGCGCGGGCAGGAAGCGCCTCGCGTGCGGCACTGCCGCGGGTCGCCGCAAAGCGCGCCGCCGTCGCGGCGTGCCAGGCGTGCTTCGCATAAGCCTCGCGGGCGAAATCGGGCATGAAGAACAGATAGAAGTGCGTCAGATGATCAGCCGCATTCTCCGCGGCGTGAGCAATATTGGTCGCGAGCAGCCCGTTCGGGGCAGCCTCGCATCCCATCGCACCACGCAGCGCGGTTGCCGCGGCGATCGACTGCGAAACCGAGCAGATGCCACAGATGCGCGGCGCCAGAACCAGCGCGTCCAGAGGCGGACGCCCTTCCAAGATCTGCTCGAAACCGCGGTAAAGCGGTGCAGTGACCTCCGCGCGCACCACTTGGCCGCTCTCGACGTCAAGGCGAACCTCGAGATCGCCCTCGACACGATTGAACGGGCCGACCGTGATCCGCGTCATGGCGCGTGCTTGCCGCCGGTACGGCCAGGCGGCACCACCACATGGTCGGAGGTCGCATTGGTGCGCACGCGCCGCGGCGTTGCCGACTTTGACAGCGCGGCGAGCGCGACGAACCAAGCCTTCGGCATGTCGGTCGGCAATCCCACGGGGATGCCGGCGAGCTTGGCCGTTTCGAGAAAATTCTGTGTATTCTCAAATCCGGGTGAGGTGCAGGCGATGCAGGCATAGCCGCCCTTGGTGCACGTTCCGCCGCCGTTCCACGAACGCTGGTTGCAGTCGCCGACCGCCTGCGTCGCCTTGCAGCCGAGATGCTCCATGAGGCAGCCGCGCTGCGACATCGTCTCCGCGCTGGCCTTGAATTCGTAGAACTCGTTGCGTGCGCAACCGTGATGGGCCAGGTGATTGGCAATGAATTTCGGACGCCCGTAACTGTCGATATCCGCAGCCCCCAGATCCTTGGAGGTCAAGGCGAGCAAGGTCTCCATGATCCAGCCGGGATGCGGCGCGCATCCCGCGACGTTGATTACGGGCAGTCCAAGCCGCGACCGGAAGGAGCCGCCCAGTGCGCCGCCGAGATCGCCGCCCTCGAACTGCAGCCCGACCGCATCGGTCGGATTGCATCCCGCCGCCGGAACCCCGCCATAGGCAGCGCAGCTTCCGACCGCGACCACATAATCGGCGCGAGGCGCAAGGTCGAGCATCCAGCGGTAGATGGAGCGATTGGTCCCGGCGAGCAGATTGAAGCGGCCGGTATTGTTTGGGCCGCGCGCCACGGAGCCTTCGAGCAGCAGCAGGTCGAGCGGGGTCTTTCCTTCCACGGCCGCCTCCAGCACGGCGAGCGCCTCCTCGCCGGTCTGCTCGCTGACGGACGGGTGCCACAACAGATTGATCCCGAATTGCCTGAGTTCATCGAACCAGCCGGTGCAGCCGCTTTCCAGGACCGACATGGTACAACCGCCGCAGCTTGCACCCTGCAGCCAGAGCACATTTGTCATCCGGTCAGATCGGCTCATCGGCTGCCTCTCCATGAAGGCTTCCTTGATCAGTCTTCTTCAGCCTCGGCGCGCTTCCTAGCACAGCCGCCTCGATCTCGCTCAAGTAACTTTAGCCGCCGGACACCGGCGGCGCGACGCCTTGCTTTCAGAACGAGCCGGCAACCGTCAGCCTCACCGCGAGCGGCTCGATCGGGTGCAGCACATCATCCATGACGCCGTTGCTGCAGACCGCTGCCGGTGCCTTCTGAACCGGAAAGCAGAGGTTGTAGAGGTTGTCGGTCCTGAGCAAGGACCCGTAGGCGTAGGTGATTTGATTGCCGCTCGCATTGAGCAGGTTGAGGACATCGAGCTGTATCCGCCAGCCATTGTCGGAGCGGTAGCCGACGCGCGCATTGACGATGCTGGTCGCCGGCGAACGGAAGGCGTTGTCCTCGGTGAGCGGGCTTGGGCCGAGGTAGCGCCAGTTCAAGGTACCGAATGGGCCAGTCTTCTCGCCGAGGGTGATGCCGGCCGAGGCCACCATGGCGGGCGCGTTGGGAATGTAGTTGCCCGGCGCATTGCCGATCTGAGCCTGCGGATAGCCGGCGAGCGAGTCGTAGAGCGCAGCCTGATCGCTGTCATAGCCCAGAAACCGCGCATGGGTGAGCGCGAGATCCGCATCGAGACTTAGCCACGAGTTGGGACTGTATTTGTTGGTCCACTCCACGCCGTAGCGACGGCTCGGGCGGCTCGCCGAGGTGTCACCAGCATCGCCGTTGAAGATGATCTCGGAATCCTGATCGAGAATGAAGACGCTGACCGAGGAATCCAGTCCAGGCACGATCTTGCTGCGAATACCGATCTCCGCGCCCTTGGTTCGCACCAGCAATGGGGAGGCGGACTGTTTCATGGTCGGGTCGGCGGGCTCTTCGGTAATGGTCGCGCCGCGTGCATCGTTGCTGTGCATGCCGAAGCCCGCGCCGAGAAAAAACTCCGTCCGGGCGAACGGTCCGAGCACCATCCTGAATTTGGGACTGCCGATCCCGGCGCTGACATGACCGGAATTGTTGGCATCGAACAGTGAATTGACCGAGGCATCGAAATAATCCCCGCGCCAGCCGACTATCGTCCGCAGCCAGTTCGTCCAGTGGACGGTGTTCTCCGCATAGATTCCGATGCTGCCCTCGCCCACCCTGTCGCTGCGCACATTCGACAGGAAGCTCCGCTGGTAGGTGTCGGTCAACGCCAGATCGATCGCGTCGTAGCGCGTCTGGATGCCGAACGTGGTTTGCATCGGCAGCCCGGCAAACGACCCGTTCAGCGTCCGAGACGCGTTGGCCCCCGTCATGACCCGGCCGTCGTGCTGGTGGAATTGGTCGCCGAGCGTCGGATTGGTGAGGAAATAGGTGAAGTCGTTGAACAGGTCCAGCTGGCTTCGGACCATGAAGGCATTGGCTTTCCACGATCCGGCATCATCGGTTGCAGCGACGCGGGCCGAAAGCGCGAAGCGGCTGGTGTTGCCGCCGTCGGTCGGGTCTTCCGAACCGTAGAGGCGAACCTGCCCCGAGGCAATCGCTCGCTGCGGAATCTGGTCGGTCGAATTCCAACTGTTCGAATAGGCCATTCCGGTGATCGTGAATCCGTCGAGCGCTGTCCCCTGGCTGTAGCGCAGGAGCCCGTTCACTTTGCGCACGTCATCGGGATTGACCCATGGCCCGTTATAAGTCCCGGCCTCACCGGCCATCAGCAGGGTGCCGTCGCCGGTCTTGACGGAATCCATTCCGAAACTTCTGCGATAACCGAAACTGCCTGCGGTGATCTCGGCGATACCCTTGGACACGCTGTCGATCAGGCCGATGTGGAGATTGCCGACCGAACTGAAATCTCCCTCGTCGGCAAAATAGGGCCCCTTGCGTACATCCATCGCCTTGACCGTTTCCGGCATCAGCCAGTTCAGATCGGCATAGCCCTGACCATGCGCATGGGTGAGCAGGTTGACCGGCACATCGTCGACGGAGATCGCGAGGTCAGTGCCGTGATCGAGATTGTAACCGCGCAGGAAATACTGGTTGGCTTTGCCCTCGCCACTGTGCTGGGTTACGATGAGCCCGGGGACGGCCTCCAGAACTTCCCCGGGACGTGACAGCGGACGCTCCCTGAGATCGTCTCCAGCTATGGTGATCTGGCTCGCCATGCTCTGCGGTGCGACCGAACCGGATGCGACTGCCTGAGCGTCCGGCCTCGTTTGCTGGACATGAACAACGAGACGGGTGGGTGCACGGGCCGGCTTCCTGGCGCGGCGCTGAGCTGTCTGTTTGATCTCGATTGTCGGAAGCACATGAGCGTCGCCGACTTGCTCCTCGGCGGTGACGCGCGTGTTGTCGACCGCAAGGCAGCATGCACCGAGCACCACCGCCATGCAGGGTCGGCAGGCGAACGCGGCGAAATCAGTTCGCCTCGGTGGCATCGGCGCCCCCGAATCAATTGCCGTCGCAAGCGCGGACGGCGACCGTTGGCCGTGCCGGCATGTGGTAGATCAAGATCGAGAAGATCCAAGCGAACGCGAACAGCCCGACGACCGCGAAGCCGAAATTCGTCAGGTTGTCATTGAGGCCGGCGATGACCTCCCACCAGCCGCCTGCGAGCCCAAGGCGCTGACCAAGCAGGCCGAAGGCTTCGACACCACCGACAAAGACTGCGACCAGCACCGACGCCGCGGTGATCGTCAGATTGTACCAGAGCTTGCGGAGCGGATCGACGGAAGCCCAGTGATAGGCGCTCACCATCAAGGCGTTGTCGGCGGTATCGACCAGCGCCATGGCGGCGGTGAACAGTGCGGGAAATACCAGGACATCGGCAAGCGACAGCCCGCGCGCGGCCTCAGTTGCCGACAGGCTCAACAGACCGATCTCCGTTGCCGTATCGAAGCCGAGCCCGAACAGAAACCCCAGCGGATACATGTGCCAGGCCCGCGTCACCATGCGAAACGCCGGGCCAAGCAGCCGCGCAAGCAGGCCCCGTCCCGACAAGAGAGCATCGAGGTTCTCGAGCTCGGCCGCGCCGTGCACGCGGACCGCGCAAAATGTCCGCCAGAGCCCGGCGAGGATGACCAGATTGATGGCTGCGATCAGCAACAGGAAGGCGGCGGACACCGACGTCCCGATCAGGCTGCCGATCGCCTTGAGTACCTCCCCATCCCCGAGATGCACTGCTGTGGTTGCCAACAGCACGGTTGCGATCACGACGACGGTTGAATGGCCGAGAGAGAAATAAAGACCCACGGTGCGTGGCCTGCCGCCTCCGTGCATCAGCTTCCGCACGACGTTGTCGATTGCAGCGATGTGATCGGCATCGACGGCGTGTCGCAAGCCGAACACCCAGGCCAGAAAGGCGGTGCCCAGAATGGCCGGGCGGTCCGCGAACAGCGCGAACGCCCACAGCCAGGCCGCGAGATTGGCAAGGATCAGCCCGGCGGACAGGACGGCCGTTCCCGCCGACGTCGAGCGCCACGCGGCCGTCGCGACGAGGCTTGCAGGTCGGATGCTCATCTGCGTGCCTCGTGTTCGGGGCGTGGCGGGAAACGGCGAGGAGATGGACCGCCAGTATGATAATTCGAAGAGATCGTCATACTCAAGCTGTAGCAAGACCCGGGCCACCCCGCACGGCGCCCGGTCAAGAGCTCCCGAAGCTCTTGTTAGCTCAATGCCTTAAGGCGAAAACGCAGATGTCGGCCAAGCGCGTCTGCGCCCGGTCCAGCAAGGCAGGCTGGAAATCAACTCTCCAGAGGATGGCAATTTACTCTGCTCACCTATTCGCGTTCCCGATTCGAAGCTGTTGTCCTCGCGCTCTTGCCGGCCTGACGGACATGGGCATGTACGTGCGATTTGCCGAGGCCGTGCACATGCGCTTCGGCTTCGAGTGCCACGGGGACGATCACCAGCCGTCCGTGGCGAACCCCGCGCTCGGCAATGACATGCTCGGAGAAGTGCCTGACATCCGCGGAGGAGCCGCGGAGCACGGCGACCTCGAGGCAGGAGTTGTGGTCGAGGTGCACATGCAATGTTGCGACCGAGAGATCATGATGATCATGCTGGGCCGTGGTCAGCCGTTTGGCGAGCGCGCGAACCTCGTGGTCATAAACATAGACCAGAGCGCCGACGCACGCGCCGCCTTCATTTTCCGGCGCGACCTCCTGCAAGCCCGCACGCAGCAGATCGCGCAGCGCTTCCGAGCGGTTCTGATAGCCGCGATCCTTCTGGAATCGATCGAGTTCCTCGACCAGGTCCTTATCTAGCGTTGCTGTAATGCGTTCCATCGCCGGTTGCCCTCGTCGGTCCCTCGGGTTGTCCGATTTTGCCCGTCTCAGTATCCCACGATGCAACGGATCTGTACCAATTCATCCGCGGGATGGCTGGGGACAGCTTCTGGCGTGGCGGATTGATCGAGACGGACGAAACGCAAACCAATCGACGGCGGTTCTCGACTGGAGTCGCCCTGAGAAGCGCTGGCCACTATGAATTCCGAACGAACAGGAATTCGGTATTCGCTTCGCCGGTAGCGATCTTGTCGAGTTTGAAACCTAGTTTCTCTACGAAATCAGCGGCCTCCTTGTCGTAGACAAACTCCATTGGCCAGCATCGCGGACTTTGGAATGCAGAGACGGACCGATTCCTCGATCTTCTCCAACAAGAAAAAGGCGCACCGCAAGACCGTCGTCTACAAGGCCTGCAAAGGCGTCGATAAGTTCAGTGTGACCTTTATAGGGTAGCAAGTTAGCCACCTTGACTATGGCTACGTCTTCATCGCGCAAATTCATGATGCTACGTGTTGCATTTCGCAACCCATCCGCATGAACGAAACGACTGAAATCCAGACCGTTCGATATGACGACTATCTGCGAGGCAGGATATCCCTCTTCCGGCGCCCGATTTCTCGTTCTTGGGAGGTCATGAAAAGGCTTTTCTTAAATTCAGGCTTCTCTATGGGTCAGAGCGAGCGCATGGCGGCACGGGGCTTGTCTCCCTGGTCGACCTGTCCTTGGCTACAATTTGATAGCCGCAGTGACCCAACCAAGCGATCAGCCGGTCAGCCATCTCGTAATCCCAACTTGGATATGATCGCGCGATTGCCTCTCGCGGCGTAAGCCGGCAACCCATATGTTAGCCACTCAGCTTAGCTAGTAAGCCAATAATATAACAACCGTTGCGAGTAAAGAGGCCTCGCCGCGATCGGAGAGCGGCTTTACATGACGGAAAACCATTGCCAGTTGATGCGCCTCGCGCTCAGTCAGGGATTTCGGCCCCGCGCAAATTGGCCCACCGAACCTCGCCGTCGGCGAGTGCCCTCGCAAAACGCTGCCTTGCCTCTATGGGATCGCGCGTCTCGAGGCTCAGCTCCTCCTCGCGCTTTCCTACAAGGTTACCAAGGTCCTTCGGCACGGCCTTGCAGAATTGAAACTGCTGAATTGCTCTGAATATCAGGCCCTTAGGCGGGCCGTGGTGCCCAGGGGCGGAATCGAACCACCGACACTGCGATTTTCAGTCGCATGCTCTACCAACTGAGCTACCTGGGCGTCTCAAAGGGCCCAAGAACGGGGCCATCGAGCGGGCGGTTTATAGTGGGGGCGGGCTGCTCTGTCTACCACGCTTTGCCTGCTTCTTTCCAAAGCGGGCGCGGCCGGTGCGGACGGGCTAAGGCCTTGCGAATTCGCCTCTATTCTGAGCCCTCGTCGTCGCTTTCGGAGCCCGGGACGACGTAGGTGCCGGAAAGCCAGCGGTTCAGGTCGACGTCCCGGCAACGCTTCGAGCAAAACGGGCGTGTCGCCTCTTGCGAAGGCTTGCCGCAGATCGGGCAGGGCCGCGCTTTGCGCTGGCCCGAGCCGGTCCGCTCAGACGCCTGTGGCATTGAGCCAGCCGAAGCGGATCGGGAAGCCTTCCCCGGCGAGCAGAGTGACGGATTCATAGAGCGGCAACCCGACCACGTTGGAATAGGAACCGACCATCTTGACCACAAAGGAACCGGCGATCCCCTGCACGGCATAGCCGCCGGCTTTGCCACGCCATTCACCGCTTCCGATATAAGCCTGGATGTCCTCCTCGCTCAACCGCTTGAACCGGACGCGGGTTTCAACCAGGCGCTGGCGGAATGCCTCTTTCGGGGTGACCAGGCAGATCGCGGTGTAGACGCGGTGGTTACGGCCCGACAACAGCCTCAGGCACTGGGCAGCCTCATCCACGAGGTTGGCCTTCGGCAGGATGCGGCGGCCAACCGCGACCACGGTGTCCGCGGCCAGGATGAAGGAGCCGCGCAGCTCGTCATCGAGGTGAACCGATTTGAGCGCCGCGTCCGCTTTCATGCGCGCCAGCCGGTTGGCGCAGGCGCGCGGCAGCTCGCCTCGCCGCGGCGTCTCGTCGACGTCGGCGGGACGCAAGGCATCCGGCTCGATGCCGGCCTGATTGAGCAGCGCCAGGCGCCGCGGTGATCCGGAAGCAAGAACGAATTTGGGGCGGCCAAGCATTGCGATCTGTTGGGCGGGAGTGCTCAGGAGAGTCGGCTGGTCGATGCGCGCGGAACCTATCGGAAGGGGGCAGGATTCACAACCCGTCAACCCCGGATGCGAATCAGGCCACTCGCTGGCTCAAGAAGCGTTTGCCCGCGGTCTGTGACGGCGTTGTTACGAGGAACCAGCGCGCACCTGCGGATCATGTTTGAAACCTACAGGCTCGCCGCGCCGGCCTGGGCGAAGCGCTTGCGGATGTGAAGAAGCAGGCTGTCCATGACCTCGCGATAGGCCGCCAGCTTCTGCTCGCGATTTCCCTCCGCGCTCGTGGGATCCTGGGTCGGCCAATATTCGACGTCGGCGGCGAGCGTGCGCGTGAGTTCCAGGGCCTTGTGATGGGCCTCGGGCGAGAGCGTGATGATCAAGTCGAAATTGAGCCCTTCCCAGTCGTCCAGTTCTTCGAAGGTCATCGGCTTGTGGGTGGAAATGTCCTGGCCAAGTTCGGCCATCACGGCGACCGCGAACGGATCGAGCTCGCCCTTCCGCACGCCGGCGGAACGAACGTAAAGCCTCTGCGGGAACATGTGCTGCAACAGGCTTGCCGCCATCGGCGAGCGCACGCTGTTGAGTCCGCATGCGAACAGAACCGACTGCGGATTGCGCGCATGCGAGGGCGGCGACATCGGGCTAGGCTTTTGCCGCCGGCACAACCTTGGCGGACATCCGCTTCACGATCATGCCGTTTTCCTTGCGCCTGACCTGACCCGAAAACCGGTGCCCGTTTTGCGCTAACGCGGCCCTGCGGGTCGGGATCATGCGTCACCCTTCCAGTGCAGCACGGTGATCAGCGTGAACAGCCGGCGCGCGGTTTCGAAATCGACCCGCACCTTGCCCTTCAGTCGCTCCTGCAGCGTGCGCGAGCCTTCGTCATGGATGCCGCGACGGCCCATGTCGATGGCCTCGATCTTGTCCGGCGTCGCGGTGCGGATCGCCTGGTAGTAGCTGTCGCAGATCATGAAATAGTCTTTGACGATGCGGCGGAACGGCGTCAGCGACAACAGGTGGACCACCACCGGCGTGTCGTCCTCCTGGCGGATGTCGAACATCAGCCGGTTGCCGGTGATCCCGATATGCAGCTTGAAGGGACCTTTGCCGTCGGCGTTTTCCGGCGCGAACAGGTTCTGCTCGATCAGGTCGTAGATCGCGATCGCCCGCTCATGCTCGATGTCGGGGCCAGAGCGTCCGATCGATTCCTCGTCCAGCGTCACGGCGACGACGCGGTTCCTGGAATCGTCCTTGGAAGGCGCCTTGGTCATGGCAGGTTGAGACGCAGCCCCACCGAGCGCGCATGCGCATCCAGCCCTTCCGCCTTGCCCAGCGTCATCGCCGCCGGCCCCAGCGCACGCAGCTGGTCGGGGCCGCATTTCAGAAGCGAGGTCCTTTTCATGAAGTCGAGAACGCCGAGGCCCGAGGAGAATCGCGCCGAGCGTGCCGTCGGCAGCACATGGTTGGAACCGCCGACATAGTCCCCGATCGCTTCCGGCGTATGGCTGCCCAGGAAGATCGCGCCCGCGTTGCGGACTTGTCCCGCAAGAGCTTCCGGGTCCGCAGTCATGATCTCCAGGTGCTCGGCCGCGATCGCATCGGCCAGCGGCACGGCGTCGCCGAGCGTCCTCACCAGGATGATCGCACCAAAATCCTCCCAGGAGGCGCCGGCGATCTTTGCGCGCGGCAGGGTCGCAAGCTGCGAGCGCACAGCGCGCACCACGTCGTCCGCCAGCCCAGGCGAATCGGTGATCAGGATCGATTGGGCGCTCTGGTCGTGCTCGGCCTGCGCCAGCAGGTCGGCGGCAATCCAGTCGGCATTGCCGGTATCGTCGGCGATCACCAGCACCTCGGAGGGACCGGCAATCATGTCGATGCCGACCTTGCCGAACACCAGCCGCTTGGCCGCGGCGACATAGGCATTGCCCGGGCCCACGATCTTGGCCACGGGGGCAATCGTCGCCGTGCCATGGGCGAGCGCCGCGACTGCCTGCGCGCCGCCGACGCGATAGATTTCGGCCACTCCGCCGAGCTGCGCGGCCGCCAGCACCAGCGGGTTGAGCCTGCCGTCGGGCGCCGGCACCACCATCACCAGGCGCGAAACGCCTGCGACCTTGGCCGGCACCGCATTCATCAGCACCGAGGACGGATAGGCGGCGGTGCCGCCGGGAACATAAAGCCCCGCAGATTCGATGGCGCTCCAGCGCCAGCCGAGTTCGACCCCGGCCGCGTCGACAAAACGCTCGTCCTTCGGCAATTGCCTGAGGTGGAAGGCCTCGATACGGTCGCGGGCGAATTTCAGCGCATCCAGTGTCGCGGCGTCACAGGCCTTGACGGCCGCCTCGACCTCGGAAGGGTTGACCCGCAAGCCCTCGGGCTTGAGATCGAGCCTGTCGAATTTGCTGGTCGCCTCGATCAATGCGGCGTCGCCGCGCGCGGCCACATCGGCGACGATGGCGCGCGCCGCCGCTTCCACATCGGCAGACGCCTCGCGCTTGGCGGCAAGGAATTGCTTAAATCGCTCGTCGAAATCGGCGCTGCCGTGGTCCAGTCGAATAGGCATTTTCGGGTTTCATTTTCGGGTTTTCGGGGCGGCTTCGATCGAACAACCCCCTGCTCAATGGCGCGGCGGCCCTGCCGCGTCAACCCCGGCCATCACCCGCTTCGGCAATGCCGAGATCGTCGGCAGCCAGATCGGTCAGCTCGCATTCCAGGCATTCGACGTCGAGCCGCACCGCCTTGCCATCGGCGAACAGCAGCAGCACGTGGCCGGAGGGCGGGTCTGCGCCGGGACAGAACTCGATGCCAATCAACTCCAGCATGGCCTCCGGCGCGGCAAGATCGATCTTGCATGACCTGCACGCCAGCACCCGGTCGAAGCGCAGGGCCGCGACCAGCCGGCGCGGCGAGGTTTCGCCCGACAGCGTCTGGTCCCAGTCCAGCCGGCTCATCCCGATCACCAGCCGCTTCTCGGCCTGGCGCCAGACGATGTCGCAAATCTGCACGCGCGCGTCCTGCACATGCGTCGAGATCACCGCGAGATCATCTTCGTCCAGGGCGATGAGTTTGAGCTGGGGAGGCACGTCCTTGTCCCTTGATCCCATTCCGGCCGAAAGGACATATAGGCCGACGGAGCGGGCCGCAAAAGCACCCTTTAGCAGACGCGCGAGCCTTGCGGGACAACGGGAACGAGCAGTCAGGCAAGCTGCTTCGGCTTGTAGCGTCGCCACACGCCGACGATCATGACCACGAAGAACAGCAGCACGAGACCCTGGGCCACGTCGAAAGACGCGCCATCCGGCGGATTTCCGGGCGCCTCCGCATGCAGGGCCGGTATCTTAAGGAAGGCCTGAATCACCAGCACGAAGACGTTCAGGTAGAGCGAGACCAGGGCGGTGACCACGTAGACCGGACGCCAGGGGCCGGCGACCCGCATGCCGTAGAGCGCAAGGCAGGCGATTGCGAGCAGCACCAGCGAGAGAACGCCGAGAATGTGTGACGGCAGCAGCTTCTCGAACGGAAACATGAAGCCGGTGACGCTGGTGAGAATGGTGAACAGAAGAAAGATTGCCGTCAGGCCCGGCATCGGTTTCGAGCTCAACATCCCGAACATCACAATGAAGCCGGCGACGATTGCAATCAGGCTGATGACAACGTGGATGGCAGTGACTGCGGACAGGCTCAAACCCAGCGTCACGGCAAGCTCCCCCTGCTGATCGACAAGGTGATGCTACGCCCGGTGCGGGAAAATTGCTACGTCACGTGAAGCTTCAGCCGATGCCGCGTCGCCTGCAAAATTTCGATAGTCGCGCAGCTCGCCCGCGCGACTATCTCAATCAGCACCGCTCAGACCTCGCGCGTCTCGTAGAAGAGGATGTCGGCGCCGCCGGTTGCGAAGTTCGCGACGTCCGCCGCAGCGGCCTTGCCTTCAGCACTGCCGAAGGCCGCCTGAACGGCGGCCATGTTGTCGAAGGTCAGTGTGGCGATCAGGTGAATGCCCGACGAGCCCGCAGGACTCACCACCGGACCCTGGCTGATCTGGTATTTGCGCAAGCCCGGCATCTTGCTTGCCAGCGGAATGTGGGTCTCGGCGTAGTATTTGTCGAAGGCCGCGGGATCTTTCGGCGTCTTATAGGTCACCACCACCTGAGCCATCGCATCTTCCTCCCGTTTTTGTTTTCACATCCTAGAGTGCCGGCCTCGGCGCGTCACCCGAAAAGCCGTGCAGCGCGGCGACCACTTGCGCACCCCCGCCGATCACAACGCCATAGATCTTGTCGTTGCGGGGATCGCCGGCCACGCCGGTCGCACGCGCCAATTCGTTCTCGCTCCGATTGCGCAGCACCGTGCCGTCGGCTGTCGCCACCGCCGGCCAGTCGGCAGGCGCGAGCAGCGCGCAATCAATTCGGCTGCGTCGGTATGGGGATCACCGCTACTTGTCGCGCTTGCCGGCTTCCCCATCCGGCGGGGCTTGGTGGCCCGGTGATGATGCTGCCGTTCTCCGGTCACGCTCCTTCGCTTGCGATTTCCGCCGCTTCAGATTTTCGCGGAGCTTGAGCTTCAGGCGGTCTCGCCGCAGATCCTCGGCGTGCCGGCCGCCTTGTTTCTCGTGCTTTTCATCCGTCATTGCGGATACAACTCGCTCAGCGCTGCGGCCATTGTTCGGGGAATGGGGACCGGAACCGGGCGGAGTCCGCGGCTACGCATGCCGCACGCGCCTGATGGCCGCCCAACTTTGTCCCATTTTGGCGGCTCCTCGAGGCCCTGCCAAGCTTGCGCCGCGGGAGCCCTTGTGGCACACATCGGCCGCCTCACGGGGCCGTTCCGGCCGATTCTTGGTGATTGCGCCACAGAACCCCGGGCATGCTGCCGTAGCTCAGTGGTAGAGCACTCCCTTGGTAAGGGAGAGGTCGACAGTTCAATCCTGTCCGGCAGCACCATGATCCGGCCTTGCGAATCGGAGATAGTGCCGGCGCGCCGCCGTGGCGCAGGATTTTTCACGCGCGGGATTTCCCCTCTTGACCGGCTCGGAATTCAAGCAACTCCGAAAGGATCTCGGCGAGGCCCTCGGCAGGGCGCTCACGGCCGCCGACATGGCAAGGCTGTGCAGCCTGCCGGCGGGCGGCGCGGAGACGATCCTGCGCTGGGAAGTGTCGGGCCCGAGCGCGGCAGTGGCCAAGGTGCTGCGCGTCCTGGCGATGGCTTGCGATCACTATCCGATCCTGGAGAATTTCAACGTGTTCGATCGCTGGGACGTCCCGGAAAAGGAGCGTCCGGCGCGGGTTGCGCAATTCCGCGAAACGATGCGCGAGGAGTTGCGCCGCCGGCTTGCCTAGAGAAGGCCGCAACTTGATCTCTCTTGCGGCAGGCCCGGCGCATCGGCGCTCGCAAGCGCTCAGCGCCGCTCATCAAGTCTTAACCCGCCTGTCCCGGCCCGAGACAACGGCCCATCCCTTCAAGGCTTTCTTCATCCTTCGTTAGGAACCTGTTAATCACAAGAAATTGTTTACCCTCCAATGGGTTAGATTGGAAGCCGGTGTGCTCCGGAAGTGACAGCATTTTAGTCAAAAGCCGCCTATCTGACGGCTCATCGAGGGCGCCCCCAGACGGCGTTTTCAGTGATCCGTTGGAGTATAAGACAATGAAGAAGGTTTTCCTCGCCGCTGCGGCGCTCGCAGTTCTCGGCGCGACGCAATCCGCCCGCGCAGCCGATCTGGGCGCCCGCGCTCCCTATTATCAAAAGGCTCCCGCCTATGTGGCGCCCATCTACAACTGGACCGGCTTCTACGTCGGCGCCCATCTCGGCGGCGCCTTCTCGAGCGACAACAATTTCTCGGGGCTTGCGACCGGCAACAACTCCAACGGCCGCTTCCTCGGCGGCGTGCAGGTTGGCGCTGATTGGCAGTTCGCCCCGAACTGGGTGATCGGCGCGGAAGGCCAGTATAGCTGGCTCTCGGGCAATGTCGGCGCGGTGTTCCCCGGCGGTATCTATACCAACGACCAGCGCGGGCTTGGCTCGATCACCGGCCGGGTCGGCTACACCTGGGGTCCAGGCCTCCTGTACGTGAAGGGCGGCTACGCCTTTTCCGACAACAACGAGAGCGTGACGACGCCGGCCGGTGTTCCGGTCGGCTTCGCGACCACCGGCGATCACAGCAACGGCTACACCGTCGGTGCGGGCGTCGAATACATGTTCGCGCCGAACTGGTCGGCGAAGGTCGAATACCAATACTACAATTTCGGCAACGCCACCTTCGTGGCGCCGCCGGCGCTGGTCCCGGCCGGCAGCTTCACCACCGACGACCATACCGTGAAGGCAGGCGTCAACTATCGCTTCAACTGGGGCGGCCCGGTCGCGGCGCGCTACTGAGCTGCTGTCTTCCAAGTTAACAAATCGGAAAGAGGCCGGCGGCCCGCCGGCCTCTTTTGCATTGTCGACATTGAATTGAGCATGATCTTTTCACACGTTTTCCGATCATGCGCCAAAAGGCTAACCGGCAAGGTTGCAGAGTTCCCGACTTTGTTAACCGGGTGACGCGATACTGCCCCGCGAGGAAGCAAGCGCAGGGCTTAGGGCAATGGCGTTACCGTCGGGTATTGGCAGATTCTTTCGATTCTTGCGTCCCCGCTTCGGGGTCAAGGGCAGCCTGTTCGCGGCGTTCGCCGTGATCGCCGGCATGGCAATCATCATCTCCGCGGGCGCGGCAATGGTGTTTCGCCATCTCGGCGGCACCATGGTCGATTTTTCCGGGCGCGACATTCCACGGCTTGCCGCAAGCCTGCAGCTTCAGGCGCAAAGCGCGATGCTCGCGGCGCAGGGACCGGCGCTGCTCGCCTCGCAAACCGACGACGCGCTCAAGGAGAATGAAAGGAAGCTCGGGGAAATCCAGAAGGTCACCATGGCAAAGCTCGCCGAGATCATCGAACTCGGCGCCGACAAGGGCGTGGCCACCTCGTTGCGCGATACGGTCAAGAACATCAACGACGCGACCCAAAGCCTGAGCTCGGCCGCGCGCGAGCGGATGAATGCCGCCGCCCAGCACAACAAGGCCTATGTCGCGCTCCGCGACGCCCAGTCGGCCTTCGAGGCCGCCGCAGACCCGGTAATGCTGGATGCGCAGACCCAGATCAACGCCATCCTGGGCTCCGCCGATCTCTCGACCGACGATGCGACGCAGGCGGCGCGAACCGTCGAGCAGCTCGGCAATATCGTCGCCAGCGGCAATCTCGCGGCATCCGATCTGATGGCCGCGCTTTCGGCCAACAGCAGCGACACGCTCGATGCCATCCAGAGCGAATACCGCACGGCGAAAGCCACGCTGCAGTCGAACCTCGACGTGCTGTCGGACAATCTCGGCATCAACGTGAAAGCGGCTGCGGAGAAATTGCTGGCGCTCGGCGATGGCAACACCGGCGTATTCAAAGTGCGGCAGAAGGAGCTCGATTCCGAGGACTACGGCCAGACCGTGCTCGATGAAACCCGCAAGCTCAATGTCGGCCTCGGCATCAGCGTGCAACAGCTCGTCGACAGCGTGCAGCAGGAAACCAATGCCTCGACCTCGCAGGCGCGTGAGGAGATTTCCTTCGCCACCACGGTCATGCTGGGGCTCGGGATCGCGACCCTGCTCGGGTCCGTCTTGTTCGTCTGGCGCTATGTCGGGGGCAACATCCTGCGGCGGATCGGAAGCCTGCAACGCTCGATGCAGCTCCTGTCCGACGGCGACATGGAATCGGAAATCTACCAGAGCGAAGAGGCCGATGAGATTGCCTCGATGGCGAACGCGCTGCAGGTGTTTCGCGAGAGCATGATCAAGGCTCGCACGCTCTCTGCCGATCAGGACAAGGACCGCATCGCCAAGGCAGAGCGCGCCTCGCGCATGGAGGCCCACATCGCGGGGTTCGAGGCCACGGTGCGCGCGGCCCTCGACAACCTGCAGAACTCGGCCAATTCCATGCAGGCGACGGCGCAGAGCATGGCGACGACGGCGGACCAGTCGAGCGCCCTGGTGAGCACGGTCGCCGCGGCCGCCGAGGAGACCTCCGTCAACGTGCAGACCGTCTCGGCTGGCACCGAGGAATTGTCCTCCTCGATTGCCGAAATCAGCCGCCAGGTGACGACTTCGGCGGAAATCGCCCGCAAGGCCGTCGACGAGGCGGGCGCAACCGATTCCACCGTTCAGGGTCTCGCCGACACGGCCAGCCGCATCAGCGTGGTGGTCGACCTCATTCAGGTGATCGCCTCGCAAACCAACCTGCTGGCGCTCAATGCCACCATCGAAGCGGCACGCGCGGGTGAAGCCGGCCGCGGTTTCGCGGTGGTCGCTTCCGAAGTGAAGAGCCTCGCCGGCCAGACCGCCAAGGCGACCGACGAAATCCGCTCCCAGATCGCGAGCATGCAGGAGGTGACGGGCTCGGCGGTCACCGCGATCCGCAAGATCGGCCAGACCATCGGCGAGATCAACAACATCACCACCGCGATCGCCGCCGCGGTCGAGGAGCAGGGGGCGGCGACCCGCGAGATCGCCCGCAACATCCAGCACGCAGCCGGGGGCACCAGCGATGTCTCGAGCAACATCGTCGGCGTTTCGACCGCCTCCGTCGACGCCGGCGCAGCGGCGAACCAGGTGCTGGATGCTTCCGCCGCGCTTCGCCAGGAAGCCGACACGCTGAAGGCGGAAGTCGACGCGTTCCTGATCAATATCCGGGCGGCGTAAGGCGCCCCGTCATTCCGGGGCGAGGCAATGCATCGAACCATGCGCGATTGCGCAGCGGAGGATCTCGGGCCGGAACCCCCTGGATTCGGAGTTCGCGCGAGCGCACCGGAATGACAGCCATGCAGGATGACCGCGACAGCTTTTCGGCTGGCGCCGCGCCGCTTGTGCCGCTAAGTCGATAGCGATGCACTCCCAGATCGAAAAGACTCAGTCCTCCGCCGAGGCACTCAGATACCCGTGGGAAAACCACCCGGGCCCCGATCAGGTCGTCGAGGTGATGTCCGGCGTCCTGTGGGTTCGGCTGAAACTGCCGTTCCGGCTCAACCACGTGAACATCTACCTGATCGCCGACGGCGATGGCTTTGCCATGATCGATTCCGGTTTCGGCAATGAAGAATCCGTTGCAGCCTGGACGTTGCTGCTCGAAGGCCCGCTCCGCCATGTGAAGATCACCCGCCTGATCGTGACCCATTCGCATCCCGACCATGTCGGCCTTGCCGGCTGGATCGTCGAGCGCTTCGACTGCCCGTTGCAGATGTCCCAAGTGGAATATCTGCAATCGGTCTATCACCAGAACCGTGGAACCGAGGAGCGCCGCAATGCGCAGCGGCTGTTCTTCCGGCGCCATGGCATGGACGAGAGCCTGACCGACCAGTTGCTCGGCCGTGGCCAGGAATATCTGAAGCGCGTCTCGGAGCTGCCGCCGTCTTACCGGCGCATCTCGCATGGCGATGAGGTTTCCATCGGCACGCGCCGCTTCAAGGTGATCACCGGCGGCGGCCATGCGCTCGACCAGGTCATGCTGTATTGCGCGGCCGACAAGCTGTTCATCTCCGCCGACCAGGTGCTCAGCAAGATCTCGCCCAATGTCAGCGTCTGGGCGGTCGAGCCCGACCAGAACTCGCTCGGCGAATATCTGGCCTCGCTGGCCAGCCTCACCACCACCCTGCCCTACGATGTGTTGGTGCTTCCGGGGCATGGCGTGCCGTTCTACGGCCTGAAGACGCGCATCAAGCAGCTCGCCGACCATCATGAGGAGCGCTGCCGGCTCATCGCCGAGGCATGCCGCGAGGTCCCGCAGACCTCGGCACAGCTCGTGCCGATCGTATTCCACAAGCATGTGCTGGACGCGCACCAGATGGGCTTTGCGGCCGGCGA
>CAYVVB010000092.1:0-11695 GCA_964454955.1 uncultured Bradyrhizobium sp. | reverse complement strand
GCCATCGCCTCGCCGAGCTTGCCGGCGCGAACGAGTTCGGTCTCGTGCTCGATCACCGCCAGCAGGCGGGTCATGATCCCCATCAGATCGTCGGAGAGCCTGCGCGCCTCTTCGGGCGTTGTCGCCGCGACGTACGCCGAGGGCGTCTCCTTGGGGTGTGCCTGCGCGTTCATGTCGAACGTCTCCCCGTCAGCTCGAATGCGCGGCCTGCTGCACGATCAGCGTGCGGTAGACCTCGCTGGCGATGCCGACGCCGCCGGCCTGCGCAAAGCTCTTGGAATATTGCTCCGTCAGCATCGAGCGCCAGACGCCGGTGCCGACAGTATCGCCGAACGGACCTTCACCTTTCAGTCCGCTCGTCATCTCCGCGAACATCGAATTGAGGAACACCGCCTCGAAATCGGTCGCGGTGGCCTTGGCCTTTGCCTGCGCCTGCGGCGAGACCTTCTTGAGCGCGGCTGTGAATTCGAGGTCCGGCCGGCCGTTGATGACCTGCGGCGTGAAGTTGCCGGCCGCGCCTGCGGAGGCAAGTGCGCGCGTCTGCATCACATCACCTCGATGTCGGCCTGGATGGCGCCCGCGGCCTTGATCGCCTGCAGGATGCTGATCAGATCGCGCGGCCCGATGCCCAGACCATTGAGGCCGTCGACGAGCTGCTGCAGGGATACGCCGTCTTTCACAACCGCGAATTTCTTGCCGTCTTCGGAGACGCCGATATTGGTGCGTGGCGTCACCACGGTCTGCCCGCGCGACATCGGGTTCGGCTGGCTCACCTGCGGGCTCTCGGAAATCGTCACGGTGAGATTGCCTTGCGCCACCGCGACCGTGCTCACGCGGACGTCGCGGCCCATCACGATGATGCCGGAGCGTTCGTCGATGATGATCTTGGCGGCGAGATCCGGATCGACCTGTAGCTGTTCGATTTCGGTCAGGAAGGCGACCGCATTGCCCTTGAACTCATGCGGGATCGACAGCTGCACCGTCGAGGGATCGATCGGCTCGGCGCACTTGACACCGAGGAAATCGTTGACCGCAGCGGCAATGCGCTTTGCCGTGGTGAAGTCGGCGTTGCGCAGCGCCAGCCGCACATTGGGCAGCCGGTTCAGCGCGAACTCGATCTCGCGCTCGATGATGGCGCCGTTGGCGATGCGTCCGACGGTCGGCACGCCGCGCACGATTTTTGCCGCTTCGCCTTCGGCCTGGAAGCCGCTGATTGCAAGCGAACCCTGCGCCACCGCATAGACGTTGCCGTCGGCGCCGAGCAGCGGAGTGACGAGCAGGGTGCCGCCCTGCAGGTTTTTCGCATCGCCCAGCGCGGAGACCGTGACGTCCATGCGCGTGCCCTGCGTGGCGAACGGCGGCAGGTTGCCGGTCACCATGACGGCTGCGACGTTGCCGGTGCGGATGGTGGCGCCGCGGATGTTGACGCCCATGCGCTCGAGCATCGCTTGCAGCGACTGCTTGGTGAAGGGAATGTTGTTCAGCGTGTCGCCGGTGCCGTTGAGGCCGACGACAAGGCCGTAGCCGATCAGCTGGTTCTGCCGCACGCCCTCGATATTGGCGAGGTCCTTGATCCGCGACGTGGCGCAAGCCGGCGCAGCCGACAACGCCAGCGCCAGCAGTGCGCTGGCGACTTGAAAGAATCGTGCAGGACGGACGCGTCGCATCCCCAATGCTCCCCTCGAACTCGCTTTTTCCGCAGATCGCTTCGCCACTCCCATGACTTCGCGATCCGCGCTTAACCATGCGAGCGGCGTGCCATGCCCGCTTTCGCTCGGTAATTTCTTGAGTTTGCATTGGAATTTGCAAATCCGCTGCGGCGGGGGCCGTTTGCCATGGGGAGCGAAACTGCCGGGGGCCGGCAGATTTTGCCGGGCCGTTTACGCCCCATTAACCATAACGGGCGAAGGTCGAGCCATACCTTCGCGGGGGCTGACAATGCGCATCTACGGACCGAACGGCACGACGCTGGGCACGCCCGCGAACGGCGCGCGCAAGACTGCTTCGAGCGGCTTTGCGCTTCCCGAAGACACCGCCACGACCCAGGAGACGCGCGCCGGCGGCGCCCCGCGCACAACCACCGGTATCGACGTGCTGCTCGCGCTGCAGGGCATCGAGGAGGACCCGGTCGAGCGGCGCAAGCGCTCCCTCCAGCGCGGCAGGGGCGCGCTCGACGTGCTCGACGATCTCAAGCTCAAGCTGCTTGCAGGCAATATCGATCAGTCCACGGTCAGCCGGCTGCGCGCGGCCGCCGCCGGCCTGAAGTTTTCCTCCGGCGATCCCGGACTCGACGCAGTCTTGTCCGAGATCGAGCTTCGCGTCGAAGTGGAACTCGCCAAGGCAGGCCAATACTGACGCTGTGGTTTTCGCGCGGTCGGAGCCCAATCCGACCGGGTGCCCCGGCGCCCGTCGGTTCCCGGCCGCCAAAGCCGCGAGTTCCACTGAGAAACGGACATCCGCGGGCGCTTCACGGTCGGCGCAGCCGGTTGCCACGGCCGGATAGATTCGCCCGCGCAAGGGCTTGGGGGCGGGGGAGGGTGCGTTAAGGAAAGATTGTCTGTCACATGACGCCGCTATATAAGGCGCGGCGCGAGAGGAACTTCCCACTCGCGTGGTGTCGCGACGGCGCGGTGCCGGCAGGTGAAAGATGGGCTGGCCTTGGAAAAGCTGAAAAATTACAGACCTTCCGAAAAAGAGCCTTTTATGAACGAGCGGCAGCGCGAGTATTTTCGCGCCAAGCTGCTGGCCTGGAAGGACGAGATTCTGAAGGAATCGAAGCTGACGTTGCAGGCTCTGCAGGAGGAGAACGTCAATCACCCCGATCTCGCCGACCGTGCCTCCTCCGAAACCGACCGCGCCATCGAGCTGCGTGCCCGCGACCGCCAGCGCAAGCTGATCTCCAAGATCGACGCCGCGCTGCAGCGTATCGAGGACAACACCTACGGCTATTGCGAGGAAACCGGCGAGCCGATCTCGTTGAAGCGGCTTGAAGCGCGGCCCATCGCGACGCTGTCGGTGGAAGCGCAGGAGCGCCACGAAAAGCGCGAGAAGGTCTATCGGGACGAGTAGGGGTCTACGTCGCCTGGCGCCGGGTGCCTGCGATTTCGCCGCGCTGCGATGCCTCGTCTCCGCGTCGCTTTTACGGCTGTCGCTTTTTTGCTTTAAAAACAATTCGTTTCGGTCAAGATTTGCGATTGCAGTTTTGCCGGCCTGTGCTTGCTGTGGAACTTGAGCAGGGCCTTTAGAGGGGGCTTCCGGCATGGACAGAATTCTCGAAGCAGCCCAGGCCATTGCGACCGCCCGAAGAAGCCGCGAGCGGCTCGCGGCATTGCCGGCCGAGATTGCCCCGCGGAGCGAGGCGGAGGGCTACCTCGTGCAGCGCGCGGTGCACGACCTCATGTTGCCGCAGACGGGCGCGCTGGTCGGCTACAAGATCGGCTGCACCAGCAACGTGATGCAGGACTATCTGAAGATCCCGCATCCATGCGGCGGCGGCCTTTTCGAGAAGGGCGTGCATGACAGCGGTGTGAAGCTCGCGGCCGCCGATTTCGTGCATGTCGGAGTCGAATGCGAGATCGCGGTGCGCCTGGCGCGGGATCTTCTGCCGTCGGAGCAGCCGTTCACGGCGGAATGGGTGGCCGAGGCGATCGAGGTCTACGCACCGGCAATCGAGATCGTCGATGACCGTTATGAGAAATGGGAAACGCTTGGCGCGCCGACGCTCGTGGCGGACGATTTCTTCGCCGCCGCCTGCGTGCTCGGCGACCCGGTCCCGCGGCGCGAGGCGCCGAACCTGCGCGAGGTGGCGGGGCGTGCGCTGATCAACGGCGCGGAGGCGGGCAAGGGCACGGGCGCCGACGTGCTCGGCCATCCCCACAACGCGCTCGCCTGGCTCGCCAATCATCTCGCCGCCGAGGGCAAGGGACTGCACAAGGGCCAGATCGTGCTCACGGGGAGCCTCATCAAGACGGTGTGGCTGAAGGCGGGCGATCGCGTCGTGATGGAACTCGCGGGGCTCGGCAAGGTGGAGGCGGAGTTTACGTGAGGACGCGTTGCACTTAACGACTGTCTTGGCTTTGAACTTGATGGTTACTTCCCAAATGACATTGGCAACGCAAGTGCCATCATCAAACCCATAAGACATAACCTTCGTGTGCGCGGCAATATTGCGATTGAGCAATGACTCCTTAATTCCCAACGCTTCGGGAGAAATTTTGAAGTCAACTTTCTTCAGCACAAGGTTCGCCAAGCGGGTCGTGCGTACCAAACGGTTGTAGTGAGTCAAGCGAACCAGTCCCCCAAACAACCACGGCCCTCGCCAGGGGAGCTAGCGAGGGCCGCGTAGAACATCGCCATCCGCGCCTAGGTTCGCAGGCCGGCGATGTGGGAGCTCGTAGAAGGGCAGGGGTGTTCCGCGCCAGCTCTCTTGTTTCGAATTCGATTGTCTCGCCCGGGCCCCATCCTGACCCTCCGCAGCAAGGAGCGGGAAAATCCGACAGGCCGATTGAGCCGCTCGTCAGAACGGCAGCAGCACGTCCATGACCTGCTGGCCGTAGCGCTGTTGCTGTATGTCCATCATCTGGCCTCTTCCGCCGTAGGAGATGCGCGCCTGCGCGATCTTGCTGGAATCGATGGTGTTGTCGCTCTGGATATCCTCGGGCCGCACGATGCCCGCGACGATCAGCTCGCGAATTTCGAAGTTGACGCGGATCTCCTGCTTGCCCTCGACCACGAGATTGCCGTTCGGCAGCACCTGCGTGACCACGGCGGCGACGTTGGTCTGCAACGTCTCCTGGCGCTGGATCGAGCCCTTGCCGTCGCTCGAGGAGGTCGCGTCGGCGGTCAGAAGGCGCCCGGGCAGGAATTTTTGCGCCTGGGTGCCGAGCGCCTTGGAGCCGAGGAAATCGGTGATGCCCGAATCTTCCTTCACCGTGCGGTTGCGCTGGGTCTCGTTGGCGAAATTCGCCTGGTCGGTGATGTTGACCGTCACGGTCAGCAGGTCGCCGATCTGGTGCGCGCGCTGGTCCTTGAAGAAGGAACGCGAGCCGTTCCGCCACAGCGAGTTGGGATTGTACGACACCGTCTCGGGCTTCGGCATCGGCATCTGGACCGGCTTGTAGCCCGGCTGCGTCGTCGGATTTTCGATCGCGTTCAGCTTCGGCTGCTCGCCGATCTGCGACAGGCGGTCGATCGCCGAGCAACCGCTTGCGGTCGTGAACGCGGACAGCAGCGCGACCGTGCGAAGCAGGCGGGAGCGATGGGACATCAGACCGAATGGCCTGGAACCGGACTTCGACATGAACTTTTACTCGGGCTTGGCGGTGGCGGTCGGGATGCTGGCGCCGTCGGCGACCGCAACGGCAGTTGGCGAGACCTTGTCGTTCGACGAAATGGCCGAGGTATCGGAGACGTAGACCGGCGTCGGCGAGGCAACCTGGATGGTCACCTGGCCTCTGCCGGTGACGACGCCGGTGACCGTGCGCTTGGATTGCGGGTTGACCACGTTGACCACGTCGCCCTCGGCGCCAGAGTCAAGCGCCTTGCCGCGCGTGGTCAGATAGATCCCCGCGGTCTGATAGATCACGGTGACGGCCTGGTCGCGCTGCACGAGGTCAGGCTTGGTGAGATCGGCGACGTGCAGGGGTTGCCCGGCGCGCATCGGGCGCCGCATCTGCATGCCGACCGCCTGGGTCCGTGCCGCCGCGTCGTTGCCGACCTCCGCCTTCGAGCGTCGCTCGACGATGACGTCGGAGGCTTTCAGGAGCTCCGTGCGCTCGACGTTGCGCGTCAGCACCGCGGTTTCCACCGTCTCGATTGCCACGCCCGTGAAGCGCAGCTGCGTCGGGGCGTTCGCGGCGTCATTGGCGATCTCGATCGTCACGTCGAAGCGGCCGCTGCGCTGGTCGACACGCGCCGCCACCGGCTCCATCGCGCCGCTGTTGGAGGCGTCGAGATGCAGGTCCTGCAGGTCCTGGTCGAAGGTGAGCGCGAGATTTTCGGCATCGCCCAGCCCGCCGCGATGCTCCAGCGCATGCGCGATCGCGTCCCGGACGTCCGCGGCCGGGATGTTGCGCGCAAGCCGCGTCACCGAGATTTCCTTAATGTCCTTTGTATCGACGCCGATCACCTGGTGCGCGCGCAACGCTGAAACCACCTGGGCGGCTGCGATCGTTCCCGTCGTACCGAGGTCGGGCGCACGGTAGATCGCAATCTGCGCGGCGGCGCCGGCATTGTCGACGAGGTCGCCGATCCGAACCACCTCGCTGGAGACCGTGACATTGGCGCGCAGCGCCGGCGGCCTGATGCCGTCGTCGAGCGTCTGCGCCGCAGCCGGCGCAGCGCCTGCGAACAGGGCTGCGGCAAAGAGGAGGGTACGAACATTCATGGTTCAATCTCCGCTTACCTGAAGAGTGCCGTGGTCGATTGCATCATCTGGTCGGCCGCGCTCACCACCTTGGCGTTCATCTCGTAGGCGCGCTGTGCGGCGATCAGGTCGCTCATCTCCGAGACCACGTCGACATTGGACTGCTCGAGGCTTCCTTGCGTGATGGTGCCGTAACCTTCGGTCTGGGCGAGACCGTCCTGCGGCGGGCCGGAGGAGGGGGTGTCGGTGAACTGGTTGTTGCCGACCGGTTGCAGGCCGGCCTTGTTGATGAAGCGCGTGAGCTGGATCTGGCCGATGAGCTGCGAGTTGGTCGATCCGGGCAGCGTCACCGAGACCTGGCCCTGCTGGTTGATGGTGATTCCGGAGGCGTTTTGCGGGATCGTGATGGTCGGCTGCACCGGGTTGCCCAGCGCGGTGACGATGCGTCCCTGGTTGTCCATCTGGAACGTGCCGTCGCGCGTGTATTGGTACGTGCCATCGGGCATCAGGACCTTGAAGAAGCCTTCGCCTGTGATCGCGACGTCGAGATCGTTGCCGGTCTGCGACAGCGTTCCCTGCGTCATCGAGCGCGGCGTGCCGGCGGTCTTCACGCCGCCGCCGAGATCGATTCCGACGGGCAGGATGGTGCCCTGGTCGGACGACTGCGCGCCGACGCGGCGGATGTGCTGATAGATCAGGTCCTGGAACGCGGCGGTCTGCTTCTTGAAGCCGGTGGTGCGCAGGTTCGCGATGTTGTTGGAAATGACCTGGACGTTCAGCTCCTGCGCCGCCATTCCGGTCGCCGCGGTGTGAAGAGCCTGCATGCTATGTCTCCTTCGGATCGCGCGCTCAGGTCGGGACGTCGGCGAGCTGGTTGATTGCGTTCTTGTGCAGATCGCCCTGTTGCTGGAGCGCATTGGCGATCTGCGCGTAGATGCGTGACACCTCGACCATGCGGCCCATCTCCGCGACCGCATTGACGTTGGACTTTTCGACGTAGCCCTGCTTGACGGTCGACGTCGTGTCCGGCTGCGCAGCGGCGGGGTTTCCGGCGGCGTAGAGGTTGTCGCCCTGCTTGCGCAGGCTTTGCTGGTCGGCGAAGTTGACGATCCTGAGCTTGGCGCGGATGGTGTCGTTGCGCGCCGCGCCCTCCAGCACCGTGATGGTGCCGTCCGCGGAAATGGTGACGTCGTGATCGGTCTGCTGGAGCACGATCGGGCCGGCAACGCCGAGCACCGGATCGCCTTTCTCCGTGACCAGCTGGCCCTGGTTGTTGATCTGCAGATTGCCGTCACGGGTGTAGCGCTCGCCGCCGGCCGTCTGGACGGCGAAAAAGCCGTTGCCGGAGATCGCGACATCGAGCGGATTGCCGGTCTCCTGCAGGGGCCCTTGCGAGAGATCGCGGTAGGTGCCGCGGTCCTGCACGTAGGAGACGCGGCGGTCGCGCCCGACAAAGTTGTCTTCATGCGCGCCCGAGTTCAAATACTCCTCGAACAGCGGCTGGTCGGACTTGAAGCCCGTCGTGTTGGCGTTCGCGATGTTGTTGGCGATCACCGCGAGTTGCCGCTCGAGGGTCGTCTGCCGCGAAAGTCCGATGAGAAGCGCATTCTCCACCGGTGGTTCTCCCCTTGATCGATCGCCGCCTGCTCTCCCAAGCCGCGTGTGATCGGATGCACCGAACCCTTCCAAGCTCTCCCAAGCCGGGAGGGTTCGCCGATGTCAGAGCGAATGCTGTGCCAACTGATAAAAGATTGTATTTTGAATAGCTTAGGCATTTTGCGGAGGGGCCGGACACGCGGCAGAAAGGTCTTGTTGACCATGTTTGCCCGGCAAGATTTTCCTAGTGGTTCGCAAAAAGAAAGAAACCATTAACCATTGTTACCTAGCGTCCATCACGTGAAGAGCGCGTGTTCGCGCTGGGGGCCCTGGTATCGCGTCGTTCAAGCCTGCTGGCTGCAATCGAGCTCGTCCTCGAGTGAGGCGGATAAGAGAAGCGGGCCATGGCAGAGAACGAGCAGGCGGAAGGCGGCGAAGGCGCAAGCCCGGCGCCGAAGGGCAACAAGTTCAAGCTGATCGTCATCGTGGCGGGCGTGCTTGCCCTGCTGGGCTGCGGGTCGGCGCTGTATTTCTTCTTCGCCAGCCATCGGAGCGAGGAGCAGCACGCGGAAGCGGCGCAGCCGAAGCCGCCGGTCTTCATCGAGGTGCCGGACCTGATGGTCAATCTCTCCGTCGCCCCCGGCGAGCGGTCGCAGTACCTCCGGGTCAAGGTCGTGCTCGAGGTGAAAGAGGAAAAGCAGGCCGAGGCGATCAAGCCGACGATGCCGCGCGTCACCGACATCTTCGAGACCTACCTGCGCGAGTTGCGCGCGAGCGATCTTTCCGGTTCGGCAGGACTCTTCCGCCTGAAGGAGGAAATGACGCGGCGTGTCAACGTGGCGCTGGCGCCGGCTTCGGTCAGCGCCGTGTTGTTCAAGGAAATCATCGTTCAGTAACGAATTCGGATCGCACCGCCATGGCTGGCAACGACGTCGACCAGGATGCAATAGCGGCTGAGTGGGAAGCCTCGCTCGGTTCCGAGGACCCCGCCGCGGCCGCGGAAGCCGCAAGCTCCAACGAACTCACCGAGTCGATGGCGCTGCAATGGGCGGCCATGGTCGAGGACGGCGGCCGCGACTTCGGCGGCGCCAAGAACGGCGGAGAGCGCGTCCTCTCGCAGGAGGAAATCGACAACCTGCTCGGTTTCACCGCGGGCGAGGTCAATCTCGACGACCATTCCGGCATCCGCGCCATCATCGATTCGGCGATGGTCTCCTACGAGCGTCTGCCGATGCTCGAAATCGTCTTCGACCGCCTGGTGCGGCTGATGACGACGTCTCTGCGCAATTTCACCTCCGACAATGTCGAAGTCTCGCTCGATCGCATCACGTCGGTGCGCTTCGGCGATTACATGAATTCGATTCCACTGCCGGCGGTGCTCAGCGTGTTCAAGGCGGAGGAATGGGAAAACTTCGGGCTCGCCACCGTGGACTCCAGCCTGATCTATTCCATGATCGACGTGCTCCTGGGCGGCCGGCGCGGCAACTCCACGCTGCGCTTCGTGGGCAGGCCCTACACCACGATCGAGACCAATCTCGTCATGCGTCTGATCGAAGTCGTCTTGGCGGACGCCGAGCAGGCGTTCCGGCCGCTGTCGCCGGTGACCTTCACCATCGACCGCCTCGAGACCAATCCACGCTTTGCCGCGATCAGCAGGCCGGCAAACGCGGCGATCCTGGTGCGGCTGCGCATCGACATGGAAGATCGCGGCGGCAATGTCGAGCTGCTGCTGCCCTATGCGACCATCGAACCGATCCGCAACGTGCTGTTGCAGATGTTCATGGGCGAGAAATTCGGCCGCGATCCGATCTGGGAAGGGCACTTCGCCACCCAGATCTGGCGGGCCGAGATCCCGGTCGATGCCGTGCTCTACGAGGCCGATATTCCGCTCAAGGAGCTGATGAAGCTCAAGGTGGGCGACACGCTGCCGCTGGACATGCGCGCAGATGCCACGGTTGCGGTACGCTGCGGCAACGTGACCTTGACCGAGGGACGAATGGGCCGGGTCGGCGACCGCGTCGCCATCCGCGTGACGAGGCCGTTACGCAAACCCTCGACCACGCTCGCGATGTTCGAGAAGGCCGATGAGCACAACAAGTTGATGGAGGCCCAATGATGAATCCCTTTCTAGGCCTGGTGATCGAAAGCCTGGTGGCGGTCCTGCTCGTGATCACCATCGGCTACTGCATGCTTCTCAACAAGCGGCTGCAGCGGCTGAAGGCGGACGAGCATTCGCTCAAGGCGGTGATCGCGGAATTGATAACCGCCACCGAAATCGCCGAGCGCGCCATCGGCGGCCTCAAGCACACGGTGCGCGACGTCAACGAAACGCTCGGCGCCAGGCTCGACGACGCCAACCAGATGTCGGACCAGCTCAAAAAGCAGCTCACGGAAGCCGATCACGTTGTGCGGCGGTTGTCGAAAATCGCGATCGCTGCACGCCCAAGCTCGGCGGCCGAACCCGAGGCGCCGGCGGAAGCCGCTGCACCGGTCGCGCCGGCCGTCCCGGTCCGCAGCTCCGGCGCCAGAGCGGTCGCCGCCGCGGCGGCAGCCTTCAGTGAACGCAGAAGGTCCGGCGGCCTCGCGGCATGAAAAGACTTCGTAACATTCGCATCATTCCGGTCGCCATAATCGCCGTCGCATCGCTTGCGGTGTTGAAGGTGGCGGGACTCCTGATCGACGGCGGCTATGTGTTCGACCCCCGGCAGCAGCAGGCGAAATCCTCATCCTCCTGGGCGCAGGAATACCTGAACTTTCCCGGCGCGCAGCGCCGCGACAACGACATCACAGGCGCTGTGGAGAAGGAGAAGTCGAAAGAGGAGACCAAGGCGGACGCGCCCAAGCCCGCCGCGCCCGAAACCGCCGTGCCCGGCGGGCTCGTCATTCATCCCGAGGATAACGAGCAGGCGATATCGCCCTCCGAGCGCGCCATTCTCGAGCGGCTGCAGCAACGCAGGCAGGAGCTCGAGGCGCGTGCGCGGGAGATCGACATCCGCGAGAACCTGCTCAAGGCCGCGGAGAAGCGCGTCGAGACGAAGGTCGAGGAGATGAAAGCGGTCGAATCCCGGATTTCGACGGCGAACGAACAGAAGGCCGAAGCCGAGAACGCGCGCTTCAAGGATATCGTCACCATGTACGAGGGCATGAAGCCCAAGGATGCGGCGAAAGTGTTCGACCGGCTGGAAATGCCGGTGCTGATCGGGATCGCCTCGCAAATCGCGCCGCGCAAGATGTCGGACATTCTGGGCCTGATGTCGCCGGAGACCGCTGAGCGGCTGACCGTCGAACTCGCGCACCGCGCGAGCGGCGACAAATCATCCGCCAGCGCCGATCTTCCGAAAATCGAGGGCAAGATCACGCTGCCGCAAAGGACCAACTGACCCTTGAGGTAATGTTTAACAGCTCCTTAGTTCGCAGCTCCTAGACTCGAAGGGTGCATGGCGGGCGAGGGCGAATCCGTCTCCCAGGAGCGGATCATCGAACGGAAAGACACGTGGGAATGGCGCGAACGGCTGCCGCAGCATTCTGGTCGCAAATCCGCGTCCGCGTGCAAGACGCGTGGCGCTACCCGGGCCTCATCTGCTCTGGCCTCATCTGCGCGGGCGTGATCCTGCTCGCGCTGACCCTACCGGCCGCCGCCCAATCCGATCCGGTCAAGGCCGAAGCGACGTTTGGCGCGGCCGACGGCTATGCGCGGCTGGTGTTGAAGTTCGCGCAGGATGTCACCACCGAGGT
>CAYVVB010000091.1:0-3841 GCA_964454955.1 uncultured Bradyrhizobium sp. | reverse complement strand
GCACCGAGGAGCGAGATTATTGCCGATGGACCTCTCTCTGGACGAGATACTGGGATGGCTGCATGGCGCAGCGCGTTCGGTCGGCGCCGAAGTCACTTCGCCGTGGTTTTATTTCCAGCTCGGGCTGGTGCTCGCCGCGGCCGGCGTGGCGTTCGCCGTCAATACGCTGATCGAGGCGAGGGTCGACGTCGCGGCACTGGGACAGAACTGGCGGCCGCCGCTGCGGCGGCTGGTGCGCATGCTGGTCCACGGCGCGTCGGTCGCCGTATTCGCGATCCTGATGGCGGTGGCGCGAATGACGATGGCGGCGGTGACCTGGCCGAGCCGCAGCTATCTGCTCTCGGTCGCCGCCAATCTCGCTCTGGCCTGGCTCATCATCCGCCTGGTCGCCTCCGGCATCCGCAACACCTTGGTCGTCCGCGTGGTGTCGGCTGCGGCCTTCCTGGTGGCGGCGCTGAGCATCCTGGGCAGGTTGGAGCCGGTGATCGATGCGCTCGATTCGGTCTCGGTCACGCTGGCGGGCCTGAGACTGTCGCCGCTGATCCTGATCGAGTTCGGCCTGCTGCTGATCATCGCACTGTGGCTGACCAACATCGTCAGCAACTTCGTGGAAAGCCGCATCACCCAGTCCAGCGATCTGACCCCCTCGGTCCAGGTGCTGCTGGTCAAGATCGTCCGCGTCGCCCTGATGATCTTCGCGATCGCGGTCGCGATGAGCGCGGTCGGGATCAACCTCTCGGCGCTCGCGATCTTCTCGGGCGCCGCCGGCGTCGGCATCGGCTTCGGCCTGCAGAAGATCATCGCCAATTTCATCAGCGGCCTCATCCTGCTCGCGGACAAATCGGTCAAACCTGGCGATCTCGTGACCATCGGCGACAGCTCGGGGCGGATCAGCGCCATGAACACGCGCTACATCTCGGTCGCCGCCGGCGACGGTCGCGAGTTCCTGATTCCCAACGAGGACCTGATCACGCAGAAGGTGACCAACTGGACCTACACCGACAGGAATACGCTGGTGAAAGTCAGTTTCGGCACCAGCTACGACGCCGACCCGCGGGCCGTCTGCAGGCTGGCGGTCGAGATCGCCTCGAATGCCTCGCGCACCCTCAAGTCCAGGCCGCCGAACTGCCTGCTGAGCGAGTTCACCGACGCCGGCATGAGGTTTTCCCTGACCTTCTGGATTCCCGATCCCGGCGACATGGACAGCGTCAGGAGCGAGGTGATGCTCGCGCTCTGGGATGCTTTCAAGCGCGAGGACATTCACGTGCCCTATCCGGTCCGCGAAATCCGTATCCGCGGCGGCGCTCTGCCCATGGCAACGACAGCGGAACCCTCAACTTAAGCGCAAGCGGGCGACTTCGACCCAAGGTCGGCTTGCGAAAGGCTCCGCAATCACTAAATTAGACCGCAAATTACCCCCATTCCCCCGTCAACGTGCGATCAATCCATGAGTTACGTCGAAGCCAGCGACACGTCCTTACGCAAAACCGGGCAGATCAAGCTGCACGGACCGAGCGCCTTTGCCGGCATGCGCAAGGCGGGCGCGCTGGTCGCCAAATGCCTTGATGAGCTCACCGATATCGTCCAGGCCGGGGTTCCCACCTCGCGGATCGATGAATTCGTCCGCGAGTTCGCGTTCAGTCATGGCGCGTATCCCGCGACGCTGATGTATCGCGGCTACCGCTATTCGACCTGCACCTCGATCAACCACGTGGTGTGCCATGGCATGCCGAGCGACCGTGCGCTGAAGGAAGGCGACATCGTCAACATCGACGTCACCTTCATCGTCGACGGCTGGTACGGCGACTCCAGCCGGATGTATGCGATCGATCCGATCGCGCGCAAGGCGGAGCGGCTGATCGAAGTCACCTATGAAGCCATGATGCGCGGGATCGCCGCGGTCAGGCCCGGCGCAACCACCGGCGACATCGGCCACGCCATCCAGAGCTTCGTCGAGCCCCAGGGCATGAGCGTGGTGCGCGACTTCTGCGGTCATGGGCTGGGACGCATGTTCCACGACGAGCCCAACATCATCCATATCGGCCGGCCCGGCGAGGGCGTCCTGCTCAAGCCCGGCATGTTCTTCACCATCGAGCCGATGATCAATCTCGGCAAGCCGCATGTGAAAATCCTCTCGGATGGCTGGACCGCGGTGACGCGCGACCGCTCGCTGTCCGCGCAATTCGAGCATTCGGTCGGGGTCACCGCCACCGGCGTCGAAATCTTCACCTTGTCCGAGCGCCACAAGGAAATGCCGCCGGCGGCGGCCTGACCCAAGGCCACACTTCCCGGTTGCAAAAGTTCCGCGCTACGGCACATTGGTGCCGATGGGCGCCAATTCCACCAAACCCGAGGACCAGTCCGACGCGGCGCGCGATGAGCCGCCGCATTATCACGGCCATCGCCAGCGCCTGCGCGAGCGTTTCCGCAGCGCGGGCGCCGACGCGCTCAGCGACTATGAGCTGCTCGAGATGATACTGTTCGCGGCGCAGCCGCGGCGCGACATGAAGCCGCTGGCCAAGGCGCTGCTCAAACGCTTCGGCTCGTTCGCGGAAGTGGTCCACGCGCCTGAAACGCTGCTGCGCGAGTTCGACGGTATGGGCGAGGCTTCCGTCACCCAGCTCAAGCTGATCGCGGCCGCCGCGACCCGCATCGCCAAGGGCGAGCTCCGGCAACGGACGCTGCTGTCGTCCTGGACCGACGTGATCGGCTATTGCCGCACCACCATGGCGTTCGCCGACAGGGAGCAGTTTCGCCTCTTGTTCCTCGACAAGCGCAACCAGCTCATCGCCGACGAGGTACAGCAGACCGGCACCGTCGACCACACCCCGGTCTATCCGCGCGAGGTGATCAAGCGCGCGCTGGAATTGTCCGCCACCGCGATCATCCTGGTGCACAATCACCCCTCGGGCGATCCCTCGCCCACGCAGGCCGACGTGCGCATGACCAAGGCCATCGTCGACATCGCCGCCCCGCTCGGCATCGCCGTGCACGACCACATCATCGTCGGCAAGAGCGGGCATGCGAGCCTGAAGGGAATGGGGTTGATGTAGCTTTCACCGCACCGTCCCCTTCTGCAAAAGCGCGTTCACGGAGCAACCAATGAAGTCGAATGATCCCGGCGCAAGTCTCTCTTACGATGAGATTGACGCGATCAGACTGGAAGCCGTCGCGGAGGCGGGGCGAAGCCAGGCTGCGTGGCAATTGGTGCAGCCATTGCGAAGCCGCAGGCCCATGAGCGCGAGGCCGCCAAGGCATTGCTGTGGATCGTCTACCAGGAGGGCCTGCAAAGGGAGGCAGCCATAGAGGTGCTGTCGGAGATCGCACAGTCTTACGATCAGGACGTCGAGCTCCTCTCGGCGGTTGGCGATTGCCTCGAAGGTGTTCGCGACATTAGCGACCTGAATGCGTCACCGCCGGATAGCACCGTCTTTTATACCGTCGTGGAAAGGCTGGCGGCCCTTGCCAAGTCCTGTGAGGGGTTGCCCGAACAAAAACGGATATTCGGCGCTCGCGGCGCAGCCGCGAGCTTGCTGGGCCGTCAGTGCGATGCGATTGCCGAGAACAGCTATCGGAAGCTGACCGAGATCGATCCAGGCGACAGCGAGCACCATTACAATCTGGGGCTTTTCTACAAGACGCGCGGCCGCTTCGCAGAAGGCGTGACCTCGAATCAGATGGCGGCGCGATTGGCTGTTGTGCGGATTGCTGGCGCAACCCCGGCATCGATCACGCCCGTCACGAGAGAGTGGAAAAGCACGTCGTCATCGGCCGCATCGCCGCCCCGCGCGACATCGCGCCTGCTCAACTTTTGCACCTGATCGACAGGGCAATCGAGAAG
>CAYVVB010000090.1:0-1511 GCA_964454955.1 uncultured Bradyrhizobium sp. | reverse complement strand
GCCAGGAAAACGTGACCACCCTCAATCTGACCGTGTTCCGCGTCGATGTGGAGCGCGGTCTTATTCTTCTGAAGGGCGCCGTTCCGGGCACCGAAGGCACCTACGTGAAGATCCGCGACGCGGTGAAGCGCGCGGCTCGAGACCGAAAATCTCGTCCGAGAGCGTAACCGAACCGGCTTCCTTGCCTTCGAGGGTCGTGACTTTCAGTTCCATCGTCAGGCTCCCTGCTCGGCCGGCGCTTCGGCGGACTGCTCGCCCGCGCCTGCGACCTTGAACTTGCCGGGCTTCGGCGCGTCCTTCGGCAGCGGCTTCTTCACGGCATCGCGCACCCTGATCCAGCCGCCCTTGGAGCCGGGAACGGCGCCCTCGACCAGGATCAGGCCGCGCTCGACGTCGGTCTTCACGACGCGCAGGTTGAGCGTGGTGATGCGATCGACGCCCATGTGGCCGGGCATCTTCTTGTTCTTCCAGGTCTTGCCGGGATCCTGGCGGCCGCCCGTCGAACCGATCGAGCGGTGCGAGATCGACACGCCGTGGGTTGCGCGCAAGCCGCCGAAATTCCAGCGCTTCATGCCGCCCGCAAAACCCTTGCCGATCGAGGTGCCGGTCACGTCGACGAACTGGCCCACCACGAAATGGTCGGCCTGGATCTCGGCGCCCACCGGGATCACCGCATCTTCGGAGACGCGGAACTCGGCAACCTTGCGCTTCGGCTCGACCTTGGCGACCGCGAACTGCCCGCGCTCGGCCTTAGGCATGTAGACGGTCTTGCGGCTGCCCGCCCCGAGCTGCAGGGCGACGTAGCCGTTCTTGTCGCTGGTGCGGTGGCCCAGCACCTGGCAGTTGCCCAGCTTCAGCACGGTCACGGGGATATGTTCGCCGGTCTCCGTGAAGACCCGCGTCATCCCGACCTTCTGTGCGATCACTCCGGAGCGCATCGGTGTGCTTCCTGTTCTTCTCTGGTCCGCTCGATTGCAGCGGATGAAATTAAAAACCTTAGAGCTTGATCTCGACGTCGACGCCGGCGGCCAGATCGAGCTTCATGAGAGCATCGACCGTCTGCGGAGTCGGATCGACAATGTCGAGAAGGCGCTTGTGCGTGCGCATCTCGAATTGCTCGCGGCTCTTCTTGTCGACATGCGGCGAACGGTTGACGGTGAACTTCTCGATGCGGGTCGGCAGCGGAATGGGTCCGCGAACCTGCGCGCCGGTCCGTTTCGCCGTGTTCACGATCTCACGGGTCGACGTATCGAGGATTCGATGGTCGAACGCCTTGAGACGTATGCGAATATTCTGGCCGTTCATTGCCGTTTTCTTTCTTTAAGTCGGTGGCGAGTAGCGGGCGGCGAACTTGCACTCGCCGCCCGCTATTCCCTATCGCTTGCTTACTCGATGATCGAGGCAACCACGCCGGCGCCGACGGTGCGGCCGCCCTCACGGATAGCGAAGCGCAGCTTCTCTTCCATCGCGATCGGCACGATCAGGTGCACTTCCATGTTCACGTTGTCGCC
>CAYVVB010000089.1:0-1782 GCA_964454955.1 uncultured Bradyrhizobium sp. | reverse complement strand
GCGCACCAGCGCCTGGTCCGGCGCCTCTGCAAAATGCACCGTGACATCCCACCGGCCGTCTGGCCGCTCGAAGGCGGCGACCGCGGCCTCGCCCTCGAAAAAGACCTCGGTGAGCGCATCGACGACACGCTTCGCAGCCTGCTCGTCGCCAATGGCGAAGCTGACGCGGTGGGTGGCGGGGGGAAGGGGGGAGCTATTCACAGCCTGTCAACAGTTGATGCAAGGATTGTTCATGGTGGTTGGCACCGGGACATAGCGCGATCTAGCACAGCTTTGCGCATGCTCGCACGACATATGTCCACAGGTTCATACACGTGTTTTCAACAGCTTCGGCAGTCCAGCGCACAGCTCGTTGAACCGGTCAACCACAGGGATGCGCACCGCTTGTCGACCGGTTAAACGGTCAGTCCCAGGTCTTGATACCAAATCGCGGTGCGATGAAATCCGCCCATATGAGATAGCCGCCGGCGAAGGCCAAGGCTGCTCCGCCAATGACGAATTGAAAATAGAGGATGCTCGCAAACAGGAACTCGTCGATCAGCACATACAAGCCGCCAAAGAGCATGGCGGCATACAAGAGAAGCAATATGAGCTTGCGCATGCCGGTCATCGTAACACGAAGCCGGAACCGCGATGAATTTCAACGGTCACGCGAACGGGCTCGAACAGCTTATCCACAAGCTATCCACAGCCTTGTCAACGGCTCCCGAACAACGCCCGGTGGTCCCGCAGGATCACCTGCGCGGCGTTGTGGCCGGGGGCGCCGGTGACGCCGCCGCCGGGATGGGCGCCGGAGCCGCAATGGTAGAGGCCTTTGAGGGGGCCCCGGTAGTCCGCGTGACCCAGCATCGGGCGGGCCGAGAACAACTGGTTCAGCGTCAGCGCGCCGTGGAAGATGTCCCCGCCCAGAAGGCCGAATTCCCGCTCGAGATCGAGCGGCGACAAGGCCTGCCGGCCGACAACGCTCGCCGCAAAGCCCGGCGCGTATTTGTCCACGGTGGCGATCATGAGGTCGGCGACCTCGTCGCGGCGCGCGTCCCAGGATTGTCCGTCCGGCAATTCCGGGGCGACGTGCTGGCAGAACAGGCTCGCGACATGCGCGCCTTCAGGCGCCAGCGAGTCGTCGAGGGTGGAGGGGATCAACATCTCGACGACCGGCTCCCGGCTCCAGCCGAACGCGCGGGCGTCGGCAAAGGCGCGGTCCATATAGGCCAGGCTCGGCGCCAGAATGATCCCGGCGGTGAGGTGATCGCCCTCGCCGGGCAGCGCGGTGAAGGAGGGCAGGCGCGACAGCGCGACGTTCATGCGGAAGGTGCCCGAGCCGTTCTTCCAGCGCGTCATGCGCAAGCTGAATTCCGGCGGCAGGGCGTTGCTATTGATCAGGCGGGTGTAGAGCAGCTTCGGATTGACGCCTGAGGCGACATATCTGGCGCGGATGGTTTTGGCATTGTCGAGGATGACGCCCGCCGCGCGGCCGTTCTCGACGATCACCTCGCGCACGGGCGCATCAAGCTCGATCTCGGCGCCATGAGCCCGCGCAGCGCGCGCCAGGGCCTCTCCGATCGCGCCCATGCCGCCCACCGCATGGCCCCATACGCCCTTCTTGCCGTTCACCTCGCCAAAGGCGTGATGCAGCATCACGTAAGCCGAGCCGGCGGCGTAGGGGCTGGCATAGTTGCCGACGATGGCATCAAAGCCGAACACCGCCTTGACCAGATCGTTCTCGAACCGCTCGTCCAGCATATCGCCGGCCGAGCGCGTGAACAGGTCGAGCAGGTCGCG
>CAYVVB010000088.1:0-4052 GCA_964454955.1 uncultured Bradyrhizobium sp. | reverse complement strand
TTCTCCTCGGTGATGTCGCGCGGCAAGCCTGCAAAAACATCAGACAGGATATCTTCAAAGCCTTCCACCGCTCTGGCGATCGGCAGCACCTCGTAGCGGATGCCGAGCTGGCCGGCGAGTTTGGCCGCATCATCCAGCGACACCTGCGCGGTGAAGCGATACGGCAGCATGACCCCGCGCACGGCATCGGCGCCCAGAGCATCGACCGCGATCGCTGCGCACAGCGCGGAATCGATGCCACCGGAGATGCCGAGCAGCACGCCCGGAAAACCGTTCTTGTGCACATAGTCGCGCAGGCCCAGCACGCAGGCGGCATAGTCGGCCTTGTCGCCCTCGGGCAGCGGCGTGATCGCCCCGCTACAGCGCCAGCCGTCGCCATTCCTCGTCCAGCGCAGCGTCGTGATGTTTTCGACGAAAGCCGGCAGTTGCGCCGCCACCGACAGATCATCGTTCAACGCAAAGGAGGCGCCGTCGAACACCAGTTCATCCTGGCCGCCGACCTCGTTGAGATAGATCAGCGGCAACCCGCTTTCGGTGACGCGCGCCACCGCAACCGAAAGCCGCACATCGTTCTTGTCGCGGGCGTAAGGCGAGCCGTTCGGCACCACCAGAATTTCCGCACCGGTCTCCGCAAGACATTCGACGACGTTCTCGTAGTCCTCGGATTCCTCCAGCCAGATATCCTCGCAGATCGGAACGCCGACGCGGACGCCTCTGACGGTCATGGGCCCTGCGGCGGGACCGCGCGCAAACAGGCGCTTTTCGTCGAACACGCCGTAATTCGGCAGGTTGGCCTTGAAGCGGATCGCGGCGATGCGCCCGTCGTCCAGCAGCGCGCAGGCGTTATAGAGCTTGCCCTCCTCGACCCACGGAGTGCCGACCAGCACCGCCGGCCCGCCATCGGCGGTTTCCCGCGCCAGCGTTTCGATCGCCGTGCGGCAGGCGGCCTGGAAGGCCGGCTTCAGGACCAGGTCTTCCGGCGGATAGCCGGCAATGAACAGCTCGGAGAAGACCACGAGATCGGCGCCGTCGGCCGCTGCGCGCGAGCGTCCAGCGCGCACCTTGGCCATATTGCCCTCGACATCGCCCACGGCCGGGTTGAGCTGGGCAAGGGTGATCGTGAACTGTTCGGCACGTTGGGTCATGGCGCTATGGTGCACCTAGGGTGCATGTTCCGCAAATACCAGATCATATCGCGCCCAACCGTTCGGCGATGGCGAACAACCAGAACACGCCGGCCATCAGGAGGGTCACACCGACTGCCGCCGACCCCATGTCCTTGACGTGCTTGATCTTCGGATCGACATCCATCGTCAGGCGATCGGCGAGTTTTTCGATCGCCGTGTTGAGCAGCTCCACGACCAGCACCAGCACGACGGTGGCGACCAGCTCGACGGCGCGCATCGCTGTGGCGCCGATCAGCCAGGCGGCCGGCACCGCGAGCAAGAGCGCGACCAGCTCCTCGCGAATGGCCTGCTCCGAACGGATGGCGAATATCAGGCCGTTGCAGGAATTGATGGTCGCCCGCCAGAACCGCAGCAATTCACAATCCCGCGGCTACCGGCACCGGCTTCACCTTCCCGCCGCGCTCCTGCTTCAGGAGCTCGGCGATCAGGAAAGCCATATCGATCGACTGTTCGGCATTGAGCCGAGGATCGCAGACCGTGTGATAGCGGTCGTTCAGCCCCTCGTCCGTAATGGCGCGAGCCCCGCCGATGCATTCGGTGACGTCGTTGCCGGTCATCTCCAGATGGACGCCGCCGGGATAAGTGCCCTCCGCCGCATGGATGGCGAAGAAGCTCCTCACTTCCGACAGGACCCGGTCGAACGGGCGCGTCTTGTAGCCGCTGGTCGAGGTGATGGTGTTGCCATGCATCGGATCGCACGACCACACCACGGCACGGCCCTCGCGCTTCACGGCGCGGATCAGCTGCGGCAGGTGGTCGGCGACCTTGTCGGCCCCGAAGCGGCTGATCAGCGTCAGCCTGCCCGGCTCGTTGTCCGGATCGAGCACATCGATCAGCCTGAGCAGTTCGTCCGCCTTGAGCGAGGGACCGCATTTCAGCCCGATCGGGTTCCTGATGCCGCGGAAATATTCGACATGTCCGTGATCGAGCTGGCGGGTCCGGTCGCCAATCCAGATGAAGTGGCCCGAGGTCGCGTACCAGTCGCCGGTCGTGGAATCGACACGCGTGAAGGCCTGCTCATAGCCGAGCAGGAGCGCCTCGTGGCTGGTGTAGAAGTCGGTCGCGCGGAGCTCGGGGTGGCTTTCCAGGTCGAGCCCGCAGGCGCGCATGAAATTCAGCGCCTCCGAGATGCGGTCGGCCAGTTCCTTGTAGCGGCGCGACTGTGGTGAATCCTTAACGAAGCCCAGCATCCATTGATGAACGCTCGCCAAATTGGCATAGCCGCCGGTGGCGAAGGCGCGCAGCAGGTTGAGCGTCGCCGCCGATTGTCGGTACGCCATGAGCTGGCGCTGGGGATCGGGCCGGCGCGCCTGCGCGGTGAAGGCGATGTCGTTGACGATATCGCCGCGGTAGCTCGGCAGCTCGACGCCATTTATCTTCTCGGTCGGTGACGACCGCGGCTTGGCGAACTGGCCGGCGATCCGGCCGAGCTTCACGACCGGCAGCGCGCCGGCATAAGTCAAAACCACCGCCATCTGCAAAAACACCCGGAAGAAGTCGCGGATGTTGTTGGCGCCGTGCTCGGCAAAGCTCTCGGCGCAATCGCCGCCCTGCAGCAGGAAGGCTTCACCCGCAGCCACGCGCGCGAGCGCCTTCTTCAGGTTGCGGGCCTCGCCTGCAAAAACCAGCGGAGGAAATGTCGCAAGCTGCGCCTCCACGTCGGCCAAAGCCCGTGGGTCGGGATATTCGGGGATCTGCACGACCGGCTTGGAGCGCCAGCTGTCGGGGGTCCACCGCTCGGACATGGAAATCAACTCCTGGGCAAAAACCGGGAATTCATCTGCGATTGCAAGCGCCGCCTTATACACAGGCTGTTGCAAGGCCGCCACTGTCGATTTCGGATTTCAAGACAAGGCCTTGCGGCCAAAACCAAATTCCCTTTTGGTGAAATCGGGTGAAGGTGCGGGGAAGTCACGTGAACACGGCTCTGGCGGATGACGTTTTCAGCGACGACATCACCATCCCCGCCATCGACGGCTATCCGCTGGCGGCCACCCTGTTCCTGCCGCGCACAACGCGGTGCCATGCCGTCCTGATCAACCCGGCGACCGCGACCCCGCGAAAAATCTACCGCGGTTTCGCCACCTGTCTGGCGGGACGCGGCAGCGTGGTCTTGACCTACGACTACCGCGGCGTCGGCGGCTCCCGGCAACGCTCCGTGCAGGGCTATGACCAGCCGAAATCGCTGGCCGGCTTTCCGGCCTCGATGGCGGAATGGGCCGCGCTCGATGTCACCGCTGCGGTGGATTGGATGCGCGATCGCTACCACAATCTCCCGCTCGGCTATGTCGGCCATTCCTTCGGCGGCCAGGCCCTCGGGCTGCTTGCCAATAATGCCGAGGTGTCGCGCGCGCTGCTCGTCGCGGCGCAGGCCGGCTATTGGAAGCTGATGGCTTCGCCCGAGCGCTACCGCGTCTTCGCACTGTTGAAGGCGATCGGCATCCCGCTGACCCGCCTGCTCGGCTACGCACCCGGCTGGGCGGGAATCGGGGAGGACCTGCCGAAGGGCGTGTTCCTGCAATGGGTCAAATGGGTGATGAGCCCGCGCTACCTGTTCGACGATGCGACGCTCGCCGGCCTGAAGAACTTTCCGAACTACAAGGGCGCGCTGCGCGCGCTGTGCTTCACCGACGATCCCTGGGCGACGCCGCCTGCCGTCGAACTGCTCTGCTCCGGCTACAGCGGGACGCATGCGGAAATCGTTTCCGTCAGCCCTGCGGATATTGGCGTTGCACAGATCGGCCATTTCGGCTTCTTCCGCCCCGCACATCGCGACACGCTGTGGCGCGCTGCGGCCGAATGGCTGGAGGGGATTGCGAGTGAGAGGGTGGATTGAGCGCAAGCGAACCCGGGATCTCGAGATTC
>CAYVVB010000087.1:0-4171 GCA_964454955.1 uncultured Bradyrhizobium sp. | reverse complement strand
GTCATGGATCGCGCGGCAGGAACGAAAACTGTCGGAGCCCCCACGCAGGATCACCGCATTGCCGGATTTCAGGCAAAGCACGCCGGCATCCGCCGCGACATTGGGACGGCTCTCGAAGATCACGGCCACCACGCCGAGCGGCACGCGGACGCGCTCGATGATCATGCCGTTCGGGCGCTGCCAGCTCTCGGTGATGACTCCGACGGGATCGGCAATCTCGCGCACGATCGCGACGCCGTCGGCCATCGCATCGACGCGCGCCTGGGTCAGCGTCAGGCGGTCAATGAAGGCCGCTGTCGCGCCGCCGGCGCGCACCTCGGCAACGTCCTCCGCATTGGCGGCGAGGATGGCGTGCGCGTTGGCGCGGATGGCGCGCTCCATCGACTCCAGCGCGCGGTTCTTCTGCTCGCTCGGAGCGAGCGACAACACTCGCGCCGCCGCGCGGGCGCGCGCGGCCAGATCATTCATCAGGGCCGGCAGATCGGCAGTGCCGTCGATAGCCTTCAAGGATGCGGACATCTCGATTTCAAGCCTGTGTTAAGGCCACGTCCTAGCATGGAAATCGAGGACTTGGCGAGGCGGGGAACGGACCCTGCAGGCCGGATTCGCTCGGCCGGTGGCCTATTTGGCCGTCGCCGGGCCTTTCGGGCCGACCACAAGGTCGTCGCGGTGGATCATCTCGGCGCGGCCGCTGATCCCGAGGATGGCGATGACGTCCGGGGAGGAGCGGCCCTTGATCCTGTCGGCGTCCTCGGCGTCATAGGCGACGAGGCCGCGGCCGATTTCGCGGCTGTCCGGCCCCCGCACCAACACCGCGTCACCCCGGGCGAACTGTCCGTCGACCCGGATCACGCCGGCCGGCAGCAGGCTCTTGCCGGCGCGCAGCGCATTAACCGCTCCGGCGTCGATGGTCAGCGTGCCCTTCGGCTCCAGCGATCCAGCGATCCAGCGCTTTCGGGCGGCGACCGGGTTCGCCGGCGTCAGGAACCAGGTGCAGCGTCCGCCGTCGGCAATCGCCTGCAACGGGTGTGTGATCTTGCCCGAGGCGATCAGCATGTGGGTGCCGCCGGTGGTTGCGATCTTCGCCGCCTCGATCTTGGTGCGCATGCCGCCGCGCGACAATTCGGAAGCTGCTTCTCCCGCCATTGCCTCGATCTCCGAGGTGACGGACCCCACCACCGGAATCAGTTTCGCGTCCGGATCTTGCGCAGGCGGGGCGTCGTAGAGCCCGTCGATGTCCGAGAGCAGGATCAACAGATCGGCGCTGGCCATCGTAGCCACGCGCGCGGCGAGCCGGTCGTTGTCGCCATAGCGAATCTCGTTGGTGGCGACGGTGTCGTTCTCGTTGATGATGGGCACCGCGCGCCATTCCAGCAATTTTGCGATAGTCGAGCGCGCATTCAGGTAGCGGCGGCGTTCCTCGGTGTCTTGCAGCGTCACCAGGATCTGGCCTGCGCCGATGCCGTGATCGCCCAGCACCTCCGACCAGATCCGCGCCAGCGCGATCTGGCCGACCGCGGCCGCGGCTTGGCTTTCCTCGAGCTTCAACGCGCCGCGCGGCAGCTTCAAACGGCTGCGGCCGAGCGCGATCGAACCGGACGAGACGATCAGGACATCACGGCCTGCGCCATGCAGCGTTGCGATGTCCGCGGCGAGCGCCGACAGCCACGACGCGCGCACCTCACCCGCACCCGAATCGATCAGGAGCGAGGAGCCGACCTTGACCACGATACGGCGGAAGTCTTGCAGATGAGGGCGACGGGGCATGGAGATGCTTTTGCAGCAGGACGCAAGCCGGTGCAAGGTGAGTTGCGGCGCTCGCGGGCCCAGAGCGTCTCCGTCATTCCGGGGCGCTCGCGTCAGCGAGCGAGCCCGGAATCTCGAGATTCCGGGTTCGATGCTTGCGCATCGCCCCGGAATGACGGTGAAGCCGTCACGCGCTCCACGGCTCCGCTTCGGCGGCGCGCTTGGCCTTGGCCGTGATCTGCTTGTCGCCGATGATATCGGCGAGCGCATGCAGGGCCTCCTTCACCCCCGCGCCGGTCGCTGCGGACACCAGCAGCGGCGTCTTTTTCGCCGCGCGTTTCAGCCGGTCCTTCTGCTTCTTCAGGTCATCGGGAGTGACCGCATCGATCTTGTTGAGCGCAACGATCTCGAGCTTTTCCGCCAAATGTCCGCCATAGGCCTCGAGCTCGGCGCGGACGGTCTTGTAGGCCTTGCCGGCATGCTCGCTCGTCGCATCCACCAGGTGCAGGAGCACGCGGCAACGCTCGACATGGCCCAGGAAGCGGTCGCCGAGGCCCGCGCCCTCGTGCGCGCCCTCGATCAGTCCCGGAATGTCGGCGAGCACGAATTCGCGTCCGTCGGCGCTCACCACGCCGAGCTGCGGATGCAGCGTGGTGAAAGGATAGTCCGCGATCTTCGGCCGCGCCGCGCTGACCGCGGAAAGGAACGTCGACTTGCCGGCATTGGGCAGCCCGACCAGGCCCGCATCGGCGATCAGCTTCAGGCGCAGCCAGATCCAGCGCTCCTCGCCCGGTTGGCCGGGATTGGCGTGACGCGGCGCGCGGTTGGTGGGGGATTTGAAATGCGCGTTGCCGAAACCGCCGTTGCCGCCCTGCGCGAGCACGAACTTTTCGCCGAGGGCGGTGAAGTCGTGGATCAGCGTTTCCTTGTCCTCGTCAAACACCTGGGTGCCGACAGGCACTTTCAGCACGATCGGCTTGCCGCCGGCGCCGTGGCGGTCCTTGCCCATGCCGTTCTCGCCCTTCTGCGCCTTGAAGTGCTGCTGATAGCGGTAGTCGATCAGCGTGTTCAGCCCGTCGACTGCTTCGATGACGACGTCGCCGCCGCGCCCGCCATTGCCGCCGCTGGGACCGCCGAATTCGATGAATTTTTCGCGGCGAAACGCCACGCAGCCGTTGCCGCCGTCGCCGGAGCGGACATAGACCTTTGCCTCGTCAAGGAATTTCATGGGTCTTAGGTAAGCCGGTCCCGCCGCCGCGGCAACCCGAAGGGAAGGCGGAAAAGCCGGTATTTTCCGCCGTCGTTAAGGCACGGACCGGTGGCGTGGCGGCGCTCGCGGAGCAGTGGTAATGCGGGTCGTCGTGCCCCGGCCGGATCAGGCCAGGGCCATGAGCAACATCCAGGACCGCCGCACGCCGCTCAATGACGCTGCTCACCCGAATCTCCCCGCATTCCGACGAACGCACCGCGCGCCTTGCCGGCATCGGCCTGATGCTGCTGTCGGTGTTCATGTTCTCGTTTGGCGACGCGCTCGGAAAATTCATCGTCGCAACCTATTCGGTCGGGCAATTGCTGGTGCTGCGCGCCTGCGCGGCGCTGTTCGTGCTCGCGCCGATGATTTGGCGGCAACGGTATGCATTCGCATCGATCGAGCGGCCGCGCTTGCAGCTCTTTCGCGTCGTGCTCTCCACGCTCGAGGTTGCCGCGTTCTTTTTGGCGACCGTCTATCTGCCGCTCGCCGACGTCGTCACCTATTATCTCGCCTGTCCGATTTTCGTCACCGCGCTCTCGGCGCTGGTGCTGCGCGAGCATGTCGGCTGGCGGCGCTGGAGCGCGATCCTGGCGGGCTTTGCCGGCGTGCTGATTGCGCTGCATCCGTCCGCACAGAGCTATAGCTGGCCGGCGCTGATCGCGCTGTGCGGCAGCCTGTCCTTTGCGGTCCTGATGCTGATCACGCGCTCGCTGCGCGCCACCCCGGACATCGTGATGGCGAGCTCGCAATTCGCCGGCACGTTCCTGCTGGGTGCGGTTCTCGCGCCGATCGGCTGGGTGACGCCGACGCCGAAGAGCCTTGCGATGTTCGCCGCGGCCGGCGTCATCTCGGTATGTGCGCTGCTGTGCGTCAACCGCTCGCTGAAGCTTGCGCCGGCGAGCGTGGTGGTGCCCTACCAATATTCGATGATCGTCTGGGCGGTGATTTTCGGCATCGTCGTATTCGGCGACGTGCCGTCTCCGGCAACGATTCTGGGCGCCGCCATCATTATCGGCGCCGGGCTTTACATCTTCCTGCGCGAACGAAGCCTTGGACGGGAGGAGACGGCGGTGAGTCCACCGGCCTGAAGCGGCTCGACATTGCCGGGCCCCCGCTTTCGCGGGGGCTACCAACCATGATTACCGCACGCGCCGTGTCGATCGTGCCCAGTTC
>CAYVVB010000086.1:0-1816 GCA_964454955.1 uncultured Bradyrhizobium sp. | reverse complement strand
AGACGGACGGGCGCTTTCGCAATCGTACGAACGTGCAGCTCTTGCGTGTCATCGATCGGGCGAGAATCGAGATCCAAATCTGGGAGCGTGGTGCGGGCTACACGCTGGCTTCCGGGAGCTCAGCGTCGGCCGCAGCCTGCGCTGCCCGACGGCTCGGGCTATGCGGCGGCGATGTGATGGTGCAAATGCCCGGCGGCGAGCTGCGGGTCGAGATCGATGACGCGTACGCGGTGACTCAGACGGGCCCGGCGACACGCGTCGGAAGCGGCGAACTCTTCGAAGAAAGCTGGGTCGATGACCTCGCCTGGAGCCCGCTGCGCTAGTAGCCCGTCTCCATCGAAGCGATGGGTCTTTCGTCGCCCCCATTGGGTGAGGGCGCCGAAATACCTCGGCTTGCGCGGGTCTGAGCCGGCCACTTCAACTTCATGTGTGCCTCGATTCAATTGAATCGAGGCCCTAGGGCGATCCCGCTGCGAGCTTGGGTCCGTGGCGAATGTCCTTGCCCTTGACCATATAGACGACTTCCTCCGCCAGATTGGTGGCGTGATCGCCCATGCGCTCCAGTAGCTTCGCCACGGATTGGGCATGAATCCCCCGTTCCACCTTGCTGCCATCTTGAAACATCGCCGAAAGGAGCTCGCGGAAGACCCGAATGTAAAGCTCGTCGAGCGCCTGATCCCGCTCGATCACAGTGTGCGCGCGATCGGCATCGCGATCGACGAACGCATCAATCGCGTCCCGCACCATACCTTGCGCAATGCTCGCCATACGGGGCACGTCGACCCAGGCTTTGAGCGGCGCATCCTGTCCCAGGTCGATGGCTCGCTCGCAGATGTTGACCGCCAAATCCGCGTTTCGCTCCAGGTCCGTGACCATCTTGAGCGAGAGTGTGATGAAGCGCAAATCCGAGGCCATCGGCTGGCGCCTCGCGAGGATCACCAAGCACAGCTCGTCCGTCTCCATTTCGGCGCGATCCACCAAGCGGTCCGCCGCGATGGTCCGTTCTGCCAAGCCGATATCCCGTTCCACCAAGGACTTGACGGAATTCGCGATCATCTCCTCCACTCGCCCCGCCATCCAGAGCAGGCGCTCGCGCAGCTTCTTGAGCTCCTGTTCGAATTCTCGGTCGGTGTGCAGCTTGCCCATCAGTCACTCACACGGTTTCATTCAAATTTGCCCGTAATGTAGTCCTCCGTACGAGGATCCTTCGGGGATGTGAGCACGCGATCCGTCGCGTCGAATTCGATCAGATCTCCAGACAGGAAGAACGCCGTACGATCGGACACGCGCGCCGCCTGCTGCATGCTGTGGGTCACGAGCACGATGGTGCACGCCTGCTTCAGCGAATGAATCAGATCCTCGATCCTCGCCGTCGCGATCGGGTCCAATGCGCCGCACGGCTCGTCCATCAAGAGCACCTCCGGGTTCAGCGCCAGGGCGCGCGCAATACACAGGCGTTGCTGCTGACCCAGCGAGAGACTGAGGCCGGGAGCATCGAGGTGGTCCTTCACCTCGTCCCAAAGCTCCGCTTGGCGCAGAGCCGTTTCCACCGCCTGCTCGGGATCAACCAACGACACCGAATGAGTCAGTGCGAGCCCCGCGAGCACATTTTGTTGCACTGACATTGCGGGAAATGGATTCGGGCGCCGAAAGACCATGCCGACTCGGCGCCGCAGCACGACTGGGTCAGTCTGTGCAGAATAAACGTCCACGCCGTCGAGACGGATTTCGCCTTCGACCCGCGCGCCTGCGGCGAGCTCGTGCATCCGGTTCAAGCAGCGCACGAATGTCGATTTGCCGCACCCGGAGGGACCGA
>CAYVVB010000085.1:0-15600 GCA_964454955.1 uncultured Bradyrhizobium sp. | reverse complement strand
GGCGGCCCGCGCCGCCGCCATCCCCTAACGCAATCTTGCCGGCTTCGGCGGCCGTTAAGGCTTGTTTTAGGCTTGCTTAAGCCTTGTTTTACGAATCGCGGCCGGCCCCGCGACGCGATGTGGCCTTTCGGTGACACCCATCGGCAAAGCGACCACACCATGGCGAAACCGCGGCGATCGGAGTTGTTCTCGGCCAAAGCTTGGGTAGGGTGCTTCAAGCGATTCAAGAATTTGGGTCGCGTCCGGAACGCCGACCGCAAGTTGGGGAAACCGGGGTCTCGCGAACCGGTCGGAAGCCATAGCCTTAAGCGGTGCTTCGGATCGTACGAAAAACAGTCTTGGAGGTCATCATGACGATGAAAACCATTCTCCTCGGCGCCGCTGCCGGTCTCGTGACCGTTGGCGCCGCCCAGGCGGCCGATCTGCCGATGACGAAGGCGGAGGCGGTCGAATATGTGAAGGTCTGCAACGAATTCGGCGAAGGCTTCTTCTACATTCCGGGCACCGACACCTGCACGAATGCGAGCCAGATCACGACGAACCAGTTTGGCATTGCGAAGGCAAACACCTTCGCGGCCACCGGCACCGCAATGGCTGCTTCGCTGGTCGCGCCGTGGCTTCCGACTGGCACGAACTACGCAGTCTCGACACACTGGGCGGCCTTCGACGGACAGAATGCGATGGGTGTGTCGGGGCTCATGCGGATTTCAGGCAACTTGGTCTTTTCGGCCGGGTTTGCCGCGGGCCTGGACCACGGCAGTCTGCTCTCCACGTCCAATCGGACGCCGACGACGTTCGGCACTTCGATGCCGGAGCAATCCTGGAGTGACGTTCGCGGCCTGACGCGCGCCGGCTTCATGTACGCATGGTGAGGCGCGCCGCGCTCACCTTTGCAACCCACACAGTTTTCGAAAGGTCACTGACATGACAATCTCGCTCGCACGATCGGCGCGCCGTCCGCTCGCCTGTGCCGCCTTCATCGCGGCAACTCTGACAGCCGTCTCGCTATCCACGTTTTCTGCGGCGGCTGCCGATTTGGCGGCGCAGCCGCCAGCAGCCGCAGCACCGTCCTGGACCGGCTTCTACCTTGGTCTCCATGGCGGCGGAGGCTGGGGAAAGAGCCGCCTCGAAGACCCGAGCTTCTCGATGACCTACGCACCGTTCGACACCAAATCGAACGGCTGGCTCGCAGGCGCCCAGATGGGCGCCAACTGGCAGTTCGGCAATATGGTGGTCGGTGGTGAGCTCGACCTCTCCTGGTCGTCGATCAAGGGCAACACCCCGCCGGACCCTGCGTTCTTCGTGTCAGGCGTTTCCCTGAATTATGAGGCGCTGGCAACGGGCACCGGCCGCGTCGGCTATGCGGCCGGAAACTTCCTGGGATACGTCAAGGGAGGCGTCGCATGGGCCAACGTCGACATAAAGGCCGGGACCGCCACGCCGGCTCCGCTCGACGTCAATCACCAGCGGACCGGATTGACGGCTGGTGCCGGTGTCGAAATGGCGCTGACGAGCAATCTCTCGACCAGACTCGAATACGACTACGTCTATTTCGGCTCGGACGCGATCCAGCTGAATGGCCGCTTCGGTCCCAGCAATGTCGATCATGAACTCCAGCTCGTGAAGCTCGGGCTGAACTGGCGCATCAACGGCGACTACCTGCTCGCACGCTACTGAGCAGGGCCAGCGTCATTTCTTCATCGGAGATAACCATGTGGACGCATATCGAAGGAGCACACCGCGTGCTCGGGCGCGGCCTGCGAGCGATCCTCGCAGTAGCTGCGCTTGCCATGACGATCCCCACGCCAAGCGAGGCCGCTGTTGAGTACGCCAAGGTCTGTTCGCTGTACGGCGCCAGCTACTTCTACATTCCCGGCACCGACACCTGCGTCGACGCGAGCCAGATCGTGACGAACCAGTTCGAGATTGCACGCGCGCAAACCCGCGCCGCGACCGGAACGGCCATGGCAGCCTCACTGGTCAATCCCTTCCTGCCTGACAACACGACCTATGCGATTTCGACCCATTGGGCCGTCTTCGATGGGCAGAATGCTGTCGGGCTTGCGGGACTCATGCGGCTGTGGGGCAATCTGGCACTGTCGGCCGGCGTGGCCGTCGGCCTCGACCACGGCAGCCTGGTCAGCACGTCCGATCGCAAGCAGACGCAGTTCGGCGTTTCAATGCCGGCGCAATCCTGGAGCGACGTAACCGTACTGGGACGCGTGGGCCTCCAGTATTCGTGGTGACGCGGGGTGCTGGCTGGCAAGCCGCTCGCGCTGCGTCAGCGATCGATATGATTAGTCGAGGTCGGCCTTCACTTTCGCAAACACCTTGCGAAACATCTCCGCCGTCAGCACGCCCGTGTTGGTGTTGTAGCGGGAGCAATGATAGCTGTCGTAAAGTTTCAGGCGTCCGGCCTGATGGATTGCGCCATGCCCGAAGGGCACGGCCGAGGCGCGCAGCTTCAGCGCCTTGGCAACGGATTCGTGGGCCACGCGGCCGAGTGCGACGATTGCGCGAAGCTGCGGCAGGCTGTCGATCGTGGCTGCGAGAAACTGCCGGCAGCTGTTGATCTCGGCGGGAAGTGGCTTGTTCTGCGGCGGCACGCAACGAACCGCATTGCTGATCAGGCAATCGATCAGCCTTAATCCATCATCCGGGCGCGCCTCGTAACGCCCGCGCGCAAAGCCATATTCCAGCAGCGTCGCGTAGAGCAGGTCGCCGGCATAGTCGCCGGTGAACGGGCGGCCGGTACGGTTGGCGCCCTGCAGCCCGGGAGCCAGCCCGACGATCAGAAGCCTTGCGTCGGGATCGCCGAAGGAGGGCACCGGCGAGTTGAACCAGGTCGGCTGTTTGGCGCGCGCCTGCGCGCGAAACGCAGCCAGTCGAGAACAAAGCTGGCAGTTGCGATCGGGGTCGGTACCAACCAGCGTTGCGGGCGGAGTTTGGTCCGCCGCTGCGCGCCTCTCAATCGTCGAACTCGTCATCGCCGCCCCGTGGCGCCATCGTCGTCGCGCGCTGCAGGAATTGCGGCGCATGATGACGCGGCTCGCGCGGCGCAGGCCGCTCGGACGGATCGCGGCCGAGTTTCGACTGCAGCTCCACGAGATCGGTAAACACGTCGGCCTGCCGACGCAGCTCGTCCGCAATCATGGGCGGCTGGCTCGAGATGGTCGAGATTACGGTCACCCGGACGCCGCGGCGCTGCACCGCCTCGACCAGCGAACGGAAGTCGCCGTCGCCGGAGAACAGCACCATCTGGTCGATATGCTCGGCAAGTTCCATCGCATCGACGGCGAGCTCGATATCCATGTTGCCCTTGACCTTGCGGCGGCCGCTGGCGTCGATGAACTCCTTGGTCGCCTTGGTGACAACCGTGTAGCCATTGTAGTCCAGCCAATCGATCAAAGGTCGGATCGAGGAGTATTCCTGATCTTCAATGATCGCTGTGTAGTAGAACGCCCGTACCAGATTGCCGCGGCTTTGGAATTCCTTGAGCAGGCGCTTGTAGTCGATATCGAATCCCAAGGTCTTGGCCGTCGCGTAAAGGTTGGCGCCGTCGATAAAGAGCGCGATCTTGTTTGAAGAAGATGACATCAGTCGGTTACTCGTTTGGTTGTTGTTGGTATCCGTTATTGGCGCGGCGGCAGGAACCGCGCATTTTCAATTGGCTGCCATGCCCCTGGCGAAGCATCTGCGTAACACTACCGCAAATCAGGTGGGGCCGGGGCAATAAAGCCGTCTTATGACGCCGCAATACAGCGTTTTCTTGTCCAAAGTCGCTTTGCGCGCAAAGCGCCAGCACCTCGGGCCCACGATCGGACGTACCAGAGCAAGTTACGGAGGCCAAATCACAATTTAGTCTTGCGAAAGGCCGGCAGTCTCTATAACTAGCCACCCAAACCAGCATTCTTGACCCCCCAATTAAGCGGAGCGACAGGCGATGGCGCGCGTCACCGTAGAAGATTGCATTGATAAGGTAGACAACCGGTTCGACCTGGTTCTGCTGGCGGCCCACCGCGCCCGGATGATCTCCTCCGGATCGCAACTGACAGTTGATCGGGACAACGACAAGAATCCGGTGGTTTCGCTGCGCGAAATCGCCGACTCGACCATTTCGCCGGAGGATTTGCGCGAGGAACTGGTCCATTCCCTGCAGAAATTCGTCGAGGTGGACGAGCCCGAGCCCGATACGGTGCCGTTGATCGGCTCGGCCGGCGCCAGCGTCGATGCCGACGACACCGAAGTAGCCGTGGAGCGTATGACCGAAGAGGAACTCCTGAAGGGCCTGGAGGGCCTGGCGCCGCCGGAAGAGCAGCCCGAAGAGGACGAGTAGGCAAGGCTTGCTTCCGAGAGTTGCAGACGCCAAGTTTATCGAGGCCCGGATATGCATCCGGGCCTTTGCTTTTGTTGACGTTTTCATGGTTACTTTAGGCCATCCCGCGGCCTTGCGAATCCGCTTTGGGCTGTCCCCGATGTGATCGGCGGACGGCCTGGACGGCATTAGATTGAGGCTGCAGGCAACCAGGGCCGCTTCCAGTGGCCCGCCAAGCGCAAGAGGCCTTTTCCGATGGCGAGTGGGCGCCACGATCTAACCCAGATGCAGGCGGCGACCGGATCGGTTGCGGTTGCGCCGTCGTCTGCGCCCGCCAAGGCGCCGAAGTCCCGCGTGCGGATGATGCGCCAATACGATCTGGTCGAGCGCGTCAGGTCATACAACCCGGATACCAACGAGGATCTGCTCAACCGCGCCTATGTCTACGCCATGAAGGCGCATGGTTCCCAGACCCGCGCCTCGGGCGATCCGTATTTCTCCCATCCGCTGGAAGTCGCGGCGATTCTCACCGACCTGAAGCTCGACGACGCCACCATCGTGGCGGCGTTGCTGCACGACACCATCGAGGACACCGAGGCGACACGAGCGGAAATCGACCAGCTGTTCGGTCCGGAGATCGGCGCCTTGGTCGAGGGGCTTACCAAGCTGAAGCGGCTGGAACTCGTCTCGCGCGAGGCCAAGCAGGCGGAAAACCTCCGCAAGCTGTTGCTGGCGATCTCCGACGACGTTCGCGTGCTGCTGATCAAGCTGGCCGATCGTCTGCACAACATGCGGACGCTCGAATTCGTACCGCCGGAATCGCGCCGGCGGATCGCCGAGGAGACGCTCGACATCTACGCGCCGCTGGCCGGGCGCATGGGCATGCAGGAGATGCGGGAGGAACTCGAGGACCTCTCGTTCCGCACCCTCGATCCGGAGGCCCACGCGGTGGTCACCCAGCGGCTCGACGCACTGGCGGAACGCAACCGCAACCTGATCACCGAGATCGAGACCCAGCTCACCACCAACCTGCGCAAGAACGGCCTGACCGCGCAGGTTTATGGCAGGCGCAAGAAGCCGTTCTCGATCTGGACCAAGATGGAGCGCAAATCGGTCGGCTTCGAACAATTGTCCGACATCTTCGCTTTCCGTGTCATCGTGAGCGACCTGGAGGCCTGCTACCGCGCGCTCGGCATCGTTCACACCACCTGGCCGGTGGTGCCCGGCCGCTTCAAGGACTACATCTCGACGCCCAAGCAGAACGACTACCGTTCGATCCACACCACCGTGATTGGGCCCGGCAACCAGCGCGTCGAGCTGCAGATTCGCACCCAGGAAATGCATCGCATCGCGGAGTTCGGTATCGCCGCCCACGTCTTCTACAAGGAGGGCGTCGGCTCGCCGACCGAACTGTTGAAGCGCGAGTCCAATGCTTTTGCCTGGCTGCGCAACACCATCGCGATCTTGTCGGAGGGGGCCAATCCGGAGGAATTTCTCGAGCACACCAAGCTCGAGCTGTTTCACGACCAGGTGTTCTGCTTTACGCCGAAGGGAAAGCTGATCGCGCTGCCGCGCCATGCGAATGTGATCGATTTTGCCTATGCCGTGCATACGGATGTCGGCAACAGCGCCGTGGGAAGCAAGATCAACGGCAAGTTCGCGCCGCTGTCCTCCGAATTGCAGAACGGTGACGAGGTCGAGGTGCTGACATCGGACGCGCAGTCCGCGCCGCCGGCAGTCTGGGAATCGCTCGCGGTCACCGGCAAGGCGCGCGCGGCGATCCGGCGGGCCACCCGCGCCGCGGTGCGGGATCAGTATGCCGGTCTCGGCCGGCGGATCGTCGAGCGCCTGTTCGACCGTGCCAAGCTGGAATATGCCGACGACAAGCTGAAAGGCGCATTGCCGAGGCTCGCGCGCAATTCCATCGACGATGTGATGGCCGCCGTCGGCCGCGGCGAGATGAAGGCTTCCGACGTCGCGCGCGCCATGTATCCCGATTACAAGGAAGAACGGGGCGCGCGCTATGGCGCCAAGAAGAGCCTTGCTCTCAAGCTGAAGTCACCGCCCGATCCGTCCCGCAGCCGGTCGGCAATCCCGATCCGCGGCATCAATTCCGATCTGCCGGTCAAATTCGCTCCCAACGGCGGCGCGGTGCCGGGCGACCGCATCGTCGGCATCGTCACGCCGGGCGAGGGGATCACGATTTACCCCATCCAGTCGCCGGCGCTGAAGGATTTCGAGGAAGAGCCGGAGCGCTGGCTCGACGTGCGCTGGGACGTCGACGACACCACACCGCAGCGTTTCCCGGCGCGAATCCGTGTCGACAATGTGAACGAGCCCGGCAGCCTCGCCCAGATAGCCACCGTGATCGCCGAGCATGACGGCAACGTCGACAACATCCACATGTCGAGCCGCTCGCCCGATTTCACCGAGCTGACCATCGATCTCGAGGTCTATGACCTGAAGCACCTCAGCGCTATCATCGCCCAATTGCGCGCCAAGGCCGTCGTGGCACGGGTCGAACGCGTGAACGGCTGATTTCTCCTCTCACTTTCGCAGGTCCTTCATGGCTGCCCCTCCGCTGCGTCTTGGCGTCAACGTCGATCACATCGCCACCTTACGCAATGCGCGCGGAGGCGAGCGGCCTGACCCGGTGCGTGCCGCGCTGCTTGCGATCGAGGCCGGCGCCGACGGCATCACGGCGCATCTGCGCGAGGATCGTCGCCACATCCGTGATTCCGACATGGCCCGCCTGAAGGCCGAAATATCCAGGCCGCTCAACTTCGAAATGGCGGCGACCGACGAGATGCTGCGGATCTCGCTTGCGACCGGGCCGCATGCCGTCTGCCTCGTTCCGGAACGGCGCCAGGAATTGACGACCGAGGGCGGCCTCGACGTCGTCGGCCAGCACAATGCGCTCGCGCCCTTCATCGCGCGATTGAGCGATGCCGGCATCCGGGTGTCGCTGTTCATCGCAGCCGACCCGCAGCAGATCGAAATGGCGGCGAAGCTCCGTGCGCCGGTGATCGAACTGCACACGGGGGCCTGGTGCGACGCCGTCATCGATGGGCACACGGAGAAGGCCGCAGCCGAATGGCAGCGGATCGTGGCCGGCGCGGCGCTGGCCCGCTCGGCCGGGCTGGAGGTCCATGCCGGCCATGGCCTGGACTACGCCACCGCCGAGACGATTGCGGCGCTGCCCGAAATCGTCGAACTCAATATCGGGTATTACATGATCGGGGAGGCGATATTCGTCGGTCTTGCCGAAACCGTGCGGACCATGCGGGCGGCGATGGACCGGGGGCGGAGCCGGAGCAGGGCATGATCATCGGCATCGGCTCCGACCTGATCGATATCCGCCGCGTCGCCAACGTGATCGAGCGGCATGGTGATCGTTTCCTCGAGCGCATCTTCACCGAAGAAGAGCGCGCCAAAGCCGCGCGCCGCGCCAAGAGCGAGAAAATGGTGGTGGCGACCTATGCCAAGCGATTCGCCGCCAAGGAGGCCTGCTCCAAGGCGCTGGGAACGGGAATCAGGCGCGGCGTCTGGTGGCGCGATATGGGGGTGGTCAACCTGCCGGGTGGGCGCCCGACCATGCGATTGACCGGAGGCGCGCTGGCTCGCCTCGAGGCGTTGACGCCAGCCGGTTTTACGGCGCGAATCGATCTGTCCATCACCGATGATTGGCCGCTCGCGCAGGCCTTTGTCGTCATTTCGGCGGTCGCTGCGGGCGACTCCGAGGCCATTGTCGGTGCAACCCGGCCCTCCAGCGCGTAAACTAAAAAAGATAAGTGAATTCAGTTGGTTATAAAGTTGTAATGCGACCGTTGATTGCGCAGCCGCCGACAACGGTCTAAAAGCACGCGGGGATACTCCAACACGGGCGAATTCGGGTTTACGCCGGAATTGGCCCTCACTATCAGAATCAGGACCAGTTCCTCAGACCGCGAGGCAAAGCGCTGTTCGCGTGGGGATGTTCTGCCACCGCGCTGCGGTCGGCGGCCGGGAATCAGGAAGCGATGAGCGTGACTTCTCCGACAAAAACTGAAAGCAGCTTGGGCGAAACCACCCGGGTTGTCATCCACGCCCTGCTGATCGCGCTCGTGATCCGCACCTTCCTTTTCCAACCCTTCAACATCCCGTCGGGATCGATGAAGGCGACGCTGCTGGTCGGCGACTACCTGTTCGTCTCGAAATATTCCTACGGCTACAGCCATTACTCGATACCGCTGTCGCCGCCTCTGTTCTCGGGCCGCATCTTCGGCTCGGAACCCAACCGCGGCGACATCGTGGTGTTCCGCCTGCCCAAGGACGACTCCACCGATTACATCAAGCGGGTGATCGGGCTGCCGGGCGACCGCATCCAGATGAAGGAAGGTCTGCTCTACATCAACGATCAGCCGGTGCAGCGCGAGCGCTTGAGCGACTTTATCGGCGAAGACCCATGCGGTTCCGAGGCGACGGCGCGCGTGAAGCGTTGGAAAGAGACCCTGCCGAACGGAGTGAGCTATGAGACGCTGGATTGCGTCGACAACGGTTTCTACGACAACACGAATGTCTACACCGTGCCGCCCGGCCACTTCTTTATGATGGGCGACAACCGCGACAACTCGACCGACAGTCGCGTGCTGTCCGCCGTCGGCTACGTGCCGCTCGAGAATATCGTCGGCCGCGCCCAGATGATCTTCTTCTCCGTCGCCGAAGGCGAGCACGCCTGGATGTTCTGGCGCTGGCCGTGGGCGGTACGCTGGAATCGCCTTTTCAAAATCGTGCGATGAACGACGACACACCGGATATCCAGACCGCCCCGGTTGCGGACCCAAAAAGCCAGGAGCCTGAGGCCGCACGCGAGGGGAAGGTCGCGAGGAAGAAGCGCAGCAAGGCTGCCGCCAAGGCGGCGGCCAAGCCTGCGCACGCGGCAGTGGAAGCGCGGATCGGGCACACATTTGCCGATCCCGATCTCTTGACGACTGCCTTCACGCATGTTTCCGCGCTGAAGTCGCAGCGCAAGCGCACCGACAGCTATCAGCGGCTGGAGTTTTTGGGCGACCATGTGCTCGGCCTGATCGTATCCGACATGCTCTATCGCGCATTTCCCAATGCGGACGAGGGCGAATTGTCGAAGCGGCTCGCCGAACTCGTACGCAAGGAAAGCTGCGCGGATATCGCGAAGTCGCTCGGGCTGGCGGACGACATCAAGTTGGGCGCGGTCGGTGCCAGCGCCGGCGCCCGCTTGCGCAAGTCCGTGCTCGGCGACGTTTGCGAGGCGGTGATCGGCGCGATCTATCTCGACGGAGGCTATGTCGCCGCGGCGGAGTTCGTTGCGCGCAACTGGACCGAGAGGATGCAGAAGCCGCGCCGGCCGCTGCGCGATCCCAAGACGGTGTTGCAGGAATGGGCGCAAGGCAAGGGTCTGCCGACCCCGGTCTATCGCGAGGTGGAGCGGACAGGTCCGCATCACGATCCGCAATTCCGCGTCGCGGTGGACCTGCCGGGCCTGGCGCCGGCCGAGGGCATCGGTGGCAGCAAGCGCGCGGCCGAGAAGGTTGCAGCCTCTGTGATGATCGAGCGCGAAGGTGTCAGCGGCGGCGGCAATGACGGATGAGACTCACCCGGATGGTGCGCCTTCGCAGACGCGCTGCGTCTTTGTCGCGCTGATCGGCGCGCCGAATGTCGGAAAATCCACCCTGGTCAACGCGCTGGTCGGCTCCAAGGTCACCATCGTCTCGCGCAAGGTACAGACCACGCGCGCGCTGATCCGCGGCATCGTCATCGAGGACGGCTCGCAAATCATTCTGGTTGATACGCCGGGAATCTTCTCGCCGAAGCGGCGGCTCGACCGCGCCATGGTGTCGACGGCGTGGAGCGGCGCGCATGACGCCGACCTCGTCTGCGTCTTGCTCGACGCCAAGGTGGGGATCGATGCGGAGGCGGAGGCCATTTTGAGCAAGGTTGCTTCCGTCGATCATGACAAGGTTCTGGTGCTCAACAAGATCGATCTGGTGCCGCGGGAAAAACTTCTGGCGCTGGTGAAGATCGCCAACGAGCGCCTGGCCTTTGCGAGAACCTTCATGATCTCGGCGCTGTCGGGCGACGGAGTGGCCGATTTGCGCCGCGGGCTGGCGGAAATGGTGCCGCCGGGCCCGTTTCTCTATCCCGAGGATCAGATGTCGGACGCGCCCTTGCGGCACCTGGCGGCCGAGATCACCCGGGAAAAGATCTTTCAGCAGCTTCATCAGGAGCTGCCTTATCAGTCCACCGTCGAAACCGAGAGCTGGACCGAGCGCAAGGACAAATCTGTTCGAATCGAGCAGACGATCTTTGTTGAGCGGGAAGGGCAGCGCAAGATCGTGCTCGGCAAGAACGGAGCCACCATCAAGTCGATCGGCGCGGAAGCGCGCAAGGAAATCGCCGAGATTCTCGGCGTGCCGGTGCACCTGTTCTTGTTCGTCAAAGTGCGCGAAGATTGGGGTGACGATCCTGACCGCTACCGCGAAATGGGACTTGAGTTTCCCAAGGAATGATCTGCGCACCCCGATGAACGTCCCCAAGAATGTGCTGTGGTTCGAAGTGCTGCTCTATTCGTCCCTGATGCTGGACGCGATGTCGGTCGCGTTTCAGGACCGCACGCCGAACGCCGATATGACCGAGTCCATGATCCTGACCGGCACCATCATGGCCGGCGGCATGATCCTGCTGCTGCTCTATTTCGTCCACTTGGCCGCGCGGCGGCGCAAGAACTGGCCGCGCTGGGTGCTGGCGGCGGCGCTCGTGCTGTCGCTGCTTTCGCTGGTGCAGGTCATCGGCGAGAACGGCCTGGAGCTGGATAGCAGCATCGAAATCGTGTCCTGCGCGCTGACCGCGGCCGGACTCTATTTCTCCTTCACCGGCGACGCGCAAGGCTGGTTCAACGCGTGACACTTCTCCCCGTCGTTCCGAGGCGCTCGCGATAGCGAGCGAATCCGGAACTTCGAGATTCCAAGTGCACAATCGTGCACCATAACAGGTCGCCGTGAATTGGCGGATGTTGTAAGCTCGCTTTCATGGAATGGACCGACGAGGGCATCGTGCTCGGGGTGCGGCGGCATGGCGAAGCCTCCGCCATCGTCGAGCTGCTGACGCGCGCGCATGGCCGGCATCTCGGGCTGGTGCGCGGGGCGGCCAGCGCTCGGATGCGTCCCTGGCTGCAGCCGGGAAACGGCGTGCGCGCGGTGTGGCGGGCACGGCTCGACGAGCACCTCGGCACCTACGCGATCGAGGGATTGCAATTGCGCGCGGCAGGCCTCTTGGAGTCGTCGCACGCCGTCTATGGCGTGACCCATCTTGCCTCGCTGGCGCGGCTGCTACCGGAACGCGATCCGCACCAGGACATCTACGACATGCTGGAGCGCACGCTGGATGATTTCGACGACGCAGGCGGAGCCGCAGCTCATCTCATCCGGTTTGAGCTGGCGCTGCTCGCCGAACTCGGCTTCGGGCTCGACCTGCACAATTGCGCCGCGACTGGCGAGACCACTGATCTGATCTACGTGTCGCCCAAGTCGGGCGCGGCAATATCGCGCACCGCCGGCGAGCCATGGCGCGACCGTCTGTTGCGGTTGCCGCCGTTCTTGCGCGAGGCCGAGAGCCGCCACAACGCATGGTCCGATCAGGACCTGCACGACGGGTTTCAGCTTACCGGACTGTTCCTGCTGCGCCACGTGCTCGAACCGCGCGGGCAGAGCCATTCAGACGCCCGGGCCGGCTTCATTCAGGCCGTGACCAAAGTTCTGGCCAAACAGGTTGTGACGTCAGCCTAGAACGGTACGGCAGCAGAGACGGAAAGTGGGCGCCAAGGAGGCACCCACAAGCTTACCGTGATCAATCGCAGATGCGCCTGCGAACCTCGACGGGTTCGCCAAAACGATTGGTTCGACGGGTGATCACGACCCGGCAATTCGAGCGATCGCCGTAGCGCTCGTGGTAGTAGTGGTCCCGGTCCGGACCCACGTACGGACCGCCCGGGCCGAGGCCGAATTCGACGGCATTTGCGGCGCTGAATGCTCCCGCTGTCAGCGTCACTAACGCGGCGAGCGGCAGGATATATCGCTTCATTTGACACCTCCTCCTTAGAGCACGAGCAAACGGTCCGGATGGGGATTGGTTCCGCGCCATCGAAAGGCACGCAGCGCCCCGATGCGCATCAGATCAGGCCCAGCAGCATGAACAAGCCGAGCTCCACAAGGATCGTGGTGGAGAAAGCGAGCGCCGCGAAAAGCATGTCGTCCGGGCTGGGGAACATCACAGCCGCCTCCTGCAGCATGAGCCCCTGCGACCCAATTCGGTGAGCGCTCAGAAGTTTCGTGGCGACTTACATGGAACAAGGCGTCCCCCGCGCGAACCCGCGAAGCGGAACAAGCAACGTCAACGTTTGTTGTTTGTGGGATGACACAGGTGGATGTGATGCACAGGTCCATCAGGCTCGATCGGAATCATCAGGAGGCGATTCGTTCGGAAATCGGATACTGGCTCCGTATCCTGCTTTCGAAGGAGCCGTCCGGGTTGCCGAACCCGATACAACGTCTGTTGATGCGCTTTCGGCAAGCGGACGTTTCCGCGCGTTAAAGCTTCAGCGGATTTCTCTTCAGGACCAGCGACTCCCGACGCGGCCCCGCGTCATCGGCCACGCGCGGGCCGCGGCGGCTCAATCCGCCTGCGTCAACCTGATCGTTGAAACCGGCCACTTGCCTTCGTGGCCCCTGACCGAAATGCGCAGGCCGTGAAATTCGTCGAGCCAAATCCTGTCGACCGTCCCGGCCTTGCCGTCGGACAGAACCACGGCCTTGCCGACAAGCTCGGCCTGAGCCCGATCGAATTCGGCAAGAATCGTGCACGCTCGCGCCTTCGTAACTGACATGGCCCCTAGTCCGGTTCGCTTGAATCGCGATGCGGTTCGCATGTGAAATTGCGCAACTCGTGGCGGATGCGCGGCAAAGAAGTGGCGGGCAATCCGTCCGCGGGCCGGCTGAGGGTTGCCTGACGGGACCAGCCCGGCTAGCTCCTGTATAATTCGGCCGTGAATCAATCCCTGAAGCCGCGCGCGGGCAATCTTCCGGGAAACCACCCGGTCGGCTGAAACCTATTGAAAGTAAAGGATTTATGGGAAAATCGCTGATTCCGCCCGAACCTTCCGAGGTTCACGAGATCCCGCTGCGGGATGCGCTCGAGGAGCGCTATCTCGCTTACGCGCTTTCCACCATCATGCACCGCGCGCTGCCGGACGCCCGCGATGGGCTGAAGCCGGTGCATCGGCGCATTCTTTACGGCATGCGGCTGTTGCGGCTCGATCCGAACGCGGCCTTCAAGAAATCGGCCAAGATCGTCGGCGACGTGATGGGCTCGTTCCATCCGCACGGCGACCAGGCGATCTACGACGCGATGGTCCGTCTCGCGCAGGATTTCGCCTCGCGCTATCCGCTGGTCGACGGCCAGGGCAATTTCGGCAACATCGACGGCGACAACGCCGCCGCCTACCGCTACACCGAAGCGCGCATGACGGAAGTCGCGCAGCTCCTGCTCGACGGCATCGATGAGGACGGCGTCGACTTCCGGCCCAACTATGACGGCCAGTCGAAGGAGCCGGTTGTCCTGCCTGGCGGCTTTCCGAACCTGTTGGTCAACGGCGCACAAGGCATCGCGGTCGGCATGGCCACCGCCATCCCGCCGCACAACGCCGCCGAACTCTGCGACGCCGCGCTGCATCTGATCGAAAAGCCGACCGCCAAATCGCGTGCGCTTCTGCGCTGGGTAAAGGGTCCGGATTTTCCAAAGGGCGGCATCATCATCGATTCCAAGGAATCGATCGCTGAGGCCTACACGACCGGGCGCGGCTCGTTCCGCACCCGCGCCAGATGGGTGCAGGAGGAAGGCGCGCGCGGCACGTGGGTGATCGTCATCACCGAGATTCCCTGGCTCGTTCAGAAGTCGCGCCTGGTCGAGAAGATTGCCGAGCTGCTGAACGAAAAGAAGCTGCCGCTGGTCGGCGATGTCCGCGACGAATCGGCCGAAGACATCCGCCTTGTGATCGAACCGAAATCGCGGACGGTCGATCCGGAGCTTCTGATGGAATCGCTGTTCCGGCTGACCGAGCTGGAAAGCCGCATTCCCTTGAACATGAACGTGTTGGTGAAGGGCAAGGTGCCGAAGGTCGTGGGCCTTGCCGAAGTCTTGCGCGAATGGCTCGACCATTTGCGCGACGTGCTGATTCGCCGCACGAATTTCCGGAAGAGCCAGATCGAGAATCGCCTGGAGGTGCTCGGCGGCTATCTGATCGCGTATCTGAACATCGACAAGGTGATCAAGATCATCCGCACCGAGGACGAGCCGAAGCCGGTGTTGATGAAGACGTTCAAGCTCACCGAAGTCCAGACCGATGCCATCCTCAACATGCGCCTGCGCAGCTTGCGCAAGCTCGAGGAAATGGAAATCCGCACCGAGGACAAGGACCTGCGCAATGAGCTGAAGGGCATCAAGTCGCTGCTCGGCTCGGAAGCCGAGCAGTGGTCCAAGGTCGGCGAACAGGTGCGCAACGTCCGCGACATGTTCGGACCGAAGACGCCGCTCGGCAAGCGTCGCACGCATTTCGCCGACGCGCCCGAGCACGATCTGGCGGCGATCGAGGAAGCCTTTGTCGAGCGCGAGCCGGTCACCGTCGTGGTTTCCGAGAAGGGCTGGGTGCGCACCCTGAAGGGCCACGTCGCCGATCTCTCCAGCCTCGCCTTCAAGACCGACGACAAGCTTGATCATGCGTTCTTCGCGGAATCGACCTCGAAGCTCCTGATGTTCGCGACCAACGGCAAGTTCTATTCGCTCGATGTCGCCAAGCTGCCGGGCGGCCGCGGCCATGGCGAGCCGATCCGAATGTTCATCGACATGGAGCAGGACGCTGCGATCGTTGCGCTGTTCGTCAACAAGGGCGGCCGCAAGTTCCTGGTGGCGAGCCATGAGGGGCAGGGCTTCGTCGTCAACGAGGACGATTGCGTCGGCAACACCCGCAAGGGCAAGCAGGTGCTCAATGTGGAGATGCCGAACGAGGCGCGGGCGATCGCGACCGTTTCCGGCGACAGCGTCGCGGTGATCGGCACCAACCACAAGATGGTGATCTTCCCGCTCGATCAGGTGCCGGAGATGAACCGCGGGCGCGGGGTGCGGCTGCAGCGCTACAAGGAGAAGGGCCTGTCGGACGTCAAGACCTTCAAAGGTGCTGACGGGCTCACTTGGGTCGACACTGCCGGCCGCAGCTTTAC
>CAYVVB010000084.1:0-16705 GCA_964454955.1 uncultured Bradyrhizobium sp. | reverse complement strand
CGACATCGCGAAGCAGAACGCAAAATAGATCAGCGCGACGAACACATAGACCTCGATACTGAACTGCTGCCAGGCCGGATCGATGATCGCGGTCTTGGCGGTGGTCAGCAGGTCGAAGATGCCGATGATCAGCACCAGGCTGGTGTCCTTGAAAAAGGCGATGAAGGTGTTGACCAGAGGCGGGATCACGTGCCGGATGGCCTGCGGCACGACGATCAGGCGGTTCTTCTGCCAGTAGGAGAGCCCGAGTGCATCGGCCGCCTCATGCTGCCCCTTTGGCACCGCCTGCAAACCGCCCCGGATGACTTCCGCGAGATAGGCGCCGGCATAGAGCACGATCGCGATCTGGGCCCGCAGCAGCTTGTCGATGTTGACGCCGTCAGGCATGAACAGCGGAAACATCACGCTCGCCATGAACAGGAGACTGATCAGCGGCACGCCGCGGATCAACTCGACATAGAGCACGCACAGCGAACGGATCGCCGGCAGTTTTGAGCGGCGGCCGAGCGCCACGACAATCCCCAAGGGAAAGCCGAAGGCCAATCCGAACGTAGCCAGGATGAGCGTCACCGGCAGCCCACCCCAGCGGTCCTGGGAGACAAAGGGCATGCCGAGCACGCCGCCCCACATCAGGACGCCGATCAGGACCAGCGCGACCGCCCACAGATACACCAGTCCGCGCCGCCACCAGCTACGGCGGCTGGACAGATAGAACAGCGCTATGAAGACCAGAACGGCGAGCGCGGGCCGCCACTGCTGGTCGAACGGATAGGTGCCGAACAGGATGAAGCGGTACTTTTCGGGAATGACCGCCCAGCAGGCGCCCAGGCCGTGCACCGCCCGGCAGGCGCTGCTGTTGCTGCCGGGGACCGTCCAGACCGCATCCCGGATGCCCCATTGCGCGAGGCCGGTCAGCATTCTCGCCAGCAAGGCGATGAGCAGCAGCGTAATCAGGCTCGACGAAATCGAGGAAAACAGATTGGCGCGCATCCAGCGCAGCGCGCGATGACCCACTCCCCGGTGGGGTTGCAGCTGGTCGAAGGGGCGCGGGTTTCGCGGTGCATCGGCCGCCGAGGTCATGGCTCTAGCGCTCCATCAGCGCGATGCGCGCATTGTACCAGTTCATGAAAAAGCTGATGCTCAAGCTGATGGTCAGGAACACCAGCATGATCAGTGCAATCGATTCGATGGCCTGCCCGGTCTGGTTCAGCGTCGTGTTCGCGATCGACACGATGTCCTGGTAGCCGATCGCAACGGCGAGCGACGAGTTCTTGGTCAGATTGAGATATTGGCTGGTCATCGGCGGCACGATGACGCGCAGCGCCTGCGGCATGACGATGTGCTGCAGCACGAAGCTGCGGCGCAAACCCAGCGCGAGCGCGGCATCCCATTGGCCCTTCGGCACGGCCTGAATGCCGCTGCGGACGATCTCGGCGATGAAGGCCGAGGTGTAGGTCACGAGCGCGATCAGAAGCGCAAAATATTCCGGCGTCAGGGTCAGCCCGCCGACGAAATTGAAGCCGCGCAGCTCGGGCATGGTGACCGTCCAGGACACCCCCAACACCCATGACACCAGCACCGGCAGCGCGATGATGAGGAGCAACGCATAGGGCCAAACGCGCCGCGGCCTGCCATCCTGCATCTGCCGCGCAAGCAAATGCCTCCGCAGCGCGTAGAACGCAATCAATCCGAGCAAGGCGGTACCGAGCACCCAAAGCTGACGCTGCTCGATCGGGACCGATGGCATCACCAGGCCGCGGTTCGAAAGATAGACGCCATTGACCGGCTTCCAGGCCGTGCGCGCGGCGGGAAGCCCCTGCATCAGCACGTACCAGAACAGGAGCTGCAGCAGCAGCGGAATGTCGCGCAACACCTCGACGTAGACAGCGGCGAGCCGCGACAGCAGCCAGTTGGCGGAGAGCCGCGAGACGCCGACCATCGTTCCCAGCACGGTCGCCAGCACGATGCCGATCGCCGAGACGCGCAGAGTGTTGACGATCCCCACGATGAAGGCGCGCAGATAGGTGTCCTTCGGACTATAGGGCAGCCAGCTATCGACGATCGGCATGCCGGCCTCGCGGCCGAGAAAAGCGAAGCCGGTCGAGATGCGGCGGGCCGAGAGATTGTGAATGGCGTTGGACCAGAGCCAGGCGAGGACGGCGACCGCAATTCCCACCACCAGGATCTGCCACAGCAGACCGGCGAACTTCGGGCTTTGCAGCGAGAAGCGCATGCCCTTTCCGGGCGGCGGCTTGGGCGTAGCTGTCGTCACGGCACAGGAATCCTCACCCTTGGAGCGGCGATTTTAAGCAGCGATTTCCGGCCCTGCGCCCTGCGGCGCGCGTCATATGTTGCATCATTCGGGAAAACATGCAACGAATGTTTCATGTCCGCCCTGCCAAAATCCTCGCCGCTGAGCGAGCTCCGCAGCGCTCTGCCATCACTCCCGATGCGGCTGCAGGAGGTCGGGCGCTTTGTCGCCGCCAATGACTACGATGCGACCACCCGCTCCATGCGCGATCTGGCGGCGGAGGCCGGGGCCGATCCCGCCGCCTTCACGCGGCTTGCAAAGGCCCTGGGCTATTCGGGCTGGGAAGAGTTGCGCGCCGCGCTGACCGAGGCGCGCCGGCCGTCGCAAGCCGCGCCCTTTTCTCTCCGCGCCGGGCGAAGGCGGCGAGGGCCCGACGCCGACGTGACCTTGATCGCCGACAAGCTCGAAGCCGAGGCGGCGGGCCTCGGGCGCATCTCGGCGGCGTCGGTCGCAAGTGCCGCCAAGGCCCTGCACGCGGCCAGGCGCATCTGGATTGCCGGCTTTCGCAGCTGCCGCAGCGTTGCGGAATTGCTCAACTATGAGCTGCGACTGTTCCGCCCCGAGGCGGTGCAACTCGTCGGCGGTTCGGGGCCTGAGGATCTCGACTTCGGTGCATTCCGCGCCAACGAAGCGGTCGTGATGATCGGCTTTGCTCCCTACTCCCGCCCGAGCGTCCTGTCCGCCCGCGCTGCGCATCGCTCCGGCGCAACGCTGATCGCGATTACGGATTCGGCGGCAGCGCCGATGACGGAAGGCGCGCACCATGTGCTGCTCCACGAGGCGGCCGCCTCGCCCGGGTTCTTCCCAAGTCTCACCGGAGCGATCGCGATTGCGCAATCGCTTGCAGCCGTGACCTTTTCACTCGGCGGCGCGGGCGCGAAGAAGCGCCTTCAGGAAACCGAGGCACGCCTTGCCGCCACCTCACAATATGTTGCCCAGAAAGGTTGAATCATGGCCGCTCGCTCAAGCCGCGTGCTGCACCGCAGCCTGCGTGAAACACCGCCCAAGGCGATCGGCGGCGAAGGCGTCTGGCTGATTGCCGAAGATGGACGTCGGGTTCTCGACGCCTCGGGAGGCGCCGCCGTCTCATGCCTCGGTCATCAGCATCCCCGCGTGCTCGAGGCGCTTTCGAGGCAGACCTCGAAGCTGGCTTATGCCCATACCTCCTTCTTTTCCTCCGAGCCCGCGGAAGCCCTGGCCGACCATCTCGTCGGCCACGAGCCGGGCGGCCTTGCCTATGCCTATTTCGTGAGCGGCGGGTCGGAAGCGATCGAGGCCAGCATCAAGCTGGCGCGGCAATATTTCCTCGAGTGCGGTCAGCCGCAGCGCCGGCACTTCATCGCGCGGCGGCAGAGCTATCACGGCAACACGCTCGGCGCGCTTGCAGCCGGTGGTAATGCCTGGCGGCGCGCGCCCTATGCTCCGCTGCTGTCATCCGCCTTCAGCCATGTGACGCCGGCGTTCGCCTATCACGAAAAGCGCGACAACGAGTCGGAAGCCGATTTTGTCGGCCGCCTCGCGGCTGAGCTCGAAGCCGAATTCCAGAGGCTCGGTCCTGACACGGTCGCGGCCTTCATCGCCGAACCGGTCGTCGGCGCCACCGCGGGATGCGTCCCCGCGCCACAAGGCTATTTCCGCGCCGTCCGCGAGATCTGCGACCGCCACGGCGCGCTGCTCATCCTCGACGAAGTCATGTGCGGCATGGGCCGCACCGGAACGACGCATGCGTGGGAGCAGGAAGATATCGCTCCCGACATCCAGGCGATCGCCAAGGGACTGGGCGGCGGCTACCAGCCGATCGGCGCGATGCTCGCGCGCGGCAAGATCATCGATACCATCCGCGAGGGGTCGGGCGCATTCCAGCACGGACATACCTATCTTGCGCATCCCCTTGCCTGCGCGGCCGCGCTCGGCGTGCAGCAGGTCATCCGCGACGAGAAGCTGCTCGATCGCGTCAAGGAGCGCGGCAAGCAGCTTGAACAGCGTCTGACCGAGCGCTTCGGCAATCACCGCCACGTCGGCGACATCCGCGGGCGCGGTCTGTTCCAGGGGATCGAACTGGTGGCCGATCGGCAAAATCGAAAGCCCTTCGATCCCGGCCTCAAGCTGCACCAGAGGATCAAGGCTGCCGCCATGGCGAACGGGCTTGCCTGCTACCCGGCCGGCGGGACGATGGACGGCCGCAGCGGCGATCATGTCCTGCTGGCACCGCCCTATATCGCCACCGCCGACGATGTCGACATGATCGTCGAGAGGCTCGGCTCCGCCGTCGACAGCGCATTACAGAGCATCAATCACTGAGGGGAGACGCAGTATGAGGAAGATCGTTGTTATAGCCGCGGGGCTGGTGGCGGCATGGGCCGGCACAGCATCAGCCGCCACGCTGGATGCCGTGAAACAGCGCGGCACGCTGGTGTGCGGCGTCAGCACGGGTTTCGCCGGCTTCTCGGCGCCCGATTCGCAGGGCAATTTCAAGGGACTCGATGTCGATTATTGCCGGGCCCTGGCGGCGGGCATCTTCGGCGATCCCAACAAGGTGCGCTACGTGGCGCTGACCGCGCAAAACCGCTTCACCGCGCTGCAATCGGGCGAGATCGACGTGCTCTACCGCAATTCGACGCAGACCTATCTGCGGGGCGTCACGCTTGGCCTGCGCCAGGGGCCAATCAATTTCTATGACGGCCAGGGATTTGTCGTCCGCAAGGACGCGGGCGTGAAGGATCTCAAGGGCCTGAACGGCGCAACCGTCTGCGTCGCGCAGGGCACGACCCATGAGGTCACGCTGGGCGACTATGGCCGCGCCAACAACATCGACTGGAAGCCTCTGGTGTTCGACCGCGTCGACACCATGTACCAGACCTTTTTCGGCGGACGGTGCGACGCCATGACCCAGGACGCGTCCGCGCTTGCCGGTGCGGTTGCAACCGCCTCCCCGAATCCCGCCGACTATGTCGTGCTGCCGACGACGATCAGCAAGGAGCCGCTCGGCCCCTTCACCCGCAACGGCGACGAAGTGTGGACCGACATCATCGCCTGGCTGCACTACGGCCTGATCGAGGCGGAGGAACTGGGCGTCACCCAGGCCAACGCCGATGAGATGGCGAAGTCGAGCGCGACGCCCGCAATCCAGCGGCTGCTCGGCACGTCCGGAGATCTCGGCTCGAGGCTCGGCCTCGACAACAAGTGGTTGCTGCAGGCGATCAAGGCAGGCGGCAATTACGGTGAGATCTTCGAACGCAATGTCGGCCAGGCGAGCTCGCTGAAGCTCGAGCGTGGACTGAACGCGCTGTGGACCAAGGGCGGCTTGATGTACGCCGTTCCCTTCAAGTAACCGGAATGCGGCGCGGAGCGATGCCGGCTCCGCGCTGCCTCAGCCTCAGGGCCGACGACATGCGTATCGCCCTCATTCACGCTCTCAAGCATTCGCTCGCGCCGATCGCGGCCTCCTTCGCAGCGCACTGGCCACAGCCGCAGCTGATGAATCTGCTCGACGACAGCCTATCGGCCGATCTGGCGCGCGACGGCCGGCTGACCGAAGACATGGCCGACCGCTTCCTCGCGCTCGGGCAGTATGCGGCCGCGACCGGCGCCGATGGCATCCTGTTCACCTGCTCGGCCTTCGGCCCCTGCATCGAGGCGGTGGCGCGCGCGCATGCGCCAATGCCGGTGCTCAAGCCGAACGAGGCGATGATCGAACAGGCGGTGGCGAAAGGCCGCCGCATCGGCCTGCTCTCGACGTTTGCGCCAACCCTTGCTTCGATGCCGCGCGAGTTCCCCGACAACGTCGACATCGTGCCCAGGCTTGCCGAAGGCGCGCTCGCAGCACTCGATCGCGGCGACCGCAACGAGCATGATCGCCTGGTGGCGGAGGCGGCAAAAAGCCTACGCGGCTGCGATGTCGTCGCGCTCGCGCAATACAGCATGGCGCCCGCGGCAAGACTGGTCGAGGACGCCGCGGGGCTGCCGGTGCTGACGACGCCGGACAGCGCGGTTGAGAAATTGAAGGGCCTGCTCGCCGGCTGCGCTTAACCCGCACAACCCTGCAGAAACAATTTGGCGCAGGCTCCAGCGCGGCGTTCGATGTCGCCGCGGGTCGGCACGGGCGCGTGACCGAACATCACGGCGCGCTGCGGCTGGAATGCGAGCATGCCCAACAGCATGCCGCTGGCGGCTTCGGCGTCATCGACGGCAAGAAGACCGCGCTTGGCCTGCGCCCGCAGCCAGGCTGCCAGCGTGCCCTCGGTCCGTCTGATCGCCTTGTGATAGAAGGTCTCGGCAATGTCGGGAAATTTGTCGCTTTCGCCGAGGATGGCGCGCTGAAGCGCAATCACCTCGCGATCGAGGATCAGTTCGCCGCAAACCAGCAGCGCTTGGCGCAGCGCCGCTTCAACGTCCCTGCCCTCGCAGGCGCGCAGCCGCACCACCGAAGCGAAGCGATCGATACGCTCCGTGATCATCGCCTCGAACAGCGCCGCCTTGTTTGGAACGATGCGGTAGAGGGTCCTGGTCGAAACGCCGGCACGGCGCGCCACGGCCTCCATATTGGTGGCCGCATAGCCGCCTGAGGAAAACTCCTTGCGCGCCGCGTCCAGGATGATCGCGCGCGTCTCCTCGTCCGACCTCGCCTGCGGGCGTCCGCGGCTGCGCCGCGCTTCCGACGCGGCGCCCTCGGCAGGCGCTTCCATACTTCTGGTTCTCATACCGATCGAGCCATGCTTTTAAATGATGGTTGTCATTCCATTGACAGCCCCAACATGCGACCTATTTTGGAAAACATCAAGTTTCCTAAATCGTCCCTTGATGCGAGAATTCCACCGTTCCGGCAAGGGGATGAAACGAAAACGAGGATCGCCATGAGCCGCCCTTCCAAATCCATCGAGGCCGACCAGGCAGTTCCCACGGAAGGCGGACAGGAGCTGGTTCACCCCTCCTCTTCGCCTGGCGAAACAGCCGTCCCGACCAAGCCTCAGAGAACAGGCGCATTTCGCCGGCTGCTGATGGCGGGAAGCGCGGTCGCACTGCTCGTCGGGGCATCCTGGTACGGCTGGGACTACTGGACGGTCGGCCGCTTCCTGGTCTCCACCGATGACGCATATGTGAAGGCCGACAACACCACGATCGCGCCGAAGGTCTCGGGCTACCTGCACGAAGTGCTGGTCGGCGACAACGAGCATGTCAAAGCCGGCCAAGTGCTGGCGCGGATCGATGACCGCGACTTCAAGGTCGCGCTCGATCAGGCCAAGGCCGATGTCGCCGCGGCGGAGGCCGCGGTTGCCAGCAAGCGGGCCCAGCTCGACGTGCAGGAAGCGGTGATCGATGCGGCGAGGGCAACGATCGAGGTCGACAAGGCCGCAGAGACGTTCGCGCTGCAGGAGAACAAGCGCTACACCCAGCTCGCCGCCTCGGGTTTCGGCAGCCTGCAGAACGCACAGGCCGCGCAATCGCGCAACGCCGGCGCAACTGCCGCGATCCAGCGCGACACTGCCAATCTCGCTTCCGCACTCAAGCAGGACGAACTGCTCAAGGCTGAGATCGCGCAAGCGGTCGCGGTGGCTGCGCGGGCGGCTGCTTTGCAGCGGCAGGCCGAGCTCAATCTCTCTTACACGACCGTCGTGGCACCGATCGACGGCGTGGTGGGAAATCGCACCCTGCGCGCCGGCCAGTTCGTTCAGGCCGGCACGCAGCTGATGTCGCTGGTGCCTTCCACCGGCGCCTATGTGATTGCGAATTTCAACGAGACCCAGCTCACCAACGTGCAAGCGGGCCAGCCCGTCGACATCGAAGTCGACATGTTCCCTGGCAAGGTGGTGCACGGACGTGTCGACAGCCTCGCGCCGGCCTCGGGCCAGGAATTCGCGCTGCTGCCGCCTGACAACGCCACCGGCAACTTCACCAAGGTGGTGCAGCGTATCCCGGTGAAGATCGCGCTGGACGGCTCGTCCGTCGAGCTTCGCCCCGGCATGTCGGTCATCCCGACCATTCAGACCCACCTTGGGGCTCGCAACGCGCCGCAACGCCGGGGCGTCGAATCCAGCGTAGCCCTGCTCGCCCCCAGAAAGTGACGCCAGAGGTAATGCCATGTCGGACCTCGCCCTTTCGACTTTCTCGCCTGCACGCGCCGCCGTGCGCAGCGGTCCGGTAGCCAGCGCAGCCCAAGCGGACCGCGCCAGCGCCACTGTGTGGATTTCCGTGATGGCCGCCATGATCGGCGCGTTCATGGCCATCCTGAACATCCAGATCACCAACGCCTCGCTGCTTAACATCGAAGGCGGCATCGGCACCGGCGTCGACAACGGCTCCTGGATCTCGACCTCTTACCTGATCGGCGAGATCGTGGTGATCCCGCTCACCGACTATCTCAGCCGGGTGTTTTCTTTCCGGAACACCATTCTCTCGTTCGCGACATTGTTTGCCGCCTTTTCGGTCGCCTGCGCCTTCACTCATGACTTGCCGTCGATGATCGCGATGCGCGGCCTCCAGGGATTTTTCGGCGGCGTGCTGATCCCGATGGCCTTTACGCTGGTATTCACCAAGCTGCCGAAGCCCCAGCAGCCGATTGGTCTTGCCATGTTCTCGCTCGCCGTCACCTTTGCGCCCGCGATCGGCCCGACCATCGGCGGCTATCTCACCGAGAACTACGGCTGGCAGACCATTTTCTTCGTCAACGTGGTGCCGACCGCGGTGATGGTCACGACCCTTTATGTCACGCTCGAGCGCCAATCCTTGCAACTCGGCCTGCTGCGCGACGGCGACAGGTTCGGGATCGCGACCATGGCCGTCGGCCTTGCCGCGCTCCAGGCCGTGCTCGAGGAAGGCAACAAGGACGACTGGTTCGGCTCGCCCTTCATCGTGAAGCTGGCGGCCGTCGCGGCGATCAGCCTGTCCGTGTTCGTCATCAATGAGCTTCTCGCGGAAAAGCCGCTGGTGCGGTTGCGGCTGCTGACGCAGCGCAATTTCGGACTCGGCACCATTTCCGCCGTGTTCCTCGGCTTCGCGTTGTTCGGTTCGATTTACCTGCTGCCCGCCTATCTCAGCCAGGTGCAGGGCTACAATGCCGAGCAGATCGGCAATGTGCTGGCCTGGACCGGCCTACCGCAGCTTCTGCTGATTCCGCTGGTGCCGAAATTGATGCGGCGGTTTGACGCCCGCCATATCGCGGCAACCGGCTTGCTGCTGTTCGCGCTCTCATCGTTTATGAACACGACGATGTCGCTCGACTATTCCGGCGATCAATTCTGGATTCCCAACATGACCCGCGCCGTCGGCCAGGCACTGACGCTGGCGCCGCTGAGCGCGATTGGGCTGGGCAGCGTGGCGCCGCAGGACGCCGCCGCGGCCTCCGGCATCTCCAACATGATGCGCAATCTCGGCGGCGCCATCGGCACTGCGGTGCTCGCCACCATCGTGACCAAGCGGGAACAGTTCCACTCCAACATCATCGGCCAGGCCGTCGACCTCGGCCGCGAGGAGGTGCGCAACCGGATCGCCGAGATGACAAATTACTTCATCGCCCACGGCATGACCGACCCGATCGGCGCGCGCCAGCAGGCGATCATTGCACTCGGCAATACCGTCAAGCGCCAGGCCCTCGTGCTCGGCTTTGGCGATACGTTTGCGGTGATCGGCATCGTGCTGATCCTCGCGGCCGTCGCCATCCTGCTCACCGGGAAGCCGAAGCAGGGTGCCGCCGCCGGCGGGCATTGAAAGGCAAATCGACAAGGATCCAATGCAGGCCGTAGCCGGCGCGAGAGCGCCGGTCAGTTCCGTGAGGCAAGGCCCGCACGCGCCTTGCGCGCGTCGTCTACGCTGACGGCGGGCGCGTGAGCGAAACGGTTGCGGACAAAGGTCGCTACCGCCGCCACCTGCTCGTCGTTCAGTTGCCAGCCGAAAGCCGGCATGTCCGGACCGGTCGGCTCGCGGTCGGTGGCAACGGTCGACGCTCCCTGCAGGATCACCCGCAGGACCGTGGTCGGATCGGCGGCTGCGACGCTGGCATTGCGCGTCAGCGTTGGAAACAGCATCGGGATGCCCTGCCCATCCCGGCGGTGACACGCCGCGCAGAGGTCCTGGAAGATCGCGCCGCCCGCGTTCATCACATTCTGGTCCGCCGGTCCTGCCTCCGCAGGCGCCGTTCCCGCGAGATCCTTCAAATAGACGGCAATCGCCCTCACATCCGCGTCGGTCATGTTGGAGGTCGAGAGCTGCACGACTTCGGCCATCAGGCCCGCGGCAGCCGCGTGCTGGTTATGGCCGGTTTTCAGATATTGGGCGATGTCATCGACCGACCAGGCCGCCAGCGGCCCCCCTCCGCTGCTGATGTCGGGTGCCACCCAGCCCTGCAGCGTGTAACCGTGAAACGCATCCGAATTCCTGTCGCCGCCGAGGATAGTCTTGGGCGTGTGGCAGGCGCCGCAATGTCCCGGGCCCTGCACGAGATAGGCGCCGCGATTCCACTCCTCCGATTTCGAGGGATCGGGGTGAAATTCGCCCGGCCTGAAATAGAGCTGGTCCCAGACATTCATCACGGCGCGGATATTCAGCGGGAATGGCAAGATGTTCGAGTTGACCGCATTGTGTACCGGCTCGATGGTGTTGAGATAGGCGCGAATTGCCGTCACGTCCTCTCGCGACATTCGCGAGTAATAGGGAAACGGCATCGCAGGATAGAGTCGCCCGCCGCCGCGGCCCCGCCCCATTCGCACCGCCGCGTCAAACTGCTCATCCGTCCAGGCGCCGATCCCGGTCTCGCGATCGGGCGTGATGTTCGGAGCGACCAGCTTGCCGAACGGCGTTTCGATCTCGCGTCCGCCGGCAAATGGTTGATTGCTTCCGGGGGTGGTATGACAACTGCCGCAATCGGCGACATTGGTGAGGTAACGGCCGCGCTGGATCCTTTCGAAATCCTGCAGGCTCGCGCCCCTGCCGGCACCTGCGCCGAGCGCGAGCAGGGCGACCGCGATCGTCGACGCCTTAAGCATTGATCAACTGCCCGGGATTCTTGAGATAGCGCGTGCGGATCGCATCGGCCGCCCAATAGGCGAGCGCCGCAACCGTCCCGGTCGGATTGTAGCCGGGATTTTGCGGAAATGCGGACGCGCCCATGACGAACAGGTTCGGCACGTCCCAGCTTTGCAGGTAGCGGTTGAGCGCGCTGGTGTTGGGATCGGTCCCCATCACCGCGCCGCCGCACAGATGCGTCGTCTGGTACTGGGTGACGTCGTAGGGAGCCTTGCGATAGCTCTTCTCGACCTGCTTGGCGCCCATCGCGTCGAAGATCTCGGCGAACTTGTCGGTCAGGAAGGCGTTCTGCTTGATCTCGTTGTCGTGGAAATCCATGGTGATGCGCGCCAGCGGCCTGCCAAGGCGATCCTTGTAGGTCGGGTCGAGATCCATATAGACATCGCGATAGCTGTACATGCTGCCGTGAACGCCGGTGCCCGGCTTAAGCGCGCTCAGATAATTGTCCTTGACCGCCTTCTTCCATTGCGCGCCCCAGAGTGGCGTGCCCGGCGGCACCGGCGTGGTCTCGATCGGCCGCCCGTTGGTCTGCACCTGGCCCATGTAGCCGCCGCCGACGAAGCCATGCGGCCCGTGATCAAAATTGTCCCCGTTGAATTCGTCGATGCACATTCCGATCGCGCCGGAGGCGATGAACGGATTGAAGATGAATTTGCCGGGCTCGAAGAAGCTCGTGACGTTGGAAATGGTCTGGTGGCTGAAATTGCGTCCGATCACGCCGGTATTGGCGTTCGGATCGTACGGCCTGCCAATGCCGGAGAGCAGCAGGAGCTGCACGTTGAAAATCGTATAGGCCGAGAGGATGACGAGGTCCGCCGGCTGCTCCCATTCGTTGCCGTCCGTATCGACGAAGGTCACGCCGGTGGCGCGCTTGCCCGAGGAATCAAGATTGATGCGCGTCACCTCGCTGTTGTCGCGGGCGGAGAAATTTGGTTTGCGCACGAGCGCGGGCAGGATCGTGGTCTGGGGCGAAGCCTTCGAGTAGTTGCCGCAGCCGAACCATTCGCAGAACCCGCAAAAGGTGCACGGTCCGAGGCGGACGCCGAGCGGGTTCTGATAAGGGCGCGAGAGATTTCCCGAGGGCTGCGGAAATGGCTTGTAGCCGAGCTCGCGCGCGGCTTTTCCGAACAGCGTATGGCTGAAGGGCTGATCCTGCGCGGGCGTTGGATAGGGGCGCGAGCGGGGACCTTCGAACGGATTGCCGCCCTCGATGATCTCTCCCTTGATGTTGCCCGCCTGCCCCGAGGTGCCGCACAGATATTCGAAGCGATCGTAATGCGGCTCGAGTTCGTCATAGGTGAGGCCCCAATCCTGGATGGTCATGTCCTGGGGAAGAAAGTTCGCGCCATACCGCTGTGTGAGGTGGGTGCGCAGCACGAAATCGGAGGGCAGAAAGCGCCAGGTCTCCGCATTCCAGTGTACGCCGCCGCCGCCGACGCCGTTCGGCGGCATGAACGCGCCCCATGAGCGGATCGGCAGCGCGGTCTCGCTCATCTTGTTGCGGAAAGTGAATGTCGTTTGTTCCGGGCGCAGAAACAGCTCGTGGCGGATCCTGTAGCGCAGCTCATCGGGCGCAAAGCCGGGCGCGAAGTCCGTCGACGTGTTGCGCCAGGGGCCGCGCTCGATCGCAATCACCTCGAGGCCCGCATCGGCGAGTTCATAGGCCAGGATCGAGCCGGTCCAGCCGAAGCCTACGATCACGACGTCCTTCGCGGGCAGCTTGCGGGCCATTGCAGCACTCAGGATTTGCGTGGGGTCCAGTCGCTTCGCCCGGCGATGCTGACGGGCGGATAGGGATAGCGCTCGTTGTGGCGGTTGATCCAATCGCGATAGTCGTAGCGGATGCCCGGAAATCCGATCATCTTCCAACCGACCATATCGCGGTTGCCGCCATGGATCGGATCGGAGAAGAAGCCTTCGGGGACATCTTTCAACAGTGCGCTGAAGAATCCTTCGGCATCGACCTCGTCGAACTTGACCTTTCCGGCTTCGATCTGCTTCAGCACATCGTCCTGCTGTTCGGCCGAGAGGTCGGCAAAGACTTTGCCCTCGCGATTGGCCTTGCAGTATTTATCGAGCGAGGCCAGTCCCTTGCGGTAGAGTTCGGCCGGCGTCAAAGGCGATTGCGGCCCCTGTTGCTTCGTCCCCTTGATGAAGGGGCCCAGCATATAGAGACCTTCCGCTGAGCCGTAGGGCCCCTTCAATTGCCGATCGATAAAGACCGCACAACCGGCATCCTTTCCGCCTGGCGTCTCCGGATCGGGCGGAACAATGCGGTCGACGATCGCTTCCATGGCGCGGGCCTCGTCGGCGGTGAAGAATTGCCACGGGCCCGGCCTTTGGAATTCGGGAGCTGATGTCGGAAAAGGCCACCAGGGCATCTGGTCACGAATGATCGTCGCCCGCGTCAGCGAGGTCGTTCCGGCAAACCAGATCGCTGCGGAGACAAGAAACGTGCGGCGGTGGATCATGCGGCGGCCCCTGTCAGGTGCCAGAACGCCCATCCACCTACATTGGTTCCTGTAGCGGCCGGCCCTGCGTTCCCATCATCGGGAACCACTCTCCGCGAGAGGAAACGTGATCTCGCAACGGAAGCCGCCGAATTCGAACGCCCGCGTGACCTCGGCGCCGAGGTCATATTGCAGTGTCTGCTCCAGCAGGATCGTGCCGAAGCCCTGCCGGCTTTGCTCGACTGGACGGCCGGCCATGCCGCTTTCCTTCCAGCTCAGCCACAGCCAGTCGCCGTCCTGCCGCAGTTCCTTCGACCACCCGACATCGATGCGTCCGCGAGGTATCGTGAAGGCGCCGTGCTTGACTGCATTGGTTGCGAGTTCATGGATTGCCAATCCGATGTTCTCAGCCGCCTTGGGACCAAGACGCACCGGAGGGCCTTGCAACGAAAATTGCTCGCCCTCATGGGCTGCGCACGCGCGAAACTCTTCGTAGAGCAGCTCGGCCAGATCGAAGCCCGCCAGTGGATCGCGAGCGACCGCGAGCTGGACGCGCGAAAACGCACCGATCCGGCCGTCCAGATGATTGGCGAAATCCTCGACCGTCTCGCTGGTTTCCGCCGTGCGCCGGACGATCGAGCGGATCACGGCGATCGTGTTGCGCACGCGGTGCTGCCATTCGGCAAGCAGCCGGTCGCCCTGCTCTTCGCCGCCTTCGGTCGGCGCGAGCCGGCCACCGCGCGCGCCGATACCTCGTATTCTCTCCTGCGCGCGCTGTGCCTCCCTCATGTCCGGCAACAGCGCTGCGAGCTCGGGATTGGCGCGCATCAGAGCAGAGACCTCCGGCTCGTCCTCGAGATGGGGATGCGTTTCGCTCCAGTAGTGCTCGGTTCGGACGAAAGCGAGCAAGGCGGTCAGCAGTTCGAGCTTGGTGTCGCCGAACGCGTTGCGAATGGCCAGTCGCGCGCGCTTGGTCTGGCCAGGCGCCACGAACAGCATGCTGAGGGCGTCGAACAGGTCAGCTTCCGGAGCTGTGCCAGGCTCGGGAATTTCGGACGGCTCGCGAAGTGCTTCGAGCCGCAACAGCGCCTGGTCGAGCGCGGCGGCGTCCGCGAGCGGACGGCCGATAAGCGCGGCAACCTGCGCAATGGTTTCGGGCGCGGCGTTTGTGCCGCCCGCGGGACGTCCGCGGCCGACCAGGAGCGCGATGTGACGAGAGATGCAACTGCGCACGCCGCAAAAGCGCGAAAGATGCACGAACAGCCGCTCCTTGAACAGCGGCGGCAGAGGATTGTCCAGATAGGCGGATTTGGCGAAGGCCCAGAACTGCTCCACCAGGCCGGGTACCGACGGCGCGGAGCGCAGGAAATTGGGCAACAGCCCCAGCCGCTGGACGACCTCGCGTTCGAGCGCCCCTCTCCGCACGCTGTTGCCGTGCGCAGCCGGTGCCTGCCCTGCCCCGGCGGAAAGAACCCTGCCCCGCATCGACCTATGAGTCCTCATTCATTTGCATCAAGCTGGCGTCCCTCGCGATCCATGTGCAGATAGTTTGCGTTGAACAGTCCAGCATTCATCAGCCGATCGAGATTCGGCACTACCAGCATCTTGCCCTTGAGCACAATGAGGCCGGCGGAACGAAGTTCCTGCAGGGTACGGTTGACATGGACCTTGGAAAGCCCCGTCGCATCGGCGAGATCGGCCTGGGTCAGGGGAAAATCGCAACTCCCCTCGCGCGTCAGCCCGGCGATCCGCAGGCGGAAGAATATCTCGCAAAGCAGATGCGCCATCCGTTCGGATGCCGTGCGCTGGCCGAGATTCATCGTCCACTCGCGCTGGATCGCGGCGCTCACCAGACTCTCCCACCACAAGGCGGTGACGATACGGGGATAGCCGAGGCTGATCTCGTCGAAGAATTCGCGCGACAAGTCGGCGATGGCAACCGGGGTGATCGTACCGATCGAGTGATCCATTTCCCGGAGGATGAAAATGTTGAGATCACAAAGATCACCCGGCAGGAAGAACGAGACCACCTGCCGACGCCCATCCTCGAGCTGCTTGTAGCGGCACGCCCAGCCCGAGAGGATGAGCTGAACGTCCTTGGGCCTGTCGCCTTCCCGCGCGATATCGACCCGTGGCCCGAATTTGCGGACACGCTCGGAGCCGGCCCGATCGAGGACGGCCCGGTCGGCGTGGGAGAGCCGAACGAAGTGTTCCAGTTTTCGGATCAATGAACTCAACGCCACGCCTCCCGGAACATTAATCGGGTGGTCGGGGAACCAAATTCAATAACCTATGTTAGCCCGTCAAGCAGGAGTCCGTCGCTCAGCGCCAATTCACACACGGATATTTGAATGCCTATTGCAACTGAAAGCGCGCTCGTCGGGCGCCGGGTGCTCGTGGTCGAGGACGAATACTTTCTGGCCGACGATCTCAAGCGGATACTTCTCCAGGAGCGCGCGCATGTACTTGGCCCCATGCCCACGCTGGCTCACGGTCTCTCTGCAATCAAGGCCGAGTCCCGGATCGATTGCGCCGTGCTGGACATCGGTCTCGGCGGCGAAAACGTGTTTGCAATTTGCGTGGAGCTGGCCGAGCGCAACATTCCATTTGTCTTCGCGACGGGATTTGGCAGCGGAAGCATTCCCACCGAATTTCGCAACGTGCTGCGGCTGGAAAAACCGATCGAGCCCGCGGGATTGATCGCCGCCCTTCGTGCTCTCGTTCAACCTGTCGACAATTGAACGACGCCGCGCTGGGTGTGGTTCCTTCCGATCAGGTTGAGCGATCGTTCATGGTGACAATTGGAGGTGGGGCCCGCACGAGCACTACGAATTCCAGGAGCATGAAGGCCGCGGCTACTGGCGCGGCAACAACTGGCGGACGTGGTAGATCTCGCGCTTGTCGTGAACACTTCGGAGCCGCCCGT
>CAYVVB010000083.1:0-13056 GCA_964454955.1 uncultured Bradyrhizobium sp. | reverse complement strand
ATCAAGAGGACACATTCCATGCAGAAGCCTACGCGGCTGGCGTTCATCGGATGGGGCGCCATCAATTCTCGCGTCGGGGCGCTGTTGAGGCAGCGCGAGACGCCGGTCGAGATTGCCGCCGTTGCAACCATCGACACGCCCGAAGCACGCGCGGCACTGCCGCAAGGCGTCGCCTTTCTCGGGACGCCGGATGAACTCGCCGCTCTCAAGCCCGATCTGGTTATCGAGGCGGCGGGACGCGCGGCAATATCCCAGTGGGCGCCCGCAGCATTGGCTGCCAGTCCGGCCATGATCACGGCCTCGACCAGCGCCTTCAGCGATGACGCTCTGCTGGCCTGGCTCGCCGATTTGGCCGAACGGCATGGCAGCCGCATCGAGGTGCCGTCGGGCGCAATCGGCGGCATCGATGCGCTTGCCAGTGCGGCTGTGCTGGGGCTCGATGAGGTCGCTCACCAGATCATCAAGCCGCCGCGCGCGTGGAAGAACACGCCGGCCGAAGAGCTCGTGACGCTGGACGGCTTGACCGAACGCACGATCTTCTTCACCGGAACGGCGCGTCAGGCGGCCGCAGCCTACCCGCAAAATGCCAATGCGACGGTCGTGACCTCGCTCGCCGGAATTGGTCTGGATAAAACGCGGGTCGAATTGATCGCCGATCCTGCCTCGACGATGAACGGGCACCGGATCGTTGCAAGCGGCGCATTTGGCCGCATGGACATCACGCTCGAGAACAGGCCGCTCGCGACCAACCCGAAATCATCCGAACTCACCGCGCTCAGCCTGGTTCGGCTGATCGAGCAGCGTGTCAAGCGCATCATCGTGTAGCGAGCCGGACGATCAATGGACCAGCAACGCCCCTCCATTCCAAATGAGCTGCGCGGACTGATGGCGGAGATCGGCCCGCAATGGTCGCCGGCAAAGCACGTCAAGCTGATGCTCGAGAAATTCAGCGACGTTCACAGGATGGCGCCGACCACGGGCGTCGATCTCAGAGCGGACATCGCCTATGGGGACCATCCACGTCAAAGATTTGACGTGTACTTGCCCGGCAATCGCGAGCGGGGACGCGCGGCGGTCCTGTTCGTCCATGGCGGCGCGTTCCTCGACGGGCACCGCAACAGAACCGACGAGATATACGCCAACGTGCTGCGGTATTTCGCGCGAAACGGCGTTGTCGGCATCAATATCGGCTACCGGCTTGCCGACGATACCAGGTATCCCGGCGCAACCGAGGACGTTGCGGCCGTGGTGGGCTGGGCGCATGAACATGCCGACGAAATCGGCATCGATGCCGATCGCATCTTCCTGATGGGGCACTCCGCGGGTGCTGCGCATACCGGCAGCTACGCCTATGACGGAAGGCGCCATCCTGCCGTGGGACCGGGTCTTGCGGGCCATCTGGTCCTCAGCGGCAGGGTTCGGGCCGAAACGCTGCCCGAGAACCCCAATGCAAAGAAGGTCGTCAGCTATTACGGGACGGACGATCCGGACACGCTCGCGGATGTCTCGCCGGTCACGCATGTGGACGCCTGCAGCGTTCCCACGTTCATCGCGTGGGCAGAGTTCGAGAACCCGCTGATCGACATGCATTGCGCCGAGCTGGTTTTTCGGCTTGCGCGGGCCAAGCGCCGCTCGCCGCCCTTGATGTGGCTGCGGGGGCACAACCACACGTCGACCATCGCGCACATCAATACGGCCGAAGACCTGCTCGGGCGAGCGATGCTCGACTTCATTGCCGACCCGCGGTGAGTTCAGTCCTGCGACAGGTAGCGCCCCGGCGTCACGCCGTAGGCGGCCCTGAACATTGAAATGAACGCGCTCGGCTCGCCGAAACCGAGCATGTCGGAGATTCGGCTGACCGGTGTGCGGGCCGACAACAGTTCGAGCGCCTTCAGCAGCTTGGCCTGCCGCCTGAAGCTGCGCAGCGACAAGCCCGTTTCATTCTTGAACTGGCGCTGCAGGGTTCGGGCCGAGATGCGCAAGGACTCCGACAGCAACCGCATGTCGGGCCCTTCCGTGGGACGCTCCAGAATTCGCATGGCCAGCGCACGTAACGGCGTCGAAGCTGGTATCGGCAGGTTGAGCGGCAATGCGCGCGAGGCGGCGATCTGATCGAGCATGACATCCACCAGGCGGCCGTCTGCTCCGTGCTCCTCGTAGTCGCGTGGACGCGCCACGACGGCAGTGAGCAGCTCCCGCATCAACGGGTTGATCTGCACGACTGTGGTGCGATCGGGCAGCGCCGAGCACGCGGCGGGGTCGATGTAAAGTGTTCGCAGGCATGTCGATGCAAGGTGCCGGGTTTCGTGCGGCGTGTGAGCCGGAACCCAAACGCCCCGTTCCGGCGGCGCCACAAACGTCGCGCCTTCCGCCACCACTGCGATCGAGCCTGACGTCACCGCCAGAAGCTGGGCGCGATCATGCTTGTGCAACGGGCGTCCACCGCCACGCTGAAGGTTCAGCACGTAGGCGACGACCCTTTGCGCCGCTTTCCCTCTGGGAGGCACGAGAACGTCTGGATGAATCTGCGTCACGGAACCGCGTTGTCGCCTCACAGCAATTTTGTGACAGAATAGCGCTAACGCGCCGAGCCGCAAGCACCTATGTTGAGATGAACCAATCAGCTTCAGCGGAATTGAGGAGCAATCTCCATGATGTCTACCGTCATTGGCGGCGCCATGCTGCCCCACGCGCCGCAGTTCTTCACCATGCCGGATACCGAGGACAAGGCGGTCGTCGAGAAGGTGCGGCAGGTCGCCAAGGAGATTGGCGACAAGCTCAAGGCGCTGAAGCCGGATCTTTGGATCATCTTCTCCAACGATCACGCCGAGCAGTTCTTCCACAACGCCGCGCCGCCATTCACGGTGCATGTCGGCGGTGAGGCCACCGGCGAATTCGCCGGCCGCAACTTTCACTGGAAAATTCCGAGCGAGATCGGCTTCGAGCTCGTTCGCCAGCTCTATCGCCAGAACTTCGACCCCGCCTTCACCAGCACCGCGAAGATCGATTATGCGATCGGCATCCCCTTGACCCATCTCGGGCTGACCAGCGAGCCGGTTCTTCCGATCTACGTCAATGCCTATCTGCCGCCGCAGCCGACGATGGAACGCTGCTATGCCTTCGGGCAGGCGGTGGCGCGCACGGTGACGGCGATGGGCCTGAAGACCGTCGTGCTGTCGAGCGGCGGCATGTCGCACTTCCCTGGAACGGACCGCTACTCCAATCCGGAGCTGGGTTGGGACAACAAGGCGCTGGAAAAGCTCGCCAGCGGAAATCTGAAGTCGCTGATCGGCTATGACGAAGCGGAGCTTGACGACACCGGCAATATCGAGCTGCGGTGCTGGGCCTGCGCAGCCGGCGCGCTGGGTGAACGAAAACCGGACGTCGTCGCCATGGATCCGAGCTGGCATCATAATTATGCATCGCTTGGCTGGTACAGCCCGCAGGCGACGTCCCACGCGGCGCATTACCCCTCGATCAAGCCGGAGCTCGTCGAATTGACCTCGGCTCTTCATGCCCTCGCACACGAGCCGGAGAGCCGTGCGCAGTTCGTGAAGGATGCCGGCGCCTATGCCGACAAGTACCGGCTCTCGAGCGAACAGCGGCAAGCCCTGATCGCGCTCGATCTTCCGATGCTGACGAAATTGGGAACGCATCCGCTGGTTCCGTTCCTGGCAAACATGCATATCCAGCGCATGCGCGCTGCTTGATAACGGAAACGACCTATGAACCTGCCGCTCTACGCCAGTTTCTTCGACGGAAAGATCGCCGCCGCCGATACCCCCGCGTTCGATCTGATTGCCCCTCACGACGGCAAGGCTATCGGGCGGATCGCGGAAGCAGGGCGTGCCGGCGTCGACAAAGCGGTGGCGGCTGCAAGCGCCGCTTTTGCCAGGCATCGGAAACAGCCGACCCATGTTCGGATCGGCTGGCTCAGGGCAGCGGCAAAGGCGTTGCTGGAAGCGTCTGACGAAATCGCCGCGACGATCTGCACCGACGTCGGCAAGCCGATCCGGATGGCCTCGTTCGAGGTGCGCCGGGGCGCGGAATTTCTCGAGGCGACCGCAGCGGCACTGACGCAATTCGGCGGCGAAACGGTGCCGCTCGATGTGACACCCGCCGGTGCTGGGCATTTCGGCTTCGTTCGCCACATTCCGTACGGCGTCGTCGCCGGCATCACGCCGTTCAATGCTCCTGTCAATCTGCTCGTTCAAAAGGTCGCGCCGGCCATTGCTGCCGGAAATGCCATTGTGGCCAAGCCGGCGCCTGCCGGAACGCGGACGGCCCTCAAACTCGCCAAACTGTTTCTGGACGCCGGTTGGCCGGAGAACCTGTTCACCGTCGTGACCGGTGACAGGGAAACGGCCGCGGCGCTGGCAGCGCACGAAGGTGTGCGCGCCGTATCGTTTACCGGCAGCACAGGCGGCGGCGAGGCGCTGGCGCGTGCTGCGGGAGCCAAGAAATTCCTCGCGGAGCTCGGCTCGAACGCGGCAAACATCGTGCTCGATGATGCAGATACCGTCACGGCAGCGAAGAAGATCGCGTCCGCGGCGTTCGAGGCGAGCGGCCAGCAATGCATTTCTGCCCAGCGCGTTCTCGTCGCACGGTCCAGGCTCCGGGAGTTCCTGGATGCTTTCGTGCAGGCTGCACGAGCGCTCAATGTCGGAGAGGCCAGCGATCCGAAGACCGATGTCGGCCCGATGGTCAGCGCGGCGGCCGCCGAACGCGTGATGGCGATGTGTGCCGACGCGATCGCCAAGGGGGCCCGCTACGCGCTCGAGCCGACACGGACGGGCGCCATCGTTTCCCCTGGGATTCTCGCGGACGTCTCGCATGAGGCGCGGCTATGGCGCGAAGAGGTGTTCGGCCCCGTCGCGCTCGTTGCGGGCTTCGATCAAGTCGACGAGGCAATCGCGCTTGCCAACGACTCGGCATTCGGACTGCACGGGTCGGTCTTCACGCGCGACCTCGGCGCAGTGCTTCGGTTCACCGACGATTTCGAGGTCGGTGCGCTCTGGGTGAACGAAGCCACCCGCTTCCGTCTCGACAACTATCCGTTCGGAGGCGTCAAGCACAGCGGCGTCGGACGTGAAGGCGTGCGTCACGCCATCGAGGAGCTGTCGCAGCTCAAGTTCATTGGGATGACGGTCTGAGGCGACGCGACAGCTAACGGCCCAAATTTGCCGCGGGGCTCTCGGCACCTCTGCCCGGCGGTCCGCTTATTTCTTGCCGCCGGACTCGTCGTTGAGGGTCGACAAGCGAACCTCGACCTCCCTCAAGAGAGTGAGCAGGCGCTCGACGATCGGCTCTCCGATCGCATCCTTGACGACCTTGCCCTTGATCGCAATCGCTGCGCTGACTTCGTCCACATAGGCTGCGCCCCTGGCGGTCAGGACGACGTCGCTGAGGCGCCGGTTCGTCGGAGAGCGCACCAGGCGAATGAGCCCCAGTCTCTTGAGATCCTTCAGGATGCGGAGCAGGCTCGGCATCAGGAGCGTTGAACGGTTCGCAAGGGTCGTCTTGTCCATCGGCAACGAAACGTCCAACGACCGCAATACGCGCCATTGCTGCTCTGTCGTACCGTGCTCGCGCAGCACCGGCCGCATGTGAAACATCACGGCCTCGCGGGCGCGCAGCAGCCCGACCGGAAGCGCACGCTCGAAGGGAATGGAGTTCCCGGCGAGGTTGCCGTGGCCTGGCTCGGCGCCCTTTTTGCGGGCGGAGGCGTGGTCTTGCGCGGCTGGTGGCACGCTTTGTCCCCTGTCGGTGTCGACGCACCTTATGCCAAATCCTCCTTGACGGCTCAACTTAACATGTTAAGTCAGGGCCAAAAGGTCGTCGGCACGCCGGCGAGAGGGAGGGTTTCTTTTCTTGACCTTCGAACAGCATGTCCAGACCGGCTCGTCGCAGTCGATCGCCGGCAGCGAGGCCCTCCGGGTCCGGAAATCGCTCGTCGCCAGCGTTTCGGTCCGTGAGACGGCCGCAACGGTCGCGGTCGTCCTGCTCCTGCTCGCCGCCATGGAAATCGCGAGCTGGTATGTGCCGGACTACATCATGCCGTCGCCGCGGGCGGTGGCGGAGGCGATCTACCGTCTTGCCGGGACCGACTATTACCACGTGCTGGTGACGCTGGCGCGCCTTGCTGCCGCACTCGCGTTCTCGCTTGTCACGGGTGTTCTGCTCGGGCTGGTGATGGGTATCGCGCCCGTTCTGCGCCCTTTCATTCGTGCGCTCGTGATCATCGACACCGGCATTCCCGCCTTGTCGTGGATCCTGCTCGCGGTGTTTTGGTTCAAGAATCCCGAGACGCGGATCTTCTTCATCCTGATCATGATCCTGGTGCCGTTCTACACGCTCAGCATCTACGACGGCATTCGCGCTCTACCGAAGGATCTCATCGACATGATCGAGAGCTTCCGGCCATCCCAGTTGCAGATCCTTCGCTATCTGATCGTCCCGCACATCATTCCCTACATTCTGCTCACCACGAAGTCGGTGATCGGCTACGCGACGCGCATGGTGATTTTCGCCGAACTCGTGGCGTCGGCCGTTGGCGTCGGATCGCGCATGGGTCTTGCGCAGTCGACTTTTCACATCGACGAAGTGCTGGCCTGGACCTTCTTCCTGGTCTTCCTCAACGTGGCGCTGCAGGTTCTGGTGACAGGCATCGAAAAGCTCGTGCTCGGATGGCGTCCGGAGGCGACCGTCCGATGACGCCTCTCGCTCAAAACACCTCTCGATCCGCTCCGGTCATTTCGCTGCGTGGGGTACGCAAGCAATATGGCGGCCGTTCCGTGGTCGACAACCTTGGCTTCGAGGTTCGTGAGGGCGAGATCGTGACCTTGCTGGGCCGCACGGGCGCCGGTAAGACCACTGTGCTCAACCTGATCATGGGAACGACGGCGGCCGATGCAGGCAGCGTCGTGGTGGCGGGCGTGGACCCGTTCCGGCAGTTCAAGGCGCTCAAGGGCCATCTTGCCGTCAGCTTCCAGACCGATCGTCTGCTGCCATGGCGCACGGCGGTCGAGAACGTCGAACTCGGCTTGCTGATCCTCGGCGTCGACCGCAAGAGTGCGCGCGAGAGAGCGGCGCAGTGGCTCGCTCGCGTCAATCTCGATGGCGCGCTGAACAAATACCCGCATGAGCTGAGCGGCGGCATGCGCCAACGCGTATCGCTTGCGCGCGCATTGGCCGTGGACCCCAAGCTGGTGCTGCTCGACGAGTCGTTCAGTCAGCTCGATCACGTCACGTCGAAAAGCCTGCGCCGCGATTTTTGCAGTGTCGCGCGCGAATACGGCAAGACGTGCCTGATGGTGACGCACCGCATCGACGACGCATTGGAGATGGCCGACCGCGTCATCGTTCTCGGCCCGGGTGCGAGAATTGTGCTCGAAATGACGCTCGATCAGGCGCGCGCCGATGCGGCGGCGGGCGACGCGTGCCGGGCGCAGATCGAAGCCGCTTTGGGAGCAAATCATCATGAAGACGAAAGTGTCTGACGCCCTTGTGCTCGATCGCCGCGCCGTTCTGGGCGGCGCGGTTGCTGCGGGCGCGTGGATGGCGATGGCGCCGGCCGTGCTGCGGGCGCAGGATCGACCTGCGATCCGCTGCGCCACGGCGACGCCGGGCTTTACCACGGTGTTCTATGATGTCATTCGTGATCGCAAGCTCGACGAGAAACACGGCTTCAAGCTCGAAGAGCCCGTGCTCAACGCCTCGATCGGCACGCTGTTCAATGATTTCGTCGCCGGCTCATCCGATCTGATCATCGCGAGCTGGGATCCTGTCCTGACGCGCTATCAGGCCGGCGTTCCGTGCCAGCTGCTCTGCACGCTGATGACGGCCGACATGATCGGTATCGTCGCCACCAAATCGGGTCCGCAGTCGCTGTCGGCGCTCAAGGGCAAGATGATCGCGGCGCCGCAGCAGTCCGGCGTCTACCGGATGACCCGCGCGATGATCAAGGAGCTGAGCGGCGAGGACATCGAGACATCGGCGCAGGTCCAGAACGCCGACAATCCGGCCCAGGGCGTGACGCTTGTCATCGCCGACCGCGCCGATGCGGCCGTGGCCTGGGAGCCGATGATCAGCTCCGGCATGCAGAAGCGCAGCGATATCGGCGTGATCTTCAGTCCGGGTCAGGCGTTCCGGGAGAGGACCGGCGCCGATCTTCCGTATTTCTGCGTCAACGTGCGCAAGGACATCCTCGCTGGCGGAATGGCGAAGAAGCTTAACGCCGCCTTCGCCGAGTGCGTCTCGGCGATCAATACGGAGTTTGATGCAATCGCCGCGAAATACGCTGACCGCACCAAGATCGACACCGATACGATCAAGATCGCCAAATCCTCTGGACGCTTCAGGCTCGCGTACGGCGCGGCCAGCGACCCGAAGGTGCAGGCTGCCATCGTCACGGCGTCGGAGATGCTGACGAAGCAGGGCGTTCTGTCGCGCAAGGCCGACCCGGACTTCTTTGCCGGTTAACTTCACAGGACAACGACATGGACGTGCGGTTATCGCGACGACAAGTCACCCAGGGGCTGGGTGCGGCTCTGGCCCTCGCAGGCGCGCCGGCGCTGGCCGAGGAGATGCCGCGGCTGAGCTGGGCGACCTTTACGCCGGGCTTCGTGCCTGCGTTCATGGATTACACACTGGCGAAAGGATTTGATCGGGCCAATGGCGTCGTCCTCGATCCACCCAAACCATATTCGTCACTGACCAGCTACTATGGCGACTTCGTTGCCGGCGCGTTCGATATCTGCTTCGGAAGCTGGGATACCTTCGCCGTCCGGTCGTTCGCCGGCGTTCCCGTGCGTTACCTTTGCGGCATCAATCCGGGCAATCTCTTGAACATCGTCACCATGTCGGAGACGATCAAGTCGGTGGAGGATCTGCGCGGCAAGACGCTCGCTGCGCCGACCTCGTCGGGAACGTTCCGCCTGATGAAGTCGCTGGTCCACAGCTTCTACGGGATCGATCTGGAGAAGGAGACCTCGATCCAGACGGTCGACCATCCGCTCGGTGGTGTGACGCTTGTGCTCGCTGATCGCGCGGATGCGGCGGTGACCTGGGAGCCGAGCGTAGCCATCGGGATGTCCAAGAACGCAAAGCTCCGGGTTCTGCTCAACATGGGCGAGGGCTACGAAAAGCACGAAGGTGCGGCGATGCCGTTCCTCGGGCTCGCGATCCGACAAGAAGCGCTCGATAGGCATCCCGGCGTCGCCGAACGGCTGTTCAAGACGTTTGCGGCAGCGGTCGATGGCATGAACAAGGAGCCGGACGCCGCCTATGCGGCCTCGGAAAAGGCAACCGGCTTGCCGGCGAGCATACTGGTCAAGGCCACTCAGTCGGGCCGGCTCAAATATGCCTTCGCCTCGATGGGCGATCCGGCGGCGCGGCGCGCTGTGATCCGCAGCAGCGAGATCCTCGCCGCCGAAAAGGATCTGCCCAAGCCTGTCACCGACACGTTCTTCGCAGGCTGATATCCGCATCGAGCCGGCACTGTCCCGTCCCCCAAGAAAACTCCAAAAATCATCGCATGACTCAACAGGCCGAAATCAAGTCGAACATCGCCGCGCCAAGTCTCCAGCAGCACCGAGCGGTTCCGATCGCTTACGAGGCCGATGTCGTCGTCATCGGAGGCGGGCCGGGCGGTTTCGCCGCGGCTCTGCAGGCCGCCCGTATGGGGGCCCGCACGATCATGATCGAGCGCTTCGACATGCCGGGCGGCGTCCATACGTCGGGGCTGCAGGGATCTGCCGACGCCGGTGTCGGCGGGATCCACACCGAATTGATGGAGCGGTTCGCGGCCGAAGGTTACATCTATACCGCGACCGAAAGCACCCATCCGGGTTGGGCGGGCAATCCGCTGTCGCATTACGAACGCAACAAGCCGGCCGGCGCCGAATTCAAGCGGATGTCATTCAACCCGGAAGGCGCCGGCTGCGTCATGGCGGACATGCTGGAGGAAGCCGGCGTTCTGGCGCTCTACGGAACGAGCTTCGTTGACGCCGTGGTGGAGACGGGATCAGGCAACAACACGATTTCCGCTGTCATCGTCGAGAACGCCAGCGGCGTGCAGGCGATCGCCGGCAGGATTTTCATCGAAGCATCGGGCACCAGCGAACTGGTGGCGCGATCGGGAGCGCCGTTCGTGCGCGGCGGCGGCGGCCAGCCCCGCACGGCTGCCTGGGACGGAATCGATCGGCCCATTCCCGGCGGGCTGCTCTGGACGATGAGCGGCATCGACTTCAAGAAACTGCTCGCGCACCAGGAGACGGCCAAGGACCCGCTGCTCGCGAAGGTGATGGCCGAAGCTGCAGCGGCTGGTGATCTGCCGGATGGCGTGTACCGGCCGCGGATGGAAGGGCAGAACATCTATGGCGAGGCCTATATCGGGCATCCGACGCTCGATATGAGTCCGATCGCGGCCGATGGTACCTACGTTCTGTGGCAGAACGTTCCTTACGAATGGGCGCTGCACATGGACGACAGCGCCGCCGATCACGCCACCGCGAAGAGGGCCCTGCGCGGCTTGATCAATGCGGAAGCGAAATTCCTGCGCAAATATGTTCCCGGCTTCGAGCAGGCGTCAGTGGCGAGCATCGGCCGGTTTGTCGGTGTCCGCGATGGACGTCACCCGATCGGCGAGTATGTCGTGAACATCGACGACGTGCGGGCCGGTTGCCGCTTCCGCGACGCAGTCACCAAGCCGATGACCAAGACGTTCTTCTGGGAGGGCTTCACCAAGCACACCTTCGAGGTGCCGTTCCGATGCTTCCTGCCGCAGAAGATCGACAATATGATTCTGACCGGCGCGTCGCTCTCCTTCGAATACAAGACGCTTTTCATGGTGATGCGGAATTTTCCCTGGTGCACCCAGACCGGCGAAATCGCCGGATATGCCGCAGCGCGCTGCGTCGAGAAGAAGATCAAGCCCAAGGCACTTGAATGGACCACACCATATTTCTAAGGCGGAAATGACTGCCGAGCCCGGCGATCTGCCAACTGGCTCCGTATGGGAGCAAATGACTAGGTGGCGGCGGAAACGATCGCGCGGGCCTTTTCCAGGAGCTCAAACAGCCGATCGTATTCTTCCGGCGACAAGCCGTCGCGCAGCGGCTGCTCCGTTGCCATCGCGATCTGATGCATTTCCTTCATCAGCTTTTCGCCCTGCGCCGTCAGAAACAGCGAATTGCGCCGACGATCGCTGGAGGATCGGCCGCGTATCGCCAAGCCGCGCTTTTCCAACTCGTCGACGATCATCACGATGGCCGACTTGTCGAGATTGCCGATCCGCGACAATTCGACCTGCGAGTAGCCGGGATTTGCGGAGATCAACACCATCATCGTAAGCGAGCCGGGGCGGAGGCCGTAGGGCGCGAATGCATCCGCGACCCGCTGGCTGAGCAGGTGGTGCAATCGCCGCACACGAAATCCGAGCCGCTGGCCGTGCAGGCCAAGCTGCAATTCCGCTCCACTCGGCGGCGTTTCTGGCAATTCGACTGTGCTCAAGGTCGTATTCCGTTCCCTCAAAGACCGGGGCGCTTATGCCCGCCGGAGCGTTCCCACTCAAGATTTGATAAATAGTCTTATTTAAGACGATCTGATTGACAACGAAATTTTCCGGGTCAATATCCCTCAGCCGGTTCACGCGAAACCGTCTGAGAAAATAAAGGACGCGCCAATCGACGCGCCAAGGGAAGGATTCGTGGTGCCATGAATATCGCCGTTTCCGCACCTGCCATCGTCCAAAACAAGATCGTCTGCCATAACCCGGTCGGATATCCGCCGAAGGTCGCCAAAAAGGTGCTGGCGCCACGGCTCGAAAGCCTTGACGGCAAGACAATCTATCTCATCGACAGCCGTTTCGATGATTCCATCGAGCTCTTGAAGGAGGTCGCCAACTGGTTTGCCGGCCATATGCCTTCGGTGCGGGTCAAGCTGGTCTCGCTGGCCGGCTATTACGGGCGCGACGACCAGGAATTGTGGACCGAGATCAAGGCGAACGGGCACGCGGCGATCATCGGCGTCGGCCATTGCAGCACGTGCGCGCCGGCGGTTTCGACGCACGCGGTGACGCTCGAGACCAAGTTTGGCATTCCCACCGTGGCGCTTCATACTGCGACCTTCGACAAGGTCGTTCGCTCGGTGACGCGCATGGCCGGCCTGCCGGATGCGCCTTGCGTGTTCGTGCCGCAGCCCGTGATGGGCAAGAGCGCGCCTGAGCTGAGGGCCTATGTCGAAGGCAACGACCCGGTGACCGGCCGTCCGGTCATGCGCGAGATCATCGAGGCGCTGACCGGCAACGTTGCTGGACGCCATCCCGCCGAGGCCGAGCGATCGACCCCGCGCTTCGTCGAGCCGGCGACCGAGGCGGAACTGCACGAGCTGTTTCTGCGCAACAACTGGACCGACAAGCTGCCGATCGTGCTGCCGACCGAGGAGCGCGTTGCCGCAATGTTGGCCGGCACCAGCCAGCCCGCCGACAAGGTCGTCGGCCACATGCAGCCGACTCCCAATCGCGGGCTATGGGAATACACCGTCGAGAAGGTTGCCGTGAACGCGGTGATGGCCGGTGCGCGGCCGGAATATTTTCCGGTGATCCTGGCGCTCGCGGCGTCCGAGGTGACGGCGCGGGGCAGCACCTCGAGCTCGGGCGCGGCGATGGTCGTCGTCAACGGCCCGATCCGTCATCAGATCGGCATGAATTGCGGGGTCGGCGCCATGGGCCCATACAACCATGCCAACGCCACGATCGGGCGCGCCTATGGCCTCTTGTCGCAGAACCTGCAGGGCGGTTCCGTTCCCGGCGATACGTTCATGGGATCGCTCGGCAACGCCTACACCTATAACAGCGTCACTTTCGCCGAGAACGAGGAGCGCAGCCCGTGGGAGCCGCTCCACGTGCAGCGCGGTTACAAGCAGGAAGACAGTGTCGTCAGCGTCTTCTTCGGCTGCCGCTCCACGACGTTCGGTCTCGGTTTGCGCAAGGATTACTGGCGCGAGCACGTTCGCGACATGCTGGTTGCGGTCGACACTGTCACCGCGCCGGTGCTG
>CAYVVB010000082.1:0-31477 GCA_964454955.1 uncultured Bradyrhizobium sp. | reverse complement strand
GGCCCAGCAAAGCGCGGTCGAACAGGCCCAGGCCAATCTCGCCTCCGCCGAAGCGGGCCTCAAGCGCGCGGGTCTCGACTACGATCGCCAGGAGACCCTGACCACCAAGGGATTCGCGTCGCACGCCACCTTCGAGCAGTCCGAGGCCGCGCGCGATCAGGGCGTTGCAGGGGTCAAAGCCGCGCAGGCGGCCTACGATACTGCGCGTGACAATGTCGAGGTGACGAAAGCGCAGCAGGCCGAAGCGGTCGCCCAGCTTGCGGAGCTGAAGACGTCACTGGCGAAGGCCGAGCGCGATCTCGACTTCACCCAGGTGCGTGCGCCGGTCGACGGCATCTTCTCCAACCGCCTGGTCAATGTCGGAGATTTCGTCGCGGTCGGCCAGCGGCTTGGCAACGTCGTGCCGCTGGACGATGTCTTCATCGACGCCAATTTCAAGGAAACCCAGCTCAAGCGCATCCGCCCCGGCCAGTCCGTGACCATCTCGGTGGATGCCTACGGCCATCGCAAATTTGCAGGCAAGGTGGAAAGCATCTCGCCGGCCGCGGGCTCGGTGTTCACGCTGCTGCCGCCGGATAATGCCACCGGCAATTTCACCAAGATCGTGCAGCGGCTCCCGGTGCGCATCCGCGTGCCCAAGGCAGTTGCGAGGGAGAACCTGCTGCGCGCCGGCATGTCGGTCTACGCCACCGTCGATACCACCAAGGGCGCCGACGATGCCGACAGCGACGCCGATCTCGACTCGCCGACGATGATTCACCCGCAATAGGCGTGATGGGAGTAGCCTGTGAAAGGCCAAGGGCATCCGCGAGTCGCGTCCACCTCTCCCCTCGGGGAGAGGTCGGATTGCATCGAAGATGCAATTCGGGTGAGGGGGTACGGTCCCTCATTTGAGCAGTGGCCCTCACCCGATTTGCTGCAAATCTACCTCTCCCCACCGGGGAGCGGTAGAGTGTGCGGCGCGAGCGGAGCCTAGCTCATGGCGAACGCCACCACAGCAACGCCTGCGCCGATGAGCGCGCCTCCCGCGGCGGCGGAGCATATTGCCCCGCGGCGGCTGTTTGCGTTCATCATCATGGTGTTCGGCATGTTCATGGCGATCCTGGACATCCAGGTCGTCTCGGCCTCGCTCTCGGAAATCCAGGCAGGGCTGTCCGCCAGTTCGACCGAAGTGTCGTGGGTGCAGACCGCCTATCTGATCGCCGAAGTCATCGCCATTCCCTTGTCCGGCTTCCTGTCGCGCGCGCTCGGCACCCGTCTGCTGTTTGCCATTTCCGCCTCCGGCTTCACCATCTCGAGCCTGTTCTGCGGCTTCTCCTCCTCCAGCGACGAGATGATCCTCTGGCGCGCGATCCAGGGATTTCTCGGTGCGGGCATGATCCCGACCGTGTTCGCGTCCGCCTATACGGTATTTCCGCGCTCGAAATTCTACATCGTCGGTCCGATCATCGGCCTGGTTGCGACGCTGGCTCCGACCGTCGGCCCGACTGTCGGCGGCTACATCACTGATGCGATGTCGTGGCACTGGCTGTTCTTCATCAATGTCGTGCCCGGCATCGTCATCACGATCGGTGTGCTCGCGCTGGTCGATTTCGACCAGCCGAATTTCGCGCTGCTCGACCATTTCGACTGGTGGGGCCTGTTGTTCATGGCGGGCTTTCTGGGCTCGCTGGAATATGTGCTGGAGGAAGGTCCGCAATATGAATGGCTGCAGGACACTTCCGTTGCGATCTTCGCCTGGGTCTGCGGCCTCGCGGCGATTGCCTTTTTCTGGCGCGTCTTTGCCGCGCGAGAGCCGATCGTCGATCTTCGCGCCTTCACCAACCGCAATTTCGGGGTCGGCTGTATCCTGCAGTTCTGTATCGGCATCGGGCTGTATGGGCTGACCTACATCTACCCGCGCTATCTCGCCGAGGTGCGCGGCTACAGCGCTCTGCAGATCGGCGAGACCATGTTCGTCTCCGGCATCACGATGTTTCTGATGGCGCCGATCGTCGGGCGCCTGATGCTGCGCTTCGACATGCGCTACATCATCGCGGCCGGGCTCGTGATCTTCGCGCTCGGCTCCTACCAGATGACCTGGATCACCCGCGACTATGATTTCTATGAGCTATTGTTGCCGCAGATCCTGCGTGGCATCGGCATGATGTGCGCGATGGTGCCGACCAACAATATCGCGCTCGGCACGCTGGCGCCGGAGCGGGTGAAGAACGCCTCCGGCCTGTTCAACCTGATGCGCAATCTCGGCGGCGCGGTGGGTCTTGCGATCATCAATGAGGCGTTGAACGACCGCACCGACCTGCACATCACGCGCCTGCAGGAGCGGGTGACATGGGGCAACGTGCTCGCGACCGAAACTCTCAACATGCTGACCCAGAAGTTCCAGGGCATGGGCGACGCGGCGCTGATGGCGCTGAAGGAATTCGCGCTGATCGTGCATCGCCAGGCGGTGGTGATGAGCTATGGCGATACGTTCCTCATGCTGACCGTGTTCTATATCGGCCTCAGCCTTCTGGTGATGCTCCTGAAAAAGCCGAACATGATGGCCGTGGGCGATGCGCATTAGCGCGCTGTTGCAAATTGCGCCCAATGCTTCTATAAAGCGCGCCTCGTCGCTCGAACCGGGAGGGATTTGCATGATCACGCGTTGTCCGCAAATCGCGCGCCCGCGTCCGATGTGCGCGCTGGGCCTGGTATCCGGTTTCTCCGGTCCTCGCGGCGTCTGAACGCCGCTTTCGCCAGCACCGATCGGGTCTGACGACCCGGTTCCCCGCTTTCCCAGTCTGATTTTTCTTGAACCGACGCGTCGCGCGCTTCGCCGCGCCGTCGTCGAATGGAGCCGGCGCGCGGGCTTGGCCGCAACCGGATGATGTCATGACCGCACCTGCGAAACCCGCTGCGATGTTCGTGGTGATGCCCTTCGTGTTCCGTCACTGGCTGAAGCAGCCCGTGATGACGGCGATGATCGCTGCCGGCCTGTTGGGCGCCACGGTCGCCGATCTGTTCATGCCGCTCTACTCCGGCCGCCTTGTCGACGCCCTGACCAAGGGGGCGGCGGACGCTTCCGCGCGCCACGCCGCGCTGATGGCGTTCGTCGCCATCGTGGCCCTCGGCCTCAGTTCGATCGTGCTGCGCATGATCGGCTTGCAGGCCATCGTGCCGTTCACGCTGAAGATCATGTCGGACGTCGCGCGCGATGCCTTCCAGCGCGTGCAGCGCTTCTCCACCGACTGGCACGCCAATTCGTTTGCCGGCTCGACGGTGCGCAAGATCACCCGGGGCATGTGGGCGCTCGATCTCTACAACGACACCATCCTGCTGGCGCTGCTGCCGTCGCTCATGGTGCTGCTCGGTTCGATGATCCTGCTCGGGCTGCACTGGGCGTCGCTCGGCCTCGTCGTCGCGCTGGGCGCACTGCTCTATGTCGCGATGACGGTCGCTCTCTCCACCGGCTACATCGCGCCCGCCGCGCGCGTGTCCAACGCCTGGGACACCAAGGTCGGCGGCACGCTGGCGGATGCGCTGACCTGCAACGCGGTGGTGAAATCCTTCGGCGCGGAAGCACGGGAGGACGCAAGGCTTATGCGCGTCGTCAGCCGCTGGCGCAGGCGCGTCAACCGGACCTGGCTGCGCTACAACTACACCGCCGCAGTGCAGCTGACGGTGCTGCTCTTCCTGCGCGGCTCGGTGATCGGCGGCTCGCTGCTGTTGTGGCTGGCGGGGCGCGCTTCACCGGGCGACGTCACCTATGTGCTGACCAGCTACTACATCATCCATGCCTATTTGCGCGACGTCGGCATGCACATCAACAATCTGCAGCGCTCGGTCAACGACATGGAGGAACTGGTCGAAATCCATGACGAACCAATGGGCATTGCCGACGCCGCCGACGCGCGGCCGATCATGATCGAGGGCGGGCGCATACAGTTCGAGAACGTGACCTTCCATTACGGCGGTCACCGCGCACCGCTCTACGACCATCTCTCCGTCGACATCCGCGCCGGCGAACGCGTCGGCCTGGTCGGCCGGTCCGGGTCCGGCAAGACGACCTTCGTCAAGCTGGTGCAGCGGCTTTACGACGTCTCGGGCGGCCGCATCCTGATCGACGGCCAGGACATCGCGAAGGCGACGCAGCAGTCGCTGCGCAGCCAGATCGCGATCGTGCAGCAGGACCCGATCCTGTTCCACCGTTCTCTGGCGGAGAACATCGCCTATGGCGCGCCCGGCGCCAGCATGGCCGCGATCGAGCACGCGGCGCGGCTTGCGAACGCACATGACTTCATCCTGCGCCTGCCGAAGGGCTACGGCACGCTGGTCGGCGAACGCGGCGTCAAGCTCTCAGGCGGCGAACGGCAGCGCGTGGCGCTGGCGCGGGCGTTCCTGGCGGACGCGCCGGTCCTGATCCTGGACGAGGCGACATCGAGCCTGGATTCTGAATCGGAAGCGTTGATTCAGCAGGCGATGGAGCGGCTGATGAGGGGACGCACCTCGATCGTGATCGCGCACCGCCTCTCGACGGTGCGCAGCATGGATCGAATCCTGGTGTTCGATCACGGCGAGATCGTCGAGCAGGGCAATCACGCCGCGCTGATCGCGCGTGCAGGCGGCATCTATCGCTCGCTGTTCGAGCGGCAGGCGATGGAATTTGCGCAGATCACGGCGGCGGAATAGCGCCGCCGCCCGTCAGCATCCGCATGCGCGAGCCGCCAGCCTACTTCCAGCCGATGCTGTTCCATACCAGCGTCACACCGGAGATAAACAAAAGCGCCAGCACTACGTCGCCAAAATTCCTGTCGCTCATGGCGTGGTAGACCCGGGCGCCGAGCCAAGCGCCGAAGACCGTCCCGGGAAAAGCGATCAGCGCAAGCCAGATGACGCGCGGCTCGACCAGGCCGCTGAACGCCTGCAGGCAGAGCGCGGCCGCAAGCACGGTCCAGTTGAAGGTCTGGAAAACGCCGCGCCGCTCGTCCTTGCCCCAGCGGCGCAGGCTCGCCCACAAAATCGGCAGCGGCCCGGACAGACCGGCAAGCCCACCCAGAATGCCGCCGGCAAAGCCGATTGCGCCGTCGGCCACTTTGCCGCCGAAGGCAACCGCCGGCAGATTGCGGTTGAAATGCAGCGCGATCGGGAAGACCAGCAGGAACACGCCAACCGTGAGCTTGAAGACGGCGGGATCGGCCTTTGCGACCAGCATCGTGCCGAGCGGCACGCCGGCCAGTCCGCCGATGAGAAAGGGCCAGACGATGGTGAAGTCGAAGCTCCTCCACATCGATGGCAGGGTCCAGCTTTGCGCGATGACCGAGCAGACCAGCACCAGTGGCACCGCGAGCGAGGGCGGCAGCACATAGAGCCAGATCCCGAGCGCCATCAGCGCGGTGCCGAAGCCGGCAAGGCCTGAGACGAACCCCCCGGCAAGCGCGCCGGCAAACAGCAGCGCATAGCCGCCCGCGTGCATCCTTCCTCCCGAACTCGTGCGCCCTACATGGCGAGGGGTCCGGCGCGGTTTCCGCCGAACCCCTCATTCAAGAGCATCAGCCGGCCTGTAAGCCGGGTTCTGTAGGGCACCGCGCCGCTTGCGCAAGCGCGATACGTGACGGCCATTCCTCTGGGATCGCGCTTGCGCGCAACCTCGAGCAACCTACCCGGACGGCGAGCCTGACATCGCTCCCGCGGGCGTTGTCGCTTTCGCGAACTGCCCGCGTCGCCGTCCCTATTCGGTCTTGCTCCCGGTGGGGTTTACCATGCCGGTTCCGTTGCCGGACCCGCGGTGCGCTCTTACCGCACCTTTTCACCCTTGCCGCGCCGAAGCCCTTAAGGGGCGGAGGCGGGCGGTTCGTTCTCTGTGGCACTTTCCCTGGGGTTGCCCCCGCCGGATGTTATCCGGCACCGTATGTCAATGGAGCCCGGACTTTCCTCCCCGGCCACCTTTCGGTGCTTGCCGGAGCGGCCGTCCGGCCGACTGATCTTCCCATGCAATGGGGGCTCGCGCGCGCCGCGTCAAGGACTTCGTCGCCCGCGCGGCGCCGGGGTCGAGGTTAAGAATTCATTCCGGGCGATGTCGTTCTCGCCATCGCTCGTTCGACTGGGTGTCGGCGATCCAGCCGAGATCAAAAGGAGCCAGGACAATGCAGTATCTGCTGATGATCTACACCAACGAAGTCGAGTATGCGAAGCGTGACGCCGCGACCACCGAGAAGGTCACGGCCGAATACCAGGCCTTTACCCAGTCGATCATCCAGAGCGGCAACTTCAAGGGCGCAGATCGGCTCCAGCCGACCTCAACCGCAACGACGGTGCGCGTCCGTGATGGCAAGGTGCTCACCACGGATGGTCCGTTCGCGGAAACGCGCGAGCAGCTCGGTGGCTATTACCTGATCGAGGCCAACGATCTCGATGCCGCGATCGGCATTGCAGCGCGCATTCCGAGCGCCCGCGATGGCTCGATCGAGGTCCGACCGATCTGGGTGTATAATTGAAGACCTGCCATCATTCCGGGGCGCTCGCCTTAGCGAGCGAACCCGGAATCTCGAGATTCCGCGTTCGATGCTTCGCATCGCCCCGGAATGACGATCGGAGCAATTGTATTCGCATGACCTCCGCCGAGATCGAACGAATCTTCCGTGACGAGGCCGGTCGCGCGCTGGCGACGCTGATCCGTCTCGTCGGCGATTTCGATCTGGCCGAGGATGTGCTGCAGGAGGCCTTTGCCGTGGCGCTGGAGCGCTGGCCGGCCTCCGCGCCGCCGTCCAATCCGCGCGCCTGGCTGGTCAATGTCGCGCGCAACAAGGCGATCGATCGCATCCGCCGGCAGATCGCGTTCCGCGGCAAGCAGGACGCGCTGGCGCATGAGCTGATCAACAACGCCGCGCTCTGCAACGAGGTCGAAGACGCAACCGCGCTCGACGACGACATGCTCCGGCTGATCTTCACCTGCTGCCATCAATCGTTTGCGCCGGAGGTCCAGGTCGCGCTCACGCTTCGCACGGTGTGCGGGCTCTCCACGGCGCAGGTCGCGCGCGCCTTTCTCGTCACTGAGGAGGCGATGGCCCAGCGCCTCTTGCGCGCCAAGCAGAAGATTCGCCTCGCCGGTATCGCCTACGAGGTGCCGGAACGCGAGACGCTGGAGCCGCGGCTCACCGGCGTGCTCGCGGTCGTCTATCTCGTCTTCACGGAAGGCTACGCCGCAACCTCAGGCGACGACCTGATGCGGCCCGATTTGGCTCGCGAGGCGATCCGGCTCGGCCGGCTGCTCGACGGATTGATGCCAGGGCGTTCCGGGATCAAGGGGCTGCTCGCCTTGATGCTCCTCCACGATGCGCGGCGCGCCGGGCGGCAGACCGGTGACGGCGACATCGTGCTTCTGGAAGAGCAGGATCGTTCGCTCTGGGATCGCGCGCAGATCGCGGAAGGTTTGCGGCTCGTCGAAGAGGCCTTGCGGCTATCGGGCCGGCCGCAGACCTATGCAGTACAGGCCGCGATCGCAGCGCTGCATGCCCGGGCGCCGAGTTTTGCGCAGACCGACTGGCCGCAGATCGCCGGCCTCTACGAAGTGCTGCTGCGCATCGCGCCGTCGCCGGTGATCGAGCTCAATCATGCCGCCGCGGTGTCGATGGTGGACGGGCCGGAGCGCGCGCTAGCGCTGATCGATGCGCTAGAGGCGCGCGGCGGGCTCAAGGGCTATGCGCTGCTGCCGGCAGTGCGCGCCGATCTGTTGCGCCGGCTCGGCCGGCACGATGCGGCGCGCAAGGCCTATGTCGCGGCGACCGCCGCCACGGAGCTCGAACCGCTGCGGAGACTCTATGCGCGGCGGATGCGGGAGCTGGACGCGAGAGCTTGAATGGCGGCGCGGGGAGACGTCACCCTCCGGGGGGAGGGTGAAAACGAGCGCACTCGCACATATTCTGATTCAGTTTTCAGACAGCGCAACGAAAAACACACCTTCGCATCCCCGCGGCACGATCAGTGTCCGGGCTGTGCGAAAATCTTCACCCTCGAGAAAAAACGAGGGCGCAGGGAAGACCGGGTGCCCGCCAGGCACCCGCAGCCCCCGCGCGAAAAAAGACACGCGCGAGCGCGACGACCGCAGGTGGCGGCGGCAACACGCCGGCCTTCCCTGCGCAGTGGTTTGACGGCGTACTTCGTATTCTCCCCGGTGAACCGGCATTTGCCACCGTCGTCGGCGCAATGCGCCAAAGCATCGCTGCCAACTTAACACCTGCATGGGTGTGCCAGGACCGTACGACTTGGCCGTACGCGAGTGCGCCGTACGTCTATCGGCGCCCTCGCGTCCACCGCATTCCGCCTCGCGTTTCGTGACGATCGCGATAAGCCCCTCGGCAATCGAGGCGGGATACGCGCAACATAGCACCAATGTTGTTTCTGAAAAACAGAAATATTTTTGCCGCGGAGGCTGGACAGGATTTTTCCGGGCGCGCCTGTCGGGCAAATCACTTGCGCCCCGCGAGCCGTTCTGCTGAATCTGACATGCAGACAAGCGCAAGCGATCGTCGGCAAGGGCCGCAAGCAACGATCGGGGCGTCGTCTGAGGGATTTGCGCGTCAGCTGCTTTGTTCGTCGCCCCGGCGCCTGGGACGGAAATCGAATCCGGTTAATTGCAGAAGGCGGAAGGCGTTCACCGGTAATAGCACGACGTGCAGGATCAGCACTGGCATCAGGCCGGCGAGATAGCCATACGCAATGAAGGCGAAATTGCTTATCAGTGCGATCAGCCGAAGCGCGCCCATGGAGCGCATACAGAAAGTGGCCAGCACCAGGCTCGCTGCCACATAGCCAACCAGATTGACCTCTTCACGTTGGATCATGGCAAACAGGTTGACGCTTTGCCAGATTTCCCCGGAGGGCATCTGGAGGACGAAAAATGCGACCAGCAAGATTGTAACCAGCCTTCTCTGGGCAAGAACCGGAAGCTTGGGCCCGACCAGCTTCTCCTTCGCCGACATCGTCATACTTTTTCGGGGTCTGAATTCTGCTCAGGGGCAAAGTTGAGTTTGGCCTGATCGATGACATGACCGTAGCGCCGCAGCGTGCGCTCCGCACGAAGGCGCCTCGAATGAAAAAGCGCCGCCACGAGCGACGCGAAAATACCTCTCCTCGTTCGGGCTTGATGCGAAATGACTTCAGTCGCAATGAATGACTCATGTCTCATGGCTGAAACCCCGAAGGATCGAAAAACCACGCCACGTACAATCAGCCGATCCCCGGATACGGCTTGTGATCCGCGTTACATTTCACGGACTTTTGCTTCAGCGCATCTTCGCCTGGTCCGGAAGATTAAGAGTCTATGCTCCACCGTGCGGCTCCGCTGAGGAAGGCAGCATGTGTGAGTGCGTCGGCCCATTCGGGACGGGCGATGGCGTTCTGTTCATCAGCGAGGGGAATAGGAGCGAGGTCCTGGCCATAGCTTCGGCGTTGGGCGCAGGCAGGACGAACGGGTGACAGACCAGCCGTTCCTTTATGAATCTTCGCAGAAATATCCCGGAACAACTTGCTGCGGCATTGGTACCGGCCGATATTCCGACAGGCTGGAGGGGGTCGCGAGCGGGAGAACGGCGATGGCATGGAGCAACCAAGTGGCGGTGGTGACGGGCGGTGCGCGCGGTATTGGCCGGGCGATCGCGCTTCTTCTGGCCAAACGGGGTGCGGCCGTGTGCGTCAATTATGCCGCGCGCGCAGACGCGGCCGAGCAGGTCGCCGCCGAAATCAAAGGCGAAGGCGGGCAGGCCATGACGGCCGGTGCGGATGTTGCGAACTTTCGCGCGGTCCAGTTGATGATCGAGCAGACCGAGGCGCAGCTCGGCCCGGTGACCATACTGGTCAACAACGCCGGAGTATCCTATCAGGCAACGCTCGACACGTTCGACGACGAACAGTTCGATCGCATGCGTCGGGTCAATGCGGATGGCATCATTCACGCAACCCGCGCTGTGATGGCAGGCATGCGCGCCCGCCGCTATGGCCGGATCGTCAATCTGGCCTCGATCGCCGCGATCGGCACGGCGCTGCCCGGCAATGCGTTCTACGCCGCGACCAAAGCCGAGGCCGCCATATTGACGCGGCGTTTCGCGATGGAGCTTGGCCCTGACGGGATCACCGTGAACGCGGTGGCGCCGGGATTCGTCCGCACGGACATGACCCAGGGGAAGCGCAGCGCCGGCGAGTGGGAGGCGATCGAAAATAGCCTGGCCGAGCGCACAATGATGAGGCGCATCGGGCAGCCCGCGGATATCGCCAACGCCGTGGCTTTCCTTGCCGCGCCGGAGGCGAGTTGGATGACGGCCCAGGTGTTGGTGGTGGATGGCGGACGAATGGACTACATCGGGCACGGCTAAGGCCGAGGCCGAGCCGCTGCCGAAAGGCACAAGCCGGACCTGAGGGCCGGTCGGCTACTCGTGGACGAGAATGTTCACGAGGCGCCCGAGCGGATCGCGAACGTAAAACCGGCGCACGTGCCAGGGCTCGCTCGTCGGTCCGTACTCCACGGCAAGCCCGGCCGCATGAACACGGCGCAAGGCTTCATCCAAATCGTCGACCTCGACGGAAAGATCCGGCACCGGTGTTCCCGACCCGCCTTGGCTGGCGATGCTGATTTGCGGCGCCATGTTCGCCGGTGCTGCAAGGGTCACGATCCAACCCTGATCCATGACGACCTCGAGGCCGAGAATCTCGGCGTAGAATTGCTTGGCCTGAGAGACGTCGTCCGCGGCCAGATTCGTGACGATGCGTTTGACTTTCATTCAGCCATTTTACCTGCGCTCGCGCATGCCGGAAGAGCTTCCGTGAGAAAGGGCGTCAGTTTACTCTGCTGGCCCAGTGTTTGCGATCTCACTCCCCCAACGCCTACCCGGCGTGGCCGCAAGTTGGCAGCCTTCCGTGGCAACAGTATAGCCATTTAGCCAACAGCTTCGGCATCTCGAGGTCGAGCCCTTGGCATCTCCCGTCGCATCGACCTCAACTCGCGAGGTGCAGTTGAATGCCTCTATCGCGAGTCGACAGCCGTCGCAGTTCTTGCGCAGCCACGCTCGCATCGTCAACGCCCCCAAAATTAGATTCCATCTAACGCGCGTTAGATTCGATCTAATGCGTGACTGCTTTCACACACTGCTCAATGCGGCGATCTGTTTTGAGATGTTCTAGCAGCCGAAGAGGTCGACCACACGAGTCCGCATGATAGCACCCTCGCTCGAAATTCCGATGACGATCGAGGGAATGGGTGGTGCAACAAAATAGGAAACGAATTGTCTCAGCGTTGTGCTTGAGCGCGGCTGGATGTCTCGTGCTGGGGACTGATTGTTCGACGAAAGCGTTTGCTCAGTCGGCATTGCCGGCGGTGACGGTTGACGCACCCAAACAGAGAAGCGCCGCATCAAAACCCGGCTCCGCCTCGTCGTCCTCACATCCGCGTTCTGCAAGACGACGCACGGAGCGCAACGTCGCGGTCGCTCCGCAAGCGTCTCAAGGTGGTGCAAGCGCGCGCATTGAGAACCCGAGAGGTCCCGTCGACGGCTATGTGGCCAATCGCTCCATGAGCGGGACCAAGACCAACACGCCCTTGCTCGAAACACCGCAATCGGTTTCCGTGATCGGAGCCGATCAAATTCGTGACCAGCACCCGAACAAGCTCGACGAGGTGCTGCGCTACACTGCCGGCGTGTACGGCGGAACGTTCGGCAATGACAACCGCACCGACTGGTTCCTGATCCGAGGCTTCAAGTCCGATGACAACGGGCTGTTCCTCGACGGTTTGCAGTTGTTCTACACGTCCTATGCAAGTTGGAAGCTGCAACCGCTCAACATGGAGCGGGTCGAAATCCTGCGCGGCCCGACCGGAATGCTGTACGGCGGTAGCAGCCCGGGCGGCATGGTCAATGTCATCAGCAAGCTTCCGCCCGCGGAGCCGATCCGTTACCTCGAGACCGGCGTCGACAACTGGGGCAACGGCTATCTGTCGTTCGATCTCGGCGGCCCGGTGCCGGTGAAGACGGACGCGGGCCAGTTGTTTTACCGCCTGGTCGGACAGGTGAAGGGCGGCGGGACCCAGGTCGATTTCACCAGCGACGACAATTATTTCATCGCGCCGTCCGTGACGTGGAAGCCGGATGTGGATACGACGCTGACAATCCTCGCATCCGCATCGAAGCAGAATACCAACGGTCAGAATTTCCTGCCCTATGAGGGCACCGTGACTGCCGCGCCGTGGGGAAAGATCCCGACCAGCTTCTTCGGCAGTGATCCCAGCGTCGACTATTGGAAGCGCGAACAGGAGATGGTGGGCTATCAGTTCGAGCGTAACCTGTCCGACAGCGTGACCTTCCGCCAGAACGCGCGTTACGCTCATGTCGATGTCGACTACTCCACTCTGTACGGCCTGGGTCTCGCATCACCCGGCTCATCCGACCTCATGCGCGGCAACTTCCTGACTCACGGCACCGCCGACCAGGCCGACCTCGACAGCCAGCTCGAATATCGTTTCGCCACCGGGCCTTTCAGCCACACTGCGTTGTTCGGGGTCGATCTCAAGCACTACGATATCGACGACTGGCAGGGCTTCGGCTCGGCGAGCAACATCAACATCCTCAATCCCGTCTATACGCCGACCGCGGAGTTCAGCGGGACCCCGTACCAGAACGCCTACCTCACCCAGAAGCAGGTCGGCATCTACGCGCAGGACCAGATCAAATGGAACCGGTGGACGCTGGTGCTGAGCGGCCGCAATGACTGGGCCGAGACTCATAACGACAATCGCCAGGGTCCGGATATGAGCCGCAGCGACAGCGCATTCAGCGGGCGAGCCGGTCTCATCTATACGAGCGCCATCGGGCTCGCGCCCTATGTCTCGTATTCCACGAGCTTCAACCCGATCATCGGCACCAACTTCACACTCAATCAGCTTTATCTGCCGGAAACGGGCAAGCAGCTCGAGGCCGGCGTCAAATGGGCGCCGGCGGGCTTCAACGGCTACATCAACGCGGCGTGGTTCGACATCAAGCGGGACAACGTCCTGGCGACCGATCCGAACCACTCCATGCTTTCGGTGCAAACCGGCCAGGTGACGTCGCGCGGCTTCGAGCTCGAGGCCGTTGCCAACCTCACCGAGGAGATGAAGCTGATCGGCTCGTTCACGACCTATCATCTGTTTGTCAGCGACGATCTCAATCCGGCGTTGATCGGCACCACGCCGACCAACACGCCCGAACAATTGGCGTCGCTCTGGATGGACTACACCTTCAAGTCGGGGCCGCTGACGGGATTGGGCTTCGGCGGCGGCGTGCGCTACGTCGGATCGTCGTTTGCCGACCAGGCCAATACCGACGTGGTTCCCGGTCGCGTGCTCGGTGATCTGGCCGTGCATTACGAATGGGATCATTGGCGGGCCGCAGTCAACATCGCCAACATCGCAGACACCACCTATGTGGCGAGCTGCTCGTCGATCACCGCGTGCTTCTATGGCGATCGGCGCCGGATCACCGGAAGCCTGGCCTACAAGTGGTAGACCCCATGAGCGGCGGCGCCACGTCACGACACCGGGGCGGAGATCATCGACCGTGAAGGCGCGGACCGTGCGTATCTGGTCTTTAGTGCACAAATGGAGCAGCCTCGTCTCGACGCTGTTCCTCCTGCTGCTCTGCCTGACGGGGCTGCCGCTCGTCTTCCACGACGAGATCGACGACGCGCTCGGTTACGGCCATCATCCGATGGAAGCTGCGCCGGGTGCGCCGAAAGCAACTTTCGACCAGATCGCAGCGGCTGCGCTCGCGAATGATCCGGGCAAGGTGCTGCAGTACATCTCCTGGGACAAGGATGATCCGCGCATCGTGCTCGCCTTTACCAACAGCGCGCCCGACGGCGCGCCGGACAAGGCGGTGGTCCGCGCGTTCGATGCGATGATGGCCGAGCCGCTGGGTCTGTCGGGGACAGGCCCGATGCTGATCGTGCTCAAGCTGCACACCGACATGTTCGCCGGTCAGCCGGGCAAGCTGCTCCTCGGCGCCATGGGGCTTCTGTTCGTCGCCGCCATCGTCTCCGGCATCGTGCTCTACTGGCCGTTCATGCGGCGGCTACCGTTCGGAACCGTCCGCAAGGCAAAGTCTCGCCGCCTGAAATGGCTCGACTGGCATAACCTGATCGGCATCACCACGGTGTCGTGGGCCTTGGTGGTCGGCGCCACCGGCACGATCAACACCTGGGCGGAATCGATGCTGAACCATTGGAAGTCGACCGAGCTTGCGGCGATGGTTGCACCGTTCGCCGGGCGGCCGCCACCGACGCACCTCGCCTCGCTCGACCGGGTCGTGGCAAATGCGAGGGCTTCCGCGCCGGGCATGTCGGTTTCCTTCATCGCTTTTCCCGGCACGCCCTTCAGCAGTTCGCATCATTTTGCGGTGTTCATGCGGGGCGACACGACGCTGACCGCGCGGCTGCTCAAGCCGGTGCTGGTCGATGGAGAGACCGCCGCAACCGCGGACGCGCGGGAGCTGCCGCTTTACCTGAAGGCGCTGCTGGTGTCGCAGCCGCTTCACTTCGGCAACTATGGTGGCCTCATGCTGAAGCTCATCTGGGCCGCGCTCGATCTGATGACGATCGTCGTGCTGGGCAGCGGGCTTTATCTGTGGTGGGTGAAGCATCGCAAGGAGGCGAGGGGACGGCGGTTCATTGCCGCGCGCCCGTTCGCCCAGGCGACACCATGAACGAACGGCTGCGTTCCCAAGGTCCTTCGGGTTGGCGCGCGGTATTCGCAGCGCCGCTTGCGATCGCTCTCGTCTCGTTCGCAGGGCTCGTACTGGCGCTGGCGGCCGACGACGGCACGGCCCGGGCGCTATCATGGCTGATGATCGGACTGCCTGTCCTGGTTTGCCTGTGGCGGCTTTTCAGATCGCCTGACTGAGCCCTCTACATTTCGTTGGGCTCAAGTCGGAATGACGCTAAGGCCAATGCCGTCCTATCTGGAAGGCCCTGCTTTTCGGCTCGTTCTCGAAGAAGCAGGAGCGGTCGATTGAGCGCGCCTTTCTTCTGCCTCCTTGGCAACTCTTAGCGCCCGAAGCCGCAGCATGTTCTCGCGCACCGCGACGGCATTTCGCTGGACGTCGGCTATCGCCTTTGCGCCTTCTTCCTCCTGTCGACGGCGCCTCTCGGCGCGCGCCAGACTTTCGGGGGACGGTGTAGCAGATCTGCTGTCAGACATTTCTTGTCATCCCATCTGCAAAAAAGCAAAGCCCACCCAATCGCGAGATTGAGCGGGCAGCTTAGCCATTTCAGTACATCCGTGAAATGGCGAGAGGCCTAGAGCATGATCCGGAAAAGTGTGAAGTAGTGTTCCGAAAAGATCATGCTCAAACAAAGACCTAAGGCGCGATGGTGTTTCAACCTGATCCCATCGCGCTCTAGGCCAGCGACAGATTTTCCGCGCTCACTTTGCCCCGCATTTTGTCGGTCTTGAGGTCGAAAGTCACTTTCTGACCCTCGGCAAGGCCGGAAAGTCCGGCTCGTTCAACGGCGCTGATGTGGACGAACACGTCGTTCCCGCCATCGTTGGGCTGAATGAAGCCAAAACCCTTCTGGCCATTGAACCACTTGACTGTGCCTGTGGGCATCCATTTCTCCAAAGCATAGATCGCGCGAACATCACGCGATTCAAATTCAACTCGACGAGATGTCTTTGGGAAATAGCCCGCGGGCACATTCAAAAAGGCACAGCGGCTAATCGAACCTGCAAGACATATGTACGTGTCCGGGGAACTTCAAGCCGGGCAGCACCGAAAAAGCTCGCTATTTCGGCGCCGAAGCTCCATGCTGAGCTTTCGCGTCGGCGTGACATAGAAAGGCAGAAACCGTTTGACCTCTTGCGGGTTGCCATTCTGCCAAACCTCAAGGATGCCCCACAGTGCAGGTTTTCGTCCGCGACAACAACGTCGAGCAGGCTCTTCGTATCTTGAAGAAGAAGATGCAGCGCGAAGGCGTGTTCAGAGAGATGCGACGGGCACGGTTCTACGAGAAGCCTTCCGTGAAGGCCGCGAGGGAAAAATCCGAGGCCATCCGCCGCGCGCGCAAGCTTGCACGCAAACAAGCCATTCGAGAGGGCTTGATCGCTGCTCCGGTGAAGAAGCCGCGTGATGTCGGCAAGGGTACGAGAGCGCCACGCGGCAATGTTCCTGGCACCACGCAAGGTGGTTGACCGGAGCGGTCTTGCCGGGAGTCTTACTCCGGCAAGCTCGCCAGCAGCGCGTGCAGGGTGGTCAGCGTCGAATAGTCGGCGATGCCGTCGACGCGCTCAGGGCGGAAGTGGCGCTGGAAAGCGGTGACCACGTCCATGGTCGGCCCGTCGTACTTTCCGGTCACCGGCACGCCATAGCCGTACTTCGCGAGCGCCATCTGCATGTTCTGCACGTCGTCGCTGATGGTGCCGAGCATCAGGCTTTCGCCGCGCACGACAGGCGCCGGCTGCACCCAGTGGCCGACGCCGGAATTGGCCAGGGAATGCCAGGGAAATTTTTCGCCTGGATCCTTCTTGCGCGCCGGCGCGACGTCGGAGTGCGCGAGCACCCGGTGCGCGGGCACGTTGCGGCGGAGCATGATGCCGCGGCACAGCGCGATCACGGCGGCGATCTGGCGCAATGGAAAGTCCGGGTAGCCCCAATCATGGCCGCCATTGACGATCTCGATGCCGATCGAGCAGGAGTTGATGTCGTCGTCGCCCGCCCAGGACGACACACCGGCATGCCAGGCGCGTTTGGATTCCCGGACGCATTGGATGATGCGACCGTCCTCCAGCACGATGTAATGCGCGGAGACGTCGGTGCCCGCCTTGCAGAGCCGCGTGATGGCTCCTTCCGCATCCGGCATGCCGGTGTAATGCAGCAGGATCATGTCGGGCTCGCGGCCCAGATTGCGCTCGCCGTAATTCGGCGAGGCGATCACGTCTGACGCAATCGAGGTGTCCGGGGTAAAGGTCTTCATGCCGCTGGCGGCCTTCGGAATCGGAAGGGCACGTGGACGCTTCGAATCAGGTGCATTGGAGGCTGGCGAACTAAACAGCATGTGACAATTCAAACCCGCGGGAGAATGAGATCAGCCATTCTCGGAACAACAACTTTAACTATTCCTTTACTATGGGGTCGGCGCAATCGTCGGTGTCAGGCATCCCCTGCATTTTGACGCAAGAGGTGGAACTCATCGTCGCCCTTGCGATCACTTTGTCCGTTTTCAGGCACAGAACTCGCTCAAACCGGCGGCTTTCCACGATTGTCAGCTTCCCATCAACGCTTTCTTAAGCCTATCCGCCGTTACTAAGTGATGAAGAGCCGGATCGGTTTTCCGGGACGGCAAGACCTCTTTCACGCTCGAAATCCTATGGCAGCCCAGCAAATTCCATGCGGAAAACAGGGTTTGCATGCGGAGGCGCGCGGATTAGTTCATGGCGTGAAGCGGCGCGTACCGGAATCGCGCAGGCGGCGCGCCGGTGTGAGGCGTTATGGGACAGCTAGTGTCCGGTTCCCGTCTGTCCGGCCGGCGCGCGCGAGGGGCTGGTGTATGAGCGCGGGCGCCTCACGCCATATTTCCGTTCTCCTTCGTGAGACGGTCGAGCTGCTGCAGCCGCGGGCGGGCGGCGTCTATGTCGATGCCACGTTCGGCGCCGGCGGCTACAGCCGTGCGATTCTCGGTCTCGCGGGGACACGCGTGATCGGCATCGATCGCGACCGCACCGCCATCGCCGGCGGGTTCGACCTGGTCGAGCGGTCCGACGGACGGCTGACGCTGGTCGAGGATCGCTTTTCGCAACTCGCGGATGTCTGCGCGGGGCAGGGGTTCGAGGCCGTCGACGGCGTCGTCATGGACGTCGGCGTGTCCTCGATGCAGCTCGACCAGGCCGAACGCGGCTTTTCCTTCCGCCTCGACGGTCCACTCGACATGCGGATGGGCGATGCCGGCCCGACCGCGGCGGACGTGATCGCGCGCGCCTCCGAGGCGCAGCTTGCCGACATCATCTATCTGTTCGGCGAGGAGCGGCATTCGCGCAAGATCGCCCGCGCCATCGTCGCCGCGCGGGGCGAGGCGCCGATCACGACGACGCGCGCGCTCGCCGACATCGTCGCCCGCAACGTCCGCAGCAAGCCAGGTGACATTCATCCCGCGACACGCACGTTCCAGGCGTTGCGGATCTTCGTCAACGAAGAGCTCGATGAGCTGCAGCTCGCGCTGGAGGCGGCCGAACGCGTGCTGAAACCCGGCGGCCGGCTGGCGGTCGTGTCCTTTCATTCGCTGGAAGACCGCATCGTCAAGAATTTCCTGAACGAGCGCAGCAAGAGCGGCGGCGGCTCGCGGCACCTGCCCGAGCGCGCGCAAGCCGCGCCGAGCTTCCAGCTCCTGACCCGCCGGCCCGTCACTCCGGATGAAACGGAAGTCGCCGCCAATCCGCGCGCGCGCAGCGCCAAATTGCGTGCCGCCGTGCGCCTTGCGGCTCCTGCACATCCGCCGCATCCCTTGCCGTTCGGGCCGAAGCTCGTGGACGTGATGCGGGGAGGGTGAGTGATGCGCATCATCCATCTCCTCGTCATCTGCGGCCTGGTGTTCGCGGCGGCCTATGTCTACCGGATCAAGATGGACTCGACCGCGCGCACCGAGCGCGTGCTGAAGCTGCATGCGCAGATTCGCGAACAGCGCGATGCCATCGCGGTGCTGCGCTCCGAATGGGCCAAGCTCGATGCTCCGCTGCGGCTGCAGGGGCTCGCCGAGCGCCATCTGCCGCTCAAGCCGATCGACGCCCACCAATATGACGATCTGAAAAACCTCCCCGAGCGGCCGCCGAGCCTGGTGAAGCCGGGCGATCCCGATCCGATCGGATCGATCATCCATACCATCGATGCCGCGGCGGACGCCGCCAGCGTGACCGGTTCGGTGCCGGAGCCGGAGAACAAGCAATGACGGCAAAGGCCAGCACGAAACCAACCGAGCCGTGGCGGCAGCGGCTGATCCGCGGCCTGCTCTACGGGCGCAACGTCGATCGCGCCGTGAAAGCGCGCGCCCGCGTCGGCTTTACGATCATCGCGTTCGCGGCGATCTATGCCGTGATCGGCGGACGGCTCGTGATGTTCGCCATCGGGGCCGACGCCCATGGCGCGCGCCAGGCCGCAGCCCGTGATGCGATCGCGACCGCTCGCCCCGACATCATCGACCGCAACGGCGAGATTCTCGCGACCGACGTCAAGGCGCCGAGCCTGTTCGGCGAGCCGCGCCGCATCATCGACAAGGACGAGGCGATCGAGCTCTTGACGGCGACGCTGCCCGACCTCGATACCGCCGAGGTGCGCGAGCGGCTGTCGTCGAAAAAGGGCTTCGTGTGGCTGAAGCGCGAGATCACGCCGAAGCAGCAGCAGGAAATCCACCGTCTCGGCATCCCCGGCATCGGTTTCCTGCGCGAGAACAAGCGCGTCTATCCCACCGGCAACGAGGTCGCGCACCTGATCGGTCTCGTCAACATCGACAACCAGGGCATCGCCGGCATGGAGAAATGGCTCGACAGCAACGGCCTTGCCGATCTGCATCGTGCCGGCTTTGCCACCGACCGGCTGCAGCGGCCGATCGAATTGTCGGTCGATCTGCGGGTCGAGCACGCGCTGCGCGACGAGCTCCTGAAGGCGAAGGAAAAATTCCATGCCAAGGCGGCGTCGGGCCTCGTCACCAACGTCAAGACCGGCGAGATCGTCGGGATGGTCTCGCTGCCGGATTTCGATCCCAACAATCCCAGGGAGGCGCACGATCCGGACCGCATCAACCGCCTGACGACCGGCGTCTACGAGATGGGTTCGACGTTCAAGGCCTTCACGCTGGCGATGGCGCTCGACTCCGGCAAATACGACCTCAATTCGATGTGGGACGCGCGTGGGCCGCTGCACTACGGCAAGTTCACGATCCACGACGACGAGCCCAAGGGCCGCTTCCTCAGCATGAAGGAGGTGTTCACGTTCTCCTCCAACGTCGGCGCCGCCAGGATCGCATTGTCGCAGGGCGTGGAGGCGCACAAGGCGTTCCTGCGTAAGATGGGCCAACTCGAGCGGCTGCGCACCGAGCTGCCGGAGAGCGCATCGCCCATCGTGCCGAAGCACTGGGGCGACCTGAACACCATCACCATCGCGTTCGGGCACGGCATGGCAGTGGCCCCGCTGCAGGCGGTGATGGGCGTGAGCGCGCTGGTGAACGGCGGCTATCTGATTCCGCCGACTTTCCTCAAGCGTAGCGAGGAAGAGGCGATGGCGCTGGCCAAGCGCGTGATCAAGCCCGAGACGTCCGAAAAGATGCGGTTCCTGATGCGCCTCAACGCCGAGGTCGGCACGGCGCGGAAGGCCGATGTCAAGGGCTATTACATCGGCGGCAAGACCGGCACCGCCGAAAAGGTCATCAACGGCCGCTACGCCAAGAAACGCGTGCTCACCGCCTTTACCGCGATCATCCCGGCCGACAAGCCCCGTTACCAGCTCCTGATCATGCTGGACGAGCCGCAGGCCTTGAAGGAGACCTACGGTTTCATCACCTCGGGCTGGAACGCGGTGCCGACCGCCGCCAATGTGATCAGTCGTATCGCGCCGATCCTGGGAATCGAGCCGCGTTTCGACCTGCCGCCGCCTGACCGCCTTATTCTTGCGGCATCGAGGACAACGCAGTAAGCACGGGAATGCTGCGGGTCTTGAGTCTTGAGGCTTTAAGTCTTGCGGCATCTGCAGCGCGTTGAGCGTCCCGGCCGGACTGGAACATCATGAAGCTTGGCGAGCTCCTTGGCGATGACGCCCGCATCGATTCGCAGGCGCAAGCCATCAATGTCGGCGGCCTTGCGGTCGACAGCCGCGTGGTCAAGCCCGGCGACCTGTTCTTCGCGCTGGCGGGGCACAAGACGGACGGCGCGCGCTTCATCGAAGCCGCGATTGCGGCGGGCGCCGTTGTCGTAGCGGGCGAGCACAGGCCTGCGGCCGGCTGCAGCGTTCCCTTCATCGAGACGCCAAATCCGCGGGCCGCGCTTTCGCATGCCGCGGCGAGATTTTTCCCGAACCAGCCGGCGACCATCGCCGCGGTGACCGGCACCAGCGGCAAGACCTCGGTCGCCGCCTTTGCCCGGCAGATATGGCAGCGGCTCGGTCATGTCTCCGCCAGCATCGGCACCATCGGGCTGGTGTCGGACAAACGCACCGTTTATGGCTCGCTCACGACGCCCGATCCGATCGCGCTGCATCGTGAGCTCGACGAGATCGCGCGCGACGGCGTGACGCATCTTGCCATCGAGGCGTCATCGCACGGGCTCGACCAGTATCGGCTGGACGGCGTGCGCATCTCGTGCGGCGGCTTCACCAATCTCTCGCGCGACCACATGGACTACCATCCGGACGTCGCGCACTATCTCGCCGCCAAGCTGAGATTGTTCCGCGAGTTGATTCCGCCTGGCGGCGCCGCGGTGATCTCGGCCGATCATGATTGCTCGCAGCAGGTGATCGACGCGGCGCGCGGGCGAAGTTTGCGCATTCTGACCGTCGGCGCCAAGGGCGACGGCGCTGGCGCGGGCATCCGTCTCGTCGAGGCCGCGATCGACGGCTTTGCGCAGAAGCTCGTGCTCGAACATCGTGGGCGCAACCATTCCGTGCGGCTGCCGCTGGTCGGCCACTTCCAGATCGAGAACGCGCTTGTGGCGGCGGGACTTGCGATCGCAACCGGCAGCGCGCCGGACACGGTGTTCGCGAGCCTCGAACAGCTCGAGGGCGCCAAGGGGCGGCTCGAGAGGGTCGCCGAGCGCGATGGCGCGCCGATCTTTGTCGATTACGCCCACAAGCCAGATGCCTTGGCCAAGGCGCTGCAGGCGCTGCGGCCCTATGCGAAGCGCAAGCTGGTCGTCGTGTTCGGCGCCGGCGGCGACCGTGATGCGGGCAAGCGGCCGCTGATGGGTGCGATCGCCGTCGAGAATGCCGACGGCGTCATCGTGACCGACGACAACCCGCGCAGCGAAAATCCGGCAGCCATCCGCGCCGCGATCCTGAGCGCCGCGAAGGGCGCAAAGGAGATTGGCGACCGCGCCAGTGCGATCCGTGCCGCGATCGAAGCGCTGCGGCCGGGCGATGCGCTGCTGATCGCCGGCAAGGGCCACGAGACCGGTCAGATCATAGGCGATCGCGTGCTGCCGTTCAGCGATCATGAGGCGGTGGCGGCTGCGCTTGCCCCGAGGGTCGCATGAGCGCGGCGCCGCTCTGGACCTCGCACGACATGGCCGCGGCGATGGGCGCCGCGCGGCAGGGCGCATTGCCTGAGGCCGTGACAGGTCTTTCCATCGACAGCCGCACGATCAAGCCGGGCGAAGCTTATTTCGCGATCAAGGGCGACGTGCACGACGGACATGATTTCGTCGACGCGGCGCTCGCGGCTGGCGCGGCGCTCGCGGTGGTCGCATCTGCGCAAGCCGAAAAATTTGCATCAGACGCGCGCCTGCTCGTGGTCGAGGACGTGCTCGACGGCCTGAGAGATCTCGCCCGGGCCGCGCGCGCGCGCCTGCAGGGCCAGGTGATCGCCGTCACGGGGTCCGTGGGCAAGACCTCGACCAAGGAAGCGCTGCGCCATGTCCTGAGCGCACAAGGCCTGACCCATGCTTCCGTCGCCTCCTTCAACAATCATTGGGGCGTGCCGCTGTCGCTGGCGCGCTGTCCCAGGGACGTGCGCTTTGCCGTGTTCGAGATCGGCATGAACCATCCGGGCGAGATCGAGCCGCTGGTCAGGATGGTGCGGCCGCATTTCGCCATCGTCACCACAGTCGAGCCCGTGCATCTGGAATTCTTCTCCGGCATCGAGGCGATTGCGGACGCCAAGGCGGAAATCTTCGCCGGCGTCGAACCCGGCGGCGCGGTGGTGCTCAACCGCGACAATTCGCAATTTTCGCGGCTCGCCGAGCGCGCCCGCGATCGCGGCATCTCGCGCATTGTCTCCTTCGGCGCCGACGAGAAGGCGGACGCCAGGTTGCTCGAAGCGGCGCTGCACGCGACCTGTTCGGCTGTGCATGCCAGCATCCTCGGCCAGGATGTGACCTACAAGCTCGGCGTGCCCGGCCGTCATTTGGTGATAAACTCGCTCGCGGTGCTTGCGGCGGTTTCGCTGGCCGGCGCCGATCTCGCGCTCGCCGCGCTGTCGCTGTCGAACGTGACCCCTGCCGCCGGACGTGGCGTGCGATTCGTGCTGGAGCTCGGAAACGGCGAAGCGACCCTGATCGATGAGAGCTACAACGCCAATCCGGCTTCGATGGCGGCGGCGCTGAACGTGCTGGGCCACGCGGAGGTGTCTGCGCGGGGCCGCCGCATCGCGGTTCTCGGCGATATGCTCGAGCTCGGGGCCGCTAGCGGGGAATTGCATCGCGGCCTTTCCGATGCCGTCAAGGCCAACAATATCGATCTTGTTTATTGTTGCGGTCCGTTGATGCGTAACTTGTGGGACGCTCTTTCCCCGGGTAAACGGGGCAGCTATGCGCAAGATGCGGCGAGCCTGGCAGCCCAGGTGGTCGCCGCGATTCGCGCGGGCGATGCGCTCATGGTCAAGGGATCGCTCGGCTCGAAGATGAAGACGATTGTGAATGCGCTGGAAAGGCGTTTTCCCGGCAGGTCCGCGAGCAGCGATGCCGCGGGATAGGCGGAATGAATGTTCTACTGGTTGATCGAACTCTCCAACACGTTTCCGCCCGGTCTTTCCTGGCTGCGCACGGTCCTGAACGTCTTTCGCTACATCACGTTTCGCACCGGCGGCGCCGTGGTCACCGGCGCGTTGTTCGTGTTCTTGTTCGGTCCCTGGATCATCGATCATTTGCGCATCCGCCAGGGCAAGGGCCAGCCGATCCGCGCTGACGGACCGCAATCGCATCTGTTGACCAAGAAGGGCACGCCCACCATGGGCGGGCTGATGATCCTCTCCGGCCTCGTGGTCGCGACCGTGTTGTGGGCCAATCCGCTCAATCCGTATGTCTGGATCGTGCTGGCGGTGACGCTCGGCTTCGGCTTCGTCGGTTTCTATGACGATTATCTGAAGGTGACCAAGCAGACCTCGAGCGGCTTCGGCGGACGTACCCGTCTTCTGCTGGAAGGGCTGATCGGGCTCGCCGCCTGTTATGCGCTGGTGCGGCTCGGGCGCGACGCGTCGTCGACCTCGCTTGCCATTCCCTTCTTCAAGGATGTGGTGATCAATTTCGGCTGGTTCTTCGTGTTCTTCGGCGCCTTCGTGATCGTCGGCGCCGGCAATGCGGTGAACCTCACCGACGGTCTCGACGGTCTTGCCATCGTGCCCGTCATGATCGCCTCGGCCAGTTTCGGCCTGATTGCCTATCTCGCGGGCAATGCGGTGTTCGCCGACTACCTGCAGATCAACTATGTTCCCGGCACCGGAGAATTGGCGGTGCTCACCGGTGCGGTGCTGGGGGCGGGCCTCGGCTTTCTCTGGTTCAACGCGCCGCCGGCCTCGATCTTCATGGGTGATACCGGCTCGCTTGCGCTCGGCGGCATGCTCGGCTCGATCGCGGTTGCGGTCAAGCACGAGATCGTGCTCGCCGTGATCGGCGGGCTGTTCGTGCTGGAGGCGGTGTCCGTGATCGTGCAGGTCGCATCCTTCAAGCTGACCGGCAAACGCATCTTCAAGATGGCACCGATCCACCATCACTTTGAGCAGCTGGGCTGGACCGAGCCGCAGATCGTGATCCGCTTCTGGATCATCGCGGTGATGCTGGCGCTGGTCGGCCTCTCGACGTTGAAGCTGCGGTGATGGGCTGCTCTCCACACGAGCGTCATTCCGGAAACCGCGCAGCGGTTATCCGGAATCTCGAGATTCTCAGGTGCGCAATTGCGCACCCTAGTCCGATGCTGTCGCATCGTCCCGGAATGACGGTGGTCTCGTCATGATCCCGGTCAGCTCCTTCGCAGGAAAAAAAGTCGCGGTATTCGGTCTCGGCGGGTCGGGGCTCGCGAGCTGCCGTGCGCTGCAGGCGGGCGGGGCTCATGTCATTGCGGGCGATGACGGTGCCGACAAGCTCGCCGAGGCGGTCAAGGCGGGAATCGAGACTGCCGATTTGCGCAAGATTTCCTGGAGCGATGTCGCGGCGCTGGTGCTGACCCCGGGCGCGCCGCTCACCCATCCCGCGCCGCATTGGAGCGTGTTGCTCGCGCGCGAGGCCGGCGTGGAGGTGATCGGCGACATCGAATTGTTCTGCCGCGAGCGGCGGCGCCAGGCGCCCGATGCGCCCTTCGTCGCCATCACCGGCACCAACGGCAAAGCCACCACGACTGCGCTGATCGCGCATCTTATGCGTGGTGCCGCCTACGTCACTCAGATGGGTGGCAATATCGGCACGGCCATCCTGTCGCTTGAGCCTCCGCGCAAGGGGCGCGTCCATGTGATCGAGATGTCGTCCTACCAGATCGACCTGTCGCCCTCGCTCGATCCGTCCGTCGGCATCCTGCTCAATCTCAGCGAAGACCACATCGACCGCCACGGCACGATGGCGCACTACGCCGAGGTGAAGGAGCGCCTCGTCGCCGGCGTGCAGGCGCAGGGCACCGCGATCATCGGCGTCGATGACGACTTCTGCCGCAACATCGCCGATCGTCTGGAGCAGGGTGGCAAGCGTGTGGTGCGCATCTCGGTGAAGCGCCCGCTTCCCGACGGCATCTATGTGGAGCACGAAACCATCGTGCGCGCTTCCGGCGGGGCGCGCAGCGAGATCGCGCGGATCGGCGGCATCGGCTCGCTGCGCGGGCTGCACAATGCGCAGAACGCGGCCTGTGCCGCGGCCTGCGCGCTTGCGCTTGGGCTTGCGCAGGACACCCTGCAGAACGGCCTGCGCAGCTTCCCCGGGCTGGCGCATCGCATGGAGCAGGTCGGCCGCCGCGGCGACGTGCTGTTCGTCAACGACTCCAAGGGCACCAATGCGGACGCCGCGGCTCATGCGCTGTCGTCTTTCGCCGATATTTTCTGGATCGCGGGCGGAAAGGCGAAGCAGGGCGGCATCACCAGCCTCACCGGATTTTTCCCGCGCATCCGCAAGGCCTATCTGATCGGCGAGGCGGCCAAGGAGTTTGCGGCGACGCTGGGGGACCGCGTGCCGCACGAGATCAGCGGGACGCTCGATGTTGCTGTCGATCACGCCGCGCGCGATGCCGAAGCCTCGAGTCTGAAGGACCCGGTCGTGCTGCTGTCGCCGGCCTGCGCCTCCTTCGACCAGTACCGCAATTTCGAAATCCGCGGCACGAGGTTCCGCGAGTTGGTCAGCGCATTGCCGGGCGTCCAGCCGGTCGTGTGATGAAGGCTGTCATTCCGGGGCGGTCCGCAGGACCAACTATGGTGCGCAATTGCGCACCTGAGAAGCTCGAGATTCCGGGTCTGACGCACCATCCGGAATGACGGTGGAGAGGTGGTGACGCCTCTCAAAACTTCCACAGTTCCTTAACCCTTCGGAAACCACCATGGGCCACCAATGGGCCGACTCTCGGCCTTTGGACCCCCATGGGATCACCAATGCTCTCCCGCGAAGAACGCAACCCGCTTTCCCAATGGTGGTGGACCGTCGATCGGCCGCTGCTTGGGGCGATCATTGCGCTGATGCTGAGCGGCGTCATCCTGTCGCTGGCGGCGAGCCCGCCGGTTGCGACCCGGATCGGACTCGATCCGTTTCATTTCTTCAATCACCACGTCATGTTCCTGCTGCCGGCCTTCATCGTGCTGGTTGGCGTGTCCTTCATGTCGCCGCGGCAGATTCGGCGCAGCGCGCTGATCGTGTTCGCGATCAGCATCACTCTGATCGTGGTGACGCTTCTGGTCGGCCCTGAAGTCAAGGGCTCACGGCGCTGGATCACGCTGCTCGGCGTCAACATCCAGGCCTCCGAATCCGCAAAGCCCGCTTTCGTGGTGATCGCCGCGTGGCTGTTCTCCGAATCGGCCAAGCGGCCGGAAATGCCGGCCACCTCGATGGCGCTGGCGCTGCTGTTGATGCTGGTCTCGCTGCTGGTGATGGAACCTGATTTCGGCCAGACCATGCTGATGCTGATGGTGTGGGGCGCGCTGTTCTTCATCGCCGGCATGCGGATGGTCTGGGTGATGGGCCTCGCGGGCGCCGCCGCTGCCGGCCTGTTCACCGCCTATCTGCTGGTGCCGCATGTCGCGGGCCGCATCCAGCGCTTCATGAATCCGGCCTCCGGCGACACCTTCCAGGTCGATACCGCGATGGAGGCCTTCGCCAATGGCGGCTGGTTCGGGCTGGGGCCGGGGGAGGGCATCGCCAAGCGCAACCTGCCCGACAGTCACACAGACTTCGTCTTCGCGGTCGCGGCGGAGGAATTCGGCATCGTCCTTTGCCTAGCGCTGCTTGCGCTGTTCGCCTTCATCGTGATCCGCTCGCTGTTGCGCGCCTATGCCAATGAGGACATGTTCTCGCGCTTTGCGGCCTCCGGGCTCGCCATCCTGTTCGGGGTGCAGGCCGCGATCAACATGTCGGTCAACCTGCAATTGATTCCCGCCAAGGGCATGACGCTTCCGTTCATCTCCTATGGCGGCTCCTCCATCATCTCACTGGCCTACGGTGTCGGCATGATGCTGGCGCTGACGCGATTAAGACCGCAGACCGAGGTTGAATCGACCGCCGAAGCCGGCGCGCTGCGCGGCCTTGCGTAATTGAGACTCCGTCATTCCGGGGACGGTGCGTCAGCGCTAGACCCGGAATCTGGAGATTCTTCGAGGCATCGCATCGCCCCGGAATGACGGAGACGCTTTGCCGCCTCGCAATGACGGGGCTTTCCTTGTAAAGACGGGGCCCATGGATACTGCGCCCTTGATTTTGCTGGCCGCCGGCGGCACCGGCGGACACCTGTTTCCGGCCGAGGCGCTCGGCGTGGAACTGATGAAACGCGACCTGCGTGTTCGCCTCGTCACCGACTCGCGCGCGCTGCGCTACAGCGGGCTGTTCTCCAAGGACATGATCGACGTGGTGCCGAGCGAAACCATGCGCAGCCGCTCGCCGTGGCAGCTCGCGCGCACCGGGGTCATGCTCGCAGCCGGAACCCTGATGGCGCTCAACCTGATGCGAAGGTTGCGTCCTGTGGCCGTTGTCGGCTTCGGCGGCTATCCGACCGTGCCGCCGCTGACGGCGGCGAGACTGCTCCACATTCCCAACATCATTCACGAAGCCAACGCGGTGCTGGGGCGAGCCAACCGCTTGCTGTCGCGCCATGCAAGTGCGATCGCGACGTCGCTGCCGGGTGTGCTCGATCGCGATCCCGCGCTTGCCGGAAAAACCACGACCGTCGGCACGCCGATGCGCCCGGCGATCCTCGCTGCTGCGGCGATCGCCTATGCGCCGCCGGAGGTGAACAAGCCGTTCCGCCTGCTGGTGGTTGGCGGCAGCCAGGGCGCGCGGGTAATGAGTGACATCGTGCCCGGTGCGATCGAGCGGCTCGAACCTTCCCTGTGGGGCCGCCTGATCCTCACCCAGCAGGTGCGCCAAGAGGACATGGCGCGGGTTCGCGCTGTCTACGACCGGCTCAATATCCATGCCGAGCTCGCGCCCTTCTTTACCGACCTGCCGGCGCGGCTGGCGTCGAATCATCTCGTGGTGTCGCGTTCCGGTGCGGGCACCGTCGCCGAGCTCGCGGCCATCGGGCGGCCCTCGATCCTGGTGCCGTTGCCCGGCTCCATCGACCAGGACCAATTCGCCAACGCCGGCGTGCTGGCGCAGGCGGGCGGGGGGTTGCGGATCGCGCAAACCGATTTCACGCCCGACCGGCTGGCTTCCGAAATTTCCGCGCTGGCCGCCGAGCCCGAGCGTCTCGCTTCGATGGCCAAGGCGGCGCGCGGCGCCGGCCGGCTCGATGCCGCCGAGCGGCTGGCCGATCTGGTGGTGAAGGTGGCCGGAATTTGACCGAAAAAACGACGTATTTGGACGTTCTGCCGTCATGGCTGGGCTTGTCCCGGCCATCCACGTCTTGCAAGAAGAGATGAAGATTCGTGGATGCCGGGGACACCCAGGCATGACGGAGAGAACGGGGCGTAAGATGAGACTGCCGCGCGAGATCGGACCCATCCACTTCGTCGGGATCGGCGGCATCGGCATGAGCGGCATTGCCGAGGTGCTCGTCAATCTCGGCTACACGGTGCAGGGATCGGACGCATCCGAGAACGCCAATGTGGTCCGGCTGCGCGAGAAGGGCGCCAAGGTTTCGGTCGGCCACAAGGCGGAGAATGTCGACGGCGCTGCCGTCGTCGTGGTCTCGACCGCGATCAAGCGCGACAACCCGGAACTGATGGCGGCGCGCGCACGGCGCATTCCGGTGGTACGCCGTGCCGAAATGCTCGCCGAGCTGATGCGGCTGAAGAGCTGCGTCGCGATCTCGGGCACCCATGGCAAGACCACCACGACCTCGATGGTCGCTGCATTGCTCGAGGCCGGCGGCCTTGACCCCACGGTGATCAACGGAGGCATCATCAATGCCTACGGCACCAACGCAAGGCTGGGGGCCGGCGACTGGATGGTGGTGGAAGCCGACGAAAGCGACGGCACATTTCTGAAGCTGCCGGCCGACATCGTCATCGTCACCAACGTCGATCCCGAGCATCTCGATCACTTCAAGACCTTCGAAGCCGTCCAGGACGCGTTCCGCGATTTCGTCGAGAACGTCCCCTTCTACGGCTTTGCCGTGATGTGCATCGATCACCCTGTCGTGCGGTCGATCGCAGGCCGGATCGAGGACCGCCGCATCATCACCTATGGCGAGAACCCGGAGGCCGATGTGCGTCTGGCGGAGCTTTCGCCCGGCGGCGGCGGTTCGAAATTCAAGGTCGTCTTCCGCGACCGCAAGAGCGGCGCGACGCATGAAATTGACGATATCATGCTGCCGATGCCCGGCCGCCACAACGCGTCGAACGCCACGGCCGCGATTGCGGTCGCGCATGAACTCGGGGTCTCCGACGATGCGATCCGCAAGGCGATCGCAGGATTTGGCGGCGTGAAGCGACGCTTCACCAGGACGGGCGAATGGAACGGCGTCACCATCATCGACGATTACGGCCATCACCCGGTCGAGATCGCCGCGGTGCTGAAGGCCGCGCGGGACTCCTACAGCGGCAAGATCATCGCCGTGGTGCAGCCGCACCGCTTCACGCGCCTGCAATCGCTGTTCGAGGAATTTTGCGGCTGCTTCAATGACGCGGACGCTGTCGTCGTGGCCGAGGTCTATCCCGCCGGCGAGACGCCGATTGCGGGCATCGATCGCGATCATTTCGTACAGGGCCTGCGCGCGCACGGCCACCGCGAGGTGATACCTTTGCAAAGGCCCGCCGAGCTCGCCGGCATCATCAAGGACCTCGCCTCTGCCGGCGATCTCGTGGTCTGCCTCGGCGCCGGCAACATCACGCAATGGGCTTATGCGCTGCCGGGCGAGTTGAAGGCGCTGGGATGAAGCAGGCTGTGTTTCCAGACATCACGCCAGAGCTCAAAGCCGGGATGCCGGAGTTGCGCGGGCGGTTGCTTGCCAATGAGAGTCTGGCGCCGCTCACCTGGTTTCGTGTCGGCGGTCCGGCGCAAGTCTTGTTCACGCCTGCCGATGAGGGCGATCTCGCCTATTTCCTGAAAAATCTCCCGCGTGAGCTCCCGATCCATGTGGTTGGCGTCGGTTCCAACCTGATCGTGCGCGACGGCGGCATTGCGGGCGTCGTCATCCGCCTCAGTCCACGCGCGTTCGGCGAGGTCAGCGCGCAAGGCGACACCGTGACGTCCGGTGCGGCCGCACTCGACAAGCGCGTGGCGGAGACCGCGGCGGCGGCGAATATCGGCGGATTGGAATTCCTGTTCGGCATTCCCGGCACCATCGGCGGCGCGCTTCGCATGAATGCCGGCGCCAACGGCGCCGAGACCAAGGACGTGCTGGTCGATGCCGCCGGCATTGATCGGGAAGGCAACAAGCACACGTTCGCGAACGCCGACATGAAATTCGTCTATCGCAGCAGCGGCGTCGATCCATCGATCATCTTCACCGGGGCGCGCTTTCGCGGAAAGCTTGCCACGCCCGAAGCGATCCGCGCGCGGATGAACGAGGTGCAAGCCCACCGTGAGACTGCGCAGCCGATCCGTGAAAAGACCGGCGGCTCGACGTTCAAGAATCCGCCCGGCCAGAGCGCCTGGAAGCTGATTGACGCGGCCGGCTGCCGCGGCCTGCGGCTCGGCGGCGCCCAGGTTTCGGAAATGCACTGCAACTTCCTGATCAATACCGGTAACGCCACCGGCCATGACATCGAAATGCTGGGGGAGACCGTGCGCAGCCGTGTCAAAGAAAAATCCGGAATCGAGCTACAATGGGAGATCAAGCGGATCGGGATTTCGGGCTGATTGCCATTCCGGGGCGATGCGAAGCATCGAACCCGGAATCCCGAGATTGCGGCGCGAGATTCTGGGTTCACGCGCGAGGCGCGTGCCCCG
>CAYVVB010000081.1:0-27660 GCA_964454955.1 uncultured Bradyrhizobium sp. | reverse complement strand
GAAATGCTTGCTCGCTTGATCGCCTCGCTCGATTTCCTGATCGGCTGGAGATTGCGCCGCCGAGGTGCCGTGCGGGTTGGCAAGGGCACGAAGCTCGCGTGGCGGCGCCTCAGGCGCGCAAGCGGCAATCGCCTGGTGGTCGGAGAGCATTCGATCGTTCTGGCCTATATTCGCTTTGAAGACGCCGGCGCCGTGATGCGGATCGGCAACCGCTGCTTCATTGGCAAGAGCGACCTCGTTTGCTACCGAAGCGTCGAGATCGGGGACGACGTGATCATGTCCTGGGGGATCACGATCACCGATCACGACTCCCACAGTCTGGATTGGCAGCATCGCCGCAACGACGTGCTGGATTGGCACAAGGGCAGGAAGGATTGGACGCATGTCACTCATCGTCCGGTCGTCATCGCCAACAAGGCATGGATCGGATTTAATGTCAGCATCCTGAAGGGCGTGACGATCGGGGAAGGCGCGGTCGTCGGAGCTGGTTCCGTCGTTACTAGGGACGTTCCGCCGTTTTCCCTCGTGGCGGGCAATCCCGCTCGTCTGATCCGAACGCTATCTGTCGATTGAACATGCGTCTTTTCCAAAACACCGGGCTCTATCCGTCGTACTTGCCGCGGCTCAATGCTCTGGCGCGCGAGGCTTCCGGCTTCGCGGGGCGGCGCCGCGTGTTTCTGGATGACAGGTACGGGGCACTGCACTTCCTCGAACCCGTGCTGGAGGGCGCTGCGAACGCGTTCTTCACCAATGGGGATGATGAAGTCTTGCAGCGGCAATGGGCGAGGGAAAATGGACTTCGTGCGGACGCCCCGCTTGAAGCCATTTTGCTTGCTCAGGTTGAGCATCACCGGACCGAGATTTTCTACAACCTCGATCCGATACGCTATCCGAGCGCGTTCGTTCGCAGGCTGCCCGGATGCGTCCGCAAGACGCTCTGCTGGCGCGCTGCGCCGTCCGGCAATGTGGATCTTACGGCCTATGGCGCAGTGCTCGGCAATTTTCCATCGATCCTGGAGTCCTGGCGTCGCAAGGGATGCCGGGCGGAATGGTTTGCGCCTGCGATCGATCCGGTTATGGAGGCGTACGGGCATGGCGAGCGGCCCATCGACGTGCTGTTTGTCGGCGGCTACTCGCGGCATCATTCCGGGCGCGCGAAAACTCTCGAACATGTCGCGTGCCTCGCCGGCCGTTTCACGATCGTATATTGCCTGGATGCATCGCGGCTGACGAGGCTTGCGGAGAGTTTCGTCGGCCGCCTGCTGCCGTTGCGGAAGCATCGGCGTCCCCGGTCGATTGCCAAGATCGCCAAGGGGCCGGCGTTCGGACGCGAGCTCTACGAGCTGGTCGGGCAATCGAAAATCGTGCTGAACGGCGCCATCGACATGGCGGGGGCCGATCGCGGCAATATGCGCTGCTTTGAGGCCTTCGGCTGCGGCGCGCTGTTGCTCTCGGACGCGGGCAACTATCCGGACGGGATGCGAAACGGAGAAACCATGCTCACTTATGACAGCGAGGAGAGCTGTCTTGGACAGATTGAGCGATGCCTGAACGATTGGAGCAGCGTGCAGGCGATCGCCGATACCGGTCGAAAGCGGATCGGCGAAACTTATAGCAAGGCGCGCCAATGGTCCTCGTTCGAAGCGATCGTGGCTCGGCTTTAAAGGAATGTCCACGCGCCTTGCCGGTAACCAGGCTATGTTGCACGTTCGGCGGATCGATTTTGCAGCCAATGCGAGAGGACGGATGGGAGGCTTATTTTGGGTACAGGCCAACCAGCTTGCCGCGCTCAAGCGCTATTGCGCGCGTGTGATCGATGGCGTGAACTTCCATTTCGAGGGGCAATTTATCCGCGAAGCCTTGTCTCATAATCTCCTGAAAGCTTGAGCCATGAGCGTGTGGATTACCGGCGCGAACGGATTTATCGGACGCCATTTGATCGCCGAATTGGCTGCGGCCGGCGAAACGGTGTGCGGTCTCGGCCATGGCGCCTTCGCCGAAGCCGACCGGCGCCGGCTTGGCCTGCAGAGCTGGATCAACGGCGAGGTCGATGCCGCCAATCTGAACGCGCTTGCGGCGCTGCATGGCCGGCCGTCCAGGCTCTTCCATCTCGCCGGTGGCTCTTCGGTCGGGCTGTCGATCGAACTGCCGCTCGAGGATTTCTCCCGGACGGTGGCAAGCACCGCGAGGCTTCTCGAATGGCTGCGCAATTCCGCTCCAGACTGTCTCCTGGTGGTGGCATCGAGTGCCGCGGTTTATGGCGCCGACCATGCCGGACCGATTGCTGAAGATGCGGCGCTGGCGCCGATGTCGCCATATGGCCAGCACAAGCTGATGATGGAGCATCTGTGCAGGAGCTACACGCTGAGCTACGGCATTCGCAGCGTGATCGTGCGGCTGTTTTCAGTCTATGGCCCAAACCTTCGCAAGCAATTGCTGTGGGATGCGTGCTCTCGGCTGAGCCAGGGCGGGCCGGTGCTCGGCCTCGGCGGCACCGGCAATGAGTTGCGGGATTGGACCGATGTCAGGGACGTGACGCGGCTGCTTGCTGTCCTCAGTACGCTGCCGCACGATGACCACTGCCGCGTCATCAACGGCGGGTCGGGCCGTGGGACGCGCGTAGCCGACATCGCCAAGATACTGGTGGGACATTTTGCTGCTAACGCAAGCGTCACTTTTTCCGGTTTTGCCCGCGCCGGCGATCCATACAGCCTGGTGGCCGATGACAGCGCTTTGCGAGGCATCGGATTTCAATGGCGCATCCCTCTGGAGCGCGGAATCGCCGACTACGTGACCTGGTTCAAGGGGCAGGCGCGTGAATGATCAGGCTCCGCTTCGCGTCGCGTTCACGCACATTTCGCGGCGCCTTTGGGCAGGCGGCTACAATTATCAAAGCAATCTGTTTTCGGCGCTCAATCGCTATCGTCCAGGCGAAATCTCGCCGGTTCTCTTTGCCGCGCCCCACGAGGCCGCTGATGAACTCGATGCGCTTGCGAGCATTCCCGCCGTCGAAATCGTGCGATCGGCCGCCTTCGATCGGCGGAATGCGAAATTGATCAACGCGCTTGCGCTCGGGCTCGATCGTGAGGCGGCCGAGGCGTTTCGAGTTGCGCGTATCGACGTCGTGTTCGAAGCGGCCCGTTTTTTCGGATGGCGCCTGCCGCTGCCTGCGGTCGCCTGGTTTCCTGATCTTCAGCATCGCAGGCTGCCGCATCTGTTCTCGCCGCTGGCGCGCTGGCGGCGCGACCTCGGTTTTCGCGCGCAGATCGCCGCACATCGGACGATCCTTCTCAGCAGCAACAGCGCACTGGACGACCTCCGTCGCCTCTATCCCGGATTGACCAACAATGTCGCGGTGGTGCAATTCGCGAGCGAACCTGCGGCGCATCTGCTGGGCGCTGATCCCGCAGAGGTCCTAAGGCAGTATGGCTTGCCACCGAAGTTCTTTTTTCTGCCGAACCATCTTTGGGTTCACAAGAATCACCGGCTTGTGGTGCAGGCGCTCGCCCTTCTGAAACAACGCGGCCTCGACGTGGTCGTCGTTGCGTCCGGGAGCCGCGAGGAGCCGCGCGAGCCCGGATATTTCGAGAGCATCCTGCGCGACATCAAGGCGCACGGCCTCGAAGCGAATTTCCGTCACGTCGGGATGATTCCGCTTGCGCATGTCTATGCGCTCCTGCGCACCGCGGTCGCGCTGATCAATCCCTCGAGGTTTGAGGGCTGGAGCACCACGGTCGAGGAGGCGAAGTCCTTTGGCGTGCCGATGATCCTGTCCAAGATCGACGTCCATATCGAGCAGACTGGCGAAACGGCGTTTTATTTTGACGTCGACGATGCCGAGGCGCTGGCGGATCACCTGGCCGGCGCCTGGGCCGCAAGCGGACCCCCGATCCCTCGAACCCTGCTGTCGAATGTCGAGCCGCGGGTGAAGGCGTTCGCTGAAGACTTCGTCCGGCTCATCCGGAGCGCTCGCGCGTGGCGTGCAGCAAAGGGTTAGAGAAGATCGCTTCCGGCCTTATTTCTCGGTAGCGACTTGCGGAAGCAGGGCCGGAGCCGATCCAAGCATCGGCGCTTGCTGCGGCAGCACGCCGCGAGGCGTGAGATACCACAGCAGGAACAACAGCGCAGCGCCGTGGGACAGCAAGGCTGTCGTCAGGGGAACGTTCAGAAGAAGCTGCATGAGGACTGAACTCGAGATCAAGACAAAGCGGGGCGGCAGGCCGGCGGAGAGGCGATTGGCAAAGCCGATCACCAGTCCACCCAGCAGGACCGACACCGGCGCGAACAGCGGCCCGACCGACGCGATGCCTTCGGTCGAAAATAGCGAGGCGTTGAAGTTGCCGAAGCCGGGATAGGCCCGGTTCATCACGACGCCAAGTTGGTCATGATAGGGGCAGGAGATGATCGCCTTGAGAAGGTTGATCTGACAGAAATAAGTGTAAGGATGGTGGAAAAAGAAATCATTGTAGACGTCCATCGCATTCGAAGGTGTCGCGATCATTCGCAAGTTGATCAGTTCGAAGAAGGATCTGGCCGATGGACCTAGGATCGCATATGCAATCGTCCCGGCAGCGAGCGGCAGCAACAGCGACAGGACGGTTGCCACACGGGCGTCGAACAGGCGCGAAAGGATCGTCACGACCAGGAGCCACACAGGCGTGAAGAGGGCCACCCTGTTGATCGTGATGGGATAGAAGAGCAACAAGACGATCAGTGCGACGGCGGCCCGCAAGTAGTTTCCACGGATGGCGAAGCATGCGAAAGCGAAGGGCAGCAGCGCGTTCGATATGATCCCGATGCCGTAGTTGAGGGGGCTCGGCATGCTGAGCTTGCTGCGGAATTCATACATTTGCGCCAATGGTACGAGCTTGAAGCTGTAGCTTGCGCCGATCAGGACGATGAGGACGCCCGCGACCAGAATGGCGATCAGGAGGCGCTCGAATGTCGCTGCGTCGATGACATTGCCGCGATGGATCGGCTTCGAGATCCATAGCGCCGGGATGAGGAATGCGATCATCGAGACGGCGGCGGATCCGCCACTCAACCAGTGAATATAGTCGAAATCAGAGAAGGAGTTCAGCCAGAGATAGCCGAGTACCATCGTAAAGAAATAGAAGCCGACGAAGTAGCCGAAGCTGAACGGAAATTGCAGGAACAGAATTGCGAGAACCGAAAAGGCTGCAACAATGGCAATCGCGCCATTGCGCAGAGCCGGATCAAAATAGATGTGATATCCGCCGTAGCCGCGGCTCACATAGACCAGCGAAATGCAGCAGAAAATGATGTGAAGGGCGATCAGGAACGCCAGCGCCGCCCGCTCGGACACCTTGCCTGCTAGCGAACCCTCGGTCACTTTCATGCGGATGGTCCTGTTGGGTGGCGATCAGGCGCGTGCCGTTCATTTCCCTGCAAGTCCGAATTTTGCGAATTCAACCGGTTTCCAGCCGAGTGCGAGCAGCTTGGTCGGCCGGGCCACCAGCGGGCGTCCGATCCGCTGCCAGATCGGCGTCTGACCGGCCGTCCTGAGGGCGAGTTCGAACAGTGCTTCCGGGGCCGGGAACAGCCACGCAGGCCGGCCGATCGCGGCGCGGTAGTGCGCAATGAGATCGGCAACGGTGACCGGCGTCGGGTCGGAGACGATGAAGGTCTGCCGCCGCGCCCGCGCGTCGGTCAGTGCGGTCGCGATTGCAGAGCTCAAGTTCTGCACGGACAGCACGGACCGCTGCGCGGTAAGGCCCCCGAACGGCAGCGGAACAGGTAGGCGCGCGATTTTGCGGATGGTCGCCAGATTGCCTTTTTCGCCTTCGCCGTAGATGACGACCGGGCGCAGGATCGTGAACGAACCGCCGGCGTTGCGAATGGCCTGCTCCGCGGCGAGCTTCGAGCGTCCATAGGCGTTGGTCGGTTGCGGCCGGTCGTTCTCGGTCAACTCCCGGTCGGAGAAGGAGCCCGATTGGGCCGCGATCGAGGAGACGAAAACGAGGTGCTTGCCGAGATGGGCGGCGCTGCGGGCAAGCGCTGCAGTCGCGCGGTGGTTGACCAGGTCGTAGATGGATTCGTTCGCATAAGTGTGCGCTATTCCGGCCAGATGCACGACCGCGCCACATCGCTCGAGGAGCGGCGTCCAATCGAATTGCGAGGACAGGTCCGGCAAGGCCGCGGCTGTAACATTGGGCCCGCTCGCGGCGGCGGAGCGGGACGCCGCAATCACGTCAAAGCCGTGTGTCGCGAGATAGGGGACGAGGTGGCGTCCGATGAAGCCGTCGGACCCGGTGACGAGCACAGTGATTGGGTCTGTCATCGGAGCGCACCAAAACCGCCGAATGCCGCAGCTGACGTGCCGCCGGTCGAATTGACTTGGGATCGAGAGGCGCGGAGGCTAGAGCATCGCGCCGCGGCATGCAAACCGCGCTTCGTTCGATCGGCGGCCCGCACTCCCACGTCGCCTTGATCTGCCCCTCTTTTGAATATACGGAGTGGGCCATGTTCCGCTGCGCAATCCGGCCCGCCGCCGTCGCGAAGGCTCGACTGCCGCTCCCCTTGGAGCCGCGAAGGAAGTCTTGATGATCAGATTTGGCCTGCTCGGATGCGGGCGCATTGCCAAGCGCCACTCCGAACTGCTCGGGGGAAGTCACATCGAGGGTGCGCGGCTTGCTGCAGTCTGCGATCCGCTGAACGCGCGGGCGGATGCGATCGCCGCCAGGTTCGGCGTGCCGGCTTTCTACGACATCGGGGCGTTTCTCGCGCGCGAGGACATCGATGTGGTCTCGGTGCTGACGCCGAGCGGGCTGCATGCCGCCCACGTCATCGCCTGCGCCAAGGCCGGGAAGCATGTGGTGGTGGAAAAGCCTATGGCGCTGCGGCTGCAGGATGCCGACGACATGATCCGCGCCTGCGACGAGGCAGGCGTCAAACTCTTCGTGGTGAAGCAGAACCGCTTCAACGTGCCGGTGGTAAAGGCGCGCCAGGCGCTGGAGGCGGGGCGATTCGGGCGGCTGTTCCTCGGCACTGTGCGGGTGCGCTGGTGCCGTGACCAAGCCTATTACGACCAGGACGGCTGGCGCGGAACCTGGGCGCTCGACGGCGGCGTGCTGTCCAATCAGGCCAGCCATCACATCGACATGCTGGAATGGTTTTTCGGCGACGTCATCAGCGCGCATGCCCGCGCCGTTACAGCGGCGGTGAAAATCGAGACGGAAGACACCGCGGTCGCGACGTTGAAGTTCCGCAATGGCGCGCTTGGCATCATCGAAGCGACCACCGCAACGCGCCCTGCCGATCTCGAAGGCTCGCTATCCATTCTGGGAGAGAAGGGCACGGTCGAAATCGCGGGCTTTGCGGTCAACCAGATCAGGCACTGGCGCTTTGTCGACGAGCTGCCGTCGGACAAGGAAGTGATCGAAAAATTCTCCGTCAATCCGCCGAACGTCTACGGCTTCGGCCACCAGGCCTATTACCAGCATGTCGTGGAATGTCTGGTCAGTCAGCGCGCGGCGCTGGTGGATGGACTCGAAGGGCGCAAGAGCCTCGAGCTGATCTCGGCGCTCTATGAGTCGATCGAGACGGGCGATGAGGTGGCGCTGCGCTTCACCCCGCGCCTGAGCCGCCTGGGTGTGGTGTCGTGAACAGCCCCGAAGTACATCAGGCCGGTGTGCACGATGTCGCGTTCGGCGCGCGGGTCAAGATCGTCGAGCCGTGCAACCTTTATGGTTGCAAGATCGGCGACGACTGCTTCGTCGGTCCCTTCGTCGAGATGCAGAAAGGCGTGGTGGTCGGCGCGCGCACCCGCGTGCAGTCGCACGCCTTCATCTGCGAGTTGGTGACGATCGGTGAGGATTGCTTCATCGGCCATGGCGTGATGTTCATCAACGACACGTTTTCGAGCGGAGGGCCCGCGCGCGGGCGGAAGGAGCTGTGGCGGGAGACCGTGATCGGCAGCCGCGTCTCGATCGGCTCCAACGCCACCATCCTGCCGGTGCGGATCGCCGACGACGTGGTCATCGGGGCGGGTGCGGTCGTCACAAGGGACATCACCGTTCCCGGCACTTATGCGGGAAATCCGGCACGTCGGCTGAGCGAGCGCAAGTGAGTGCCGAATGAAGGTTCCTTTCGCCGATCTCAAGCTCCAGTACCAGACGATCAAGAGCGAGATCGACAGCGCGATATCGGGCGTGATCGCCGACAGCGCCTTCATCCGCGGCGCCTACGTCGATGCCTTCGAGCGGGCGTTTGCGGGCGCGGCCGAGGTGCGGCACTGCATCTCGTGCGGCAACGGCACCGACGCGCTCTATCTCGCCATGGCCGCGCTCAAGGTGCAGCCCGCCGATGAGGTGATCACCACGGCGCATTCCTGGATTTCGACCTCGGCGATGATCACCCGTGCCGGCGCGACCGTGGTGTTCTGCGACACCGACGGCGCGACCTTCACCATCGATCCGACCTGCATCGAAGCCGCGATCACGCCGCGCACGGTCGGCATCATTCCAGTGCATCTGTACGGCCAGCCGGCAGACATGGACGCCATTATGGCGGTTGCGGAGAAGCACAAACTCTGGGTGATCGAAGACTGCGCGCAGGCGCATCTGGCGCGCTATCGCGGTCGGGCAGTCGGCACGTTTGGCGCGGCTGCGACCTATTCGTTCTATCCGGGCAAGAATCTCGGTGCGATGGGCGATGCGGGCGCCGTCGTCACCAATGATGATGCGCTGGCGGAGCACATGACCATGCTCGCGCGCCATGGCGGCCTCGTCAAACACCAGCACCAGATCGAGGGCATCAACAGCCGGCTCGACGGGCTGCAGGCGGCGATCCTCTCGGCGAAGCTGCCGCATCTCGTGGCCTGGACCAAGGCGCGGCAACGGGCCGCGACGATTTACGATGCTGGCCTCAGTCCGGTCGAAGGCGTTGAAACTCCGCGCGTCGCGCCTGGCCGCGAACACGTCTATCACCTCTACACCATCAAGCATCCGCGCCGCGATGCGCTGGCCGCCCACCTCAATGCCAATGGCGTGCAAACGGCGGTGAATTATCCGACCGCGCTGCCGTTCCTGCCGGCCTATGCGCGATTCAACCACAGGCCCGAGCAGTTTCCGGACGCCTATGCCGATCAGAGCAGGATATTGTCGCTGCCGATGTTTGCCGAGATCACACCCGCGCAGCAGGAGCACGTCATCCGGCTGATCCGCGAATTCTGAAGTTACCGCTCGTCGGCGATCACCTTGCCGTCGTTGGGCAGCGAGCCGGCGCCGACCAGTTCGACCGAACCGCCGAGCTTTGCCACCGCGCGCAGTGTGGCCGCGATCTCGCTCTGCAGGCTCTCGCTCGGCGAGGCGCATTCCGCCTTCAGCGTCATGACATCGCTCTCGCCCGCGCGGGTCACGACAAGCCGCACGCGGCCGAGCGCGGGATGGCGCCTGGCGATCTCCGCGACCTGTTCGGGGCGCACGAACATGCCCTTGACCTTGGTGGTCTGGTCAGCGCGGCCCATCCAGCCCTTGATGCGCATATTGGTACGGCCGCATGGGCTGATGCCCGGTAGCGCTGCGGTCAGATCACCAAGCGCAAGCCTGATCCAGGGATGTTCGGGATCGAGCGAGGTCACCACGATCTCACCGACATCGCCCGGCGCGACCGGCTCGCCGGTGCCGGGTTTGACAATCTCCAGGATCACATCCTCGTTGACCACCATGCCCTCGCGCGCCTCGGTTTCGAAAGCGACCATGCCGAGATCGGCAGTGCCGAAGGCCTGATAGGCATCGATGCCGCGCGACTTGATGTCCTGCTGCAGCGAGGGTGGAAACGCAGCGCCCGAAACCAGCGCGCGCCTGATCGAGGAGACGTCGCGTCCGGCGGAAGCGGCTGCGTCGAGCAGGATTTTCAGGAAGTCCGGCGTGCCACTGTAGCCGATCGGCCGATAGGTCTCGATCAGTTCGAATTGCGCCTCGGTATTGCCGGGGCCGGCGGGAATGACCGCGCAGCCAAGCGCGCGCGCGGAAGAATCGATGATGAAGCCGCCGGGGGTCAGGTGATAGCTGAAGGTGTTGAGCACCACGTCGCCCGGCCGGAAGCCCGCCGCAAAGAGAGCCCGCGCACCGCGCCAGGGATCGGCATGGCTTGCCTCCGGCTCGAAGATCGGTCCGGGCGAGGTGAACAGCCGTGCGAATGAACCGGGCGCGGCCGCGACGAAGCCGCCGAAGGGCGGCGCCGCTTTGTGCAGGGCGGGAAGCTCGGACTTGCGCAGAACCGGCAGCCGCGCCAGCACGGCGCGGCTGGTGATCGCGGTTGGATCGGTGTGCTTGAGGCGCTCGGCATACGCCGGCGCTTGCATCACCCTGCGCAGGATGCCGGGTAGGCGCGCGAACAGCTCGGCTTCGCGCTCGGCGGGATCGCGTGTTTCCTTTGCGTCGTAATGCTTGGTCATGACGTCTCGCTCTTGTGCGTCATTCCGGGGCGATGCGGAGCATCGAACGATGGTGCGCAATTGCGTACCTGAGAATCTCGAGGTTCCGGGTTCGGTCCTTCGGACCGCTCTGGAACGACGTCGAAGCTCTTACTCACAGCCATCGTTTACGCCGCTTGAAGCTCTTCAGGTTCTTGAAGCTCTTACGCTGGTCGCCGGCGCCGCCGAGATAAAATTCCTTCACGTCCTCGTTGTCGTGCAGCTCCTCGGCGGTGCCGTCCAGCACGACCTTGCCCTGTTCCATGATGTAGCCATGGCTTGCGACCGAGAGCGCGGCGCGGGCGTTCTGCTCGACCAGGAGAATGGTGACCCCGAGATCGCGGTTGATCTGCTTGATGATCGCGAACACCTCCTTGACCAGGAGCGGCGACAGTCCCATCGACGGCTCGTCCATCAGGATCATCTTGGGCCGCGCCATCAGCGCGCGGCCGATCGCGAGCATCTGCTGCTCACCGCCGGAGAGATAGCCGGCCAGGCCCGTGCGCTCCCTCAGCCGCGGGAAATAGTTGAAGACCATCTCGATATCGGCATCGACATTGCGATCGCTACGGGTAAACGCGCCGAGCTTGAGGTTCTCCAGTGACGTCATGTCGGCAACGATACGACGGCCCTCCATCACCTGAAAAATACCGCGGCGAACGATCTTGTCGGGATCGATGCCGTCGATGCGCTCGCCGTCGAAGACGATTTCGCCGCGCGTCACCTCGCCATCCTCGGTCTTGAGCAGGCCGGAGATCGCTTTCAGCGTGGTCGACTTGCCCGCGCCGTTGGCCCCCAGCAAGGCGACGATCGCGCCCTTGGGAACTTCCAGGCTCAAGCCGCGCAGCACCAGGATGACGTCGTCATAGACCACCTCAATGTTCCGTACGGCGAGGAGGGGGGCGGCAAGCGGAGCCGACGGAGGGCGCAGATTATCGAGGGTTTCGGTCATGGCCAGCATCTCCCGCTGTCGTCCCCCGCGAAGGCGGGGGACCCAGTATTCCAGAGAGGCCTCGGCTTGACCGAGAAGCCGCGACGTACTGGATCCCCCGCATGCGCGGGGGATGACAGGCGTTGGTTGTGGTTGTCGCCGGGCAAGCTCAAGCTCACCACCCGAACCATTCCGGCTTGCGCGGCAGCTCGACGGTCTTGACCTTTTCGAGCTTGATCGTGCCCGTCGCCATCAGGTCGTTCAGATTGCCATCGGTCGGGCCAGACACCCTGGCGCGATAGAGGTCGACCTTCATCGTGCCGCGATGGTCCTTGTCCGTCCACGTCGAGGGACTGCAGACGCCCTCCATGCCGGCGGGCACCCAATCCTTCTTCTGGTAGAAGCCCTTTGCAACGTTCTCGCCGGTGGCGCCGCCATTCTTGGCCGCCCAGTCGAGCGCTTCCTTCATGTACAGAGCCGAGCAGACGCCGGCGATGTAATGAACAGGACGATAGACCTTGCCCGAGGGATCGGACATCTTCGAGATTTCCATCACCGTTTTCATGCCGGGCGCGTCGCCGCCCCACGCGACCGCAGTGCGCAAAGGGAACACGACGCCGTCGGCGGCATCGCCCGCCGTCTTTGCGCCGTTCTCATCCATGCCCCAGACGTTGCCAAGGAACTGTACGTCGACGCCGGCCGCCTTGCAGGCCTTCATCACCGAGATGTTGGAGGCGGCGGTGTTGCCGAGATAGGCGTAATTGGCGCCGGAGCTCTTCAGGCTCAAGCACTGCGCGCTGTAGTCGCCCGGCGTCAGCGCGAACACCAGCGCCGGAAGCACCTCGAAACCGAGTTCGGTGGCGAGCGCCTCGCCGGCGGCCTTCGGTGCGTTGGGGTAGGGATGGTTCGCGCCCATGTGCACGAACTTCGGCTTGCCCGGCTTGCCCTTGGCCTTCCAGTCGTCCGCCGCCCACATCAGCATCGCCCGCAAGGCGTCGGAGTAGGTCGGACCGTAGAAGAAGTTGTAAGGCGCAGGTTTGGCCTTGCCACTCGTGCCCTCGGGATCGGTCAGGGCGGCGGCATAGGAGCCCGACATGTCCGGTATCTTGTCCTGCGCGAGGAAGCCGGTCAGCGCCTCAGTGTCGGCAGTGCCCCAGCCCATGATCGCCGCCACTTTGCCGTCGGGCGCCGACCACTTCTTGTAGAGCGCGATCGCGCGCGGCACCTGATAGCCGTAGTCGTTGCTGTCGACGGAGAGCTGCTTGCCGCCGATGCCGCCGTTCTTGTTGACCCAGGCAAAGGTGTCGGCGACGGCCTGGCCATAGGGGGTGCCGACGTCGGACGTCCCGCCCGACAGATCCTCGAGATGGCCGATCGAAATCTGCTGCGCATTTGCCGAAGCGGCGCCGAGCAAAAGCGCCAGTGAAACCGTGCCCAAGAAGCATCTAATCGTCATGAGTGTTTTTCCTCCGCTGGTTTTGTTTGAGCCTGTCATCATGGGTTGCGTTCCGCCTCAATGTGAAAACGGGTAAAGCTTCCAGTACATCTTGACCTGCCGCCAGCGATGCGCGAGCCCGTCCGGCTCGAACATCAGGAAAGCGATGATGATCGCCCCGATCGCGATCTCGCGCAGGAACGTGATGTTGTTGTTCAGCGACAGCGCGTGATCGATCGCGCCGCCTTTCAGGTGCACGCTGATCCACTCCATCGATTCCGGCAGCAGGACCACGAAGGCGGTGCCCATCAGCGTGCCCATGATCGAACCGGTGCCGCCGATGATGATCATGGCGAGAAACAGGATCGAGCGCTCGATGCCGAAGCCCTCCTGGGAGATCACGAGCTGGTAGTGCGCATAGAGCGCACCGGCGATGCCGGCGAAGAAGGCTGCGAGCCCAAACGACAGCGTGCGGTACTTGGTAAGGTTGATGCCCATGATCTCCGCGGAGAGATAGTGGTCGCGGATCGCCACCAGCGCGCGGCCGTCGCGCGTGCGCATCAGATTGGTGACGAGGATGAAGCTTACGAGCAGATAGGCGAGCACGACGTAGAAATATTGCCGGTCCCCGCGCAAAGTGTAGCCGAAGATGGAGAAGGGATTGGCGCTCGCGGGCACCGAGCCGCCGGAAAACCATTCGGCGCGGGAGAAGAAGTCCAGGAGGATGTATTGCGCGGCCAGCGTCGCGATGACGAGATAGAGGCCTTTCAGGCGCGCTGCGGGTATGCCGAAGACGAGGCCGACCAGCGCGGTGACGATGCCGGCGAGCGGGATCGCAAAGAACACCGGGATTGGCGAATTGTTGGAAATATAGGCGGAGGTGAAGGCGCCGAGCAGGAAGAACGCAGCATGGCCGATGGAGATCTGCCCGGTGAAGCCGACCAGGATGTTGAGCCCGAGCGCCGCGATGGCGAAGATGCCGATCTGGATCGATATGGCGAGCCAGTATTCGCTGAAGATCAGCGGCGCGAGACAGAGCAGCACGACGCCGGCAATCGCAAAATTGCGGCTGGTCCGAGTCGGAAAAATCGTGGTGTCGGCCGCATAGGAGGTGCGGAAGTCGCCGGCCGGGATGAGCGTGGAGCTGGCCATGACTAGATGCGCTCGATGTCGTGAGTGCCGAACAGTCCATAGGGCTTGATCATCAAGATGATGATCAGCACATAGAACGGCGCGATCTCGTAGAGATTGCCCCAGTGCAGATACTGGCTGTCGATATATTGCGCGATGTTCTCGAGCAGTCCGATGATGATGCCGCCGAGCACGGCACCGCCGATCGAGTCGAGGCCGCCGAGAATTGCCGCCGGAAACACCTTGATGCCGTAGGCGGAAAGGCCCGAAGAAACGCCGTTGACCACGGCGACCACGACACCCGCGACCGCCGAGACCGTCGCCGAGATCGCCCAGGCCATCGCGAACACGCTTTTCACGGAAATGCCCAGCGACTGCGCCACCTGCTGGTTGAAGGCGGTCGCGCGCATCGCAAGCCCGTACTTCGATGCGCGGAAGAACCAGGCCATGCCGATCATCATCGCAAGCGATACGACGAGGCTCATGAGATAGACGGTCTGGATCTGCAGCCCGAGGAAAGTGACCGATTGGCTTTCGAACACGCGGGGGAAAGGCTGCGGGTTGACGCCGAACATCCATTTCAGCGCGGCCTGGAATACCGTGGAGAGGCCGATCGTAACCATGATCACCGAAATGATCGGCTCCCCGATCATCGGCCTCAAGATCACGACCTGGATCGCGATGCCGAAGATGAACATGAAAACCAGCGTCAGCGGCATGCCGAGCCAGAACGGTACCTGGAAGCGCGTGAGCAAAGCCCAGCACACCCACGCGCCGATCAGCAGCAGTTCGCCCTGCGCGAAGTTGACGACTTGCGTGGCCTTGTAGATCAGCACGAACGACATCGCGACCACGCCATAGAGCGTGCCGACCACGAGTCCGTTGACCAGGAGCTGGATGAGGAAGGCGATGTTCATGCGGATCGAGTCCGGCTGCTGCCCTCTCCCCTTGTGGGAGAGGGGGCCTTCGCGAAGCGAAGGCGGGTGAGGGGTTGTCTCGGCCTCGGAAGCGCGGCGAGGGGCCCCCTCCCCGCAAGCGGGGCGGGGCAACGGGCACAGCGTGCATTTTGGAAATCCGACCCCTTCACTCCGCGGCCTCCGCGAAATTCGGCTGGCCTGCCAGATCGACGACGCGCAGGCTTGTGCGGATGCGCTGGGTGGTACCGTCCTGGAAGCGGATCACGGTGTCGACCGGGATATTGGCCTCGCCGCGATAGATGGCGTCGATGATGTCGGCATATTTTTCGTTGATGACGCTGCGGCGGACTTTTCGCGTCCGGGTCAGCTCGCCGTCATCGGCGTCCAGTTCCTTGTAGAGCAGGAGAAACCGGGAAATGCGCTGCGCCGGCGGCAAGGTGGCGTTCACCGCTTCGACCTCCTTCTGCAGCAGCGCATAGACTTCGGGCCGCGAGGCGAGGTCGGTGTAGGTGGTGAAGGAAATGCGGTTCTTCTCCGCCCATTTCGAAATGATGGAATAGCGAATGCAGATCATCGACGCGAGCGCATCGCGGCCGGCCCCCAGCACCACGGCTTCGGCGATGTACGTCGAGAACTTCAGCTTGTTCTCGATATATTGCGGTGAGAACCGCTCGCCGCGCGAGGTCTCAGCGAGGTCCTTGATGCGGTCGATGACGACGAGCTGCCTGTCGTCGTTGAAATAGCCGGCATCGCCCGAATGCAGCCAGCCGTCCTTGATGTCGGCGGACGAGGCCTCCGGATTCTTGTAATAGCCTAGGAACATGTTGGGATGCCGCACCACGATCTCGCCGACGCCGTGCACGTCCGGCTTCTCGATGCGGATTTCGATGCTGTCGGCCATCGCGACGCCCGTGGTGTCGGGATCGACCTGGCCCATTCTGTGCAGCGTGTAGGCACCGAGGAGCTCGGTCTGTCCGTACAGCGTGCGCAAGGGCACGCCCATCGCCTGGAAGAACTTGAAAGTATCCGGGCCAAGTGCGGCACCGCCGGTTGCCGCCGAACGCAGCCGCGTAAAGCCGAGCCGGTCGCGCAGGGCGTGGAACAGCATCGTGTCGGCAAGGGCAGAACGCTTGCCCTTTTCGAGCGCAGCCAGTCCCGTCTTCATGCCAAGCTGATAGAGGCGCTGCTTCAGGGGGGAGGCGTCCATCACCCGCGCGCGGACATCCGCTGCGATGGATTCCCAGACGCGCGGCGCGAACAATACGAAGGTCGGCGCGATTTCCCGAAAATCGTTCATCATCGTGTCCGGCTCTTCGACGAAGTTGACCTTCATCCGGCACAACAGGCCTTTGCCGAGCACGTAGACCTGCTCCATGATCCAGGGCAGCGGCAGCACCGAGACGTATTCGTCCTCCGGTCCTTTCGGGTCGAAGGCGAGATAGGCCGCGCAATGCCGCAGGACGCGTCCCGCCGCAAGCATCGCGAGCTTGGGATGCGATGTCGTGCCGGAGGTGGTGCAGAGGATCGCCACATCCTCGCCGCGCGTCGCATCGACCAGCCTGTCGTAAAGCCCGCTCTCGCGCGCGGCGCGCTCGCGCCCCATTGCGGCAACCTTGTCGGCCTGCATCAAGCGCGGGTCATCATATTTGCGCATGCCGCGCGGGTCGGAATAGACGATGTGCTTCAGCTTCGGCACGCGGTCGGCAAGGCCGAGCAGCTTGTCGACCTGTTCCTCGTCCTCGGCGAAGACAAGCTTTGCTTCGCCATAGTTCAGGAGGTAGGCCGCTTCCTCGTCCAGCACGTCGCGATAAAGACCGAGGCTCAGAGCCCCAAGCGCGTGGGTGGCGATCTCGGCGGCGACCCAGTCAGGCCGGTTGTCGCCGATGATGCCGATGACGTCGCCGCGGCCGATGCCGAGTTCGAGCATGCCGAGCGCAAAATCATGCACCCGCTTCTGATAATCATTCCAGGTGAACAGGCGCCAGAGCCCGAGGTCCTTTTCCCGCATTGCGATTTCGGCGCCGTGCTCGCGGGCATTGAGGCGCAACAGCTTGGGATAGGTATCGGCCTGCGAGAGGCGGCCCGCATAGTCCATCATGCCGCGTTCTCCGCATGCGCGGCCGCCGGCTCCTCGTCCGGGTCGACCAGGACCTCGTCCTCTTCGCCAAGATAGGCGCGTTTGACATGGGGGTCGGCCAGCACCGTCGCCGGATCGCCCTCTGCGATCTTGCGGCCGAAATCCAGCACCATGACGCGGTGGGAAATATCCATCACCACGCCCATGTCGTGCTCGATCATCATCACCGTCATGCCGAACTCTTCGTTGAGGTCGACGATGTAGCGGGCCATGTCCTCCTTTTCCTCGAAGTTCATGCCGGCCATCGGTTCGTCAAGCAGGATCAGCTTCGGCTCCAGCGCCATCGCGCGCGCAAGCTCGACGCGCTTGCGCAGGCCGTAAGACAGCGTGCCGGCGGTCGCCTTGCGCACTGCCTGCAGGTCGAGGAAATCGATGATCTCTTCCACCTTGCGGCGATGTTCGAGCTCTTCGCGCCGCGCGCCGGTGAGCCAGTACAGCGACCCGGTAATGAAATTGTTCTTCAGCAGGTGATGACGCCCGACCATGATGTTATCGAGCACACTCATGTGGTGAAACAGGGCGAGGTTCTGGAAGGTGCGGCCGATCCCGAGCGAAGCGCGGGCATTGGGGTTGAGGCCGGTGATATCGCGCTCGCGATAGATCAGCTTGCCTTCGCTTGGCCGGTAACGGCCCGAGATGCAGTTGACCATGGAGGTCTTGCCGGCCCCGTTGGGGCCGATGATGGAAAACAGTTCGCCGTCCCTGACGCCGAAATTGACGTCGGTAAGCGCGCGCACGCCGCCAAAACGCAAAGACACTCCGCGCGCTTCCAGAATGTAATCCACCAAAAATCCCTCCGGACACGGCGCTTAGCGGCGCTCTTTATCCCTGGTTTCGATCCCTCCCGCCGATCCTATATCGGCAACCTGCTCCAAGCCATGCGACTATTGGTATTTGCCTCGCAGGGCCCGGGAGGTTTACGCGAGGACGTCCGCCCGCGCGCGGTGGTTCTCAATAGGGTAAAGCGGTATTTTGAAATGTCTTTTGTCCGACAATTCGCGGGGCAAATTTCCCGGGCCGACGGCGGCTCTCTTTGCCTTCCGCGAACGCCAGGAAGGTTGATTTGCTGCGATGCAATATGAGGCGGCGGGCCGCAATTCCGGTCGAGTATGGCATGATCGCTGAGGATTATTTGCGGCGGATCGCGGTCTGGTCGCGCGAGCTCAACGCCCGCGAGATCGAAGTCGCGCGCGGTGGTATCGTCGAGAGGTCCTATCGGGCCGGTGAATCGATTTTCGTGCGCGGCGACCGGTTCGACTACTGGACCGGCGTCGTCTCCGGCCTGGCCAGGATGGGCATCGTGTCGCGCGGCGGCAAGGCGACCAGCTTTACCGGCCTGACCGCCGGCGCATGGTTCGGCGAGGGCAGCGTGCTCAAGAACGAGCTGCGGCGCTACGATGTCGTTGCCCTTCGCGAGACGCGGCTCGCATTGATGGACCGTGGCGCCTTCTTCCGGCTTTACGAGAACAGCGCGGCCTTCAACCGCTTCCTGGTTACCCAACTCAACGAGCGCCTCGGCCAGTTCATCGGCCTGGTCGAATATGGCCGGACGCTGGACGCGACCGCGCGGCTGGCACGCTCGATCGCTTCGCTGTTCAACCCGATTCTCTATCCCGATCTCAGCCGGCACCTGGAGATCACGCAAGAGGAAATCGGCGCGTTAACAGGCATCTCGCGGCAGAACGCCAACCAGTGCCTGAAGCGGTTGGAGCGGGAAGGATTGCTGCGGCTCGAATATGGCGGCGTGACCATCATCGATCTCGAGCGGCTGCGCAGCTACGGCGACTAGCCAAGGCAAGAAAATCAAGCGAATTCTTGGGACTATCGGCCCGATTTCAATCAACTTTGGCGTTAGACTTGGCGAGGGGCGGGTGCTATGGGCGGCTCTTCCCGCGACCAGTTGGAGCGACAATGGCGGCTCAGGATTCGAAGCGGCGCGTGGCGCTGATTACCGGCGTGACCGGGCAGGACGGCGCCCATCTCGCCGAGCACCTGCTCGGTCTCGGCTATACCGTTCATGGCGTCAAGCGGCGCTCGTCCTCGTTCAATACGGCGCGCGTCGATCACCTCTACCAGGATCCCCATGTCGGCAACGTGCCGTTTCTCATGCACTACGGCGACATGACGGATTCCACCAACCTGATCCGGCTGGTGCAGCAGATCCGGCCCACCGAAATCTACAACCTCGCCGCCCAGAGCCATGTCGGCGTCAGCTTCGAAAGTCCGGAATATACCGCCAATGCCGATGCCGTCGGCGTCCTCCGCCTTCTGGAGGCGATCCGGATTCTCGGGATGGAGAAGGAGACCCGGTTCTACCAGGCGTCAACCTCGGAACTGTACGGCCTCGTCCAGGAGATTCCGCAGAAGGAAACCACGCCCTTTTATCCGCGCTCGCCTTACGGCGTCGCCAAGCTCTACGGCTACTGGATCACGGTGAACTACCGCGAGGCGTACGGCATGTTCGCCTGCAACGGTATCCTGTTCAATCACGAGAGCCCGATTCGCGGCGAGACCTTCGTCACCCGCAAGATCACGCGCGGGGTTGCCCGCATCGAGCTGGGGCTCGAGGACGCCGTCTATCTCGGCAATCTCGAGGCCAAGCGCGACTGGGGCCATGCGCGGGATTATGTCGAGGGCATGCACGCGATTCTGCAGGCGGACAAGCCGGACGATTTCGTGCTGGCCACCGGGGAGACCCGTTCGGTGCGGGAATTCGTCGAGCTTGCATTTGCCGAGGTCGGCCGCAACATCGAGTGGCGCGGCAAGGGAATCGACGAGACGGGCATCGACACGACGAGTGGCAAGGCAGTGGTGCGGATCGATCCGACCTATTTCCGCCCCACGGAGGTGGACATCCTGATCGGTGATGCCAGCAAGGCCAGGGCCAAGCTCGGCTGGGAACCGAAGACGTCTTTTGCGCAGCTCGTGAAGGAAATGGTGGCGGGCGACCTCGAAATCGCCAAGCGGGAGGTCGCCAATGGCAGGGACGCCGTTTGAGCTGAAAGGCAAAGCGGTTTTCGTCGCCGGGCATCGCGGGATGGTCGGCTCGGCGCTCACGCGCCGGCTTGTCCGGGAGGATGTCAGGCTCTTGACGGTCGGCCGCAGCGAGCTCGACCTGCGCAACCAGACGGCGGTGTTCGACTGGTTCGCGAGCCACAAGCCGCAAGCCGTGTTTCTGGCGGCGGCCAAAGTCGGGGGCATCGTCGCCAACAACACGCTGCGGGCCGAGTTCCTTTACGACAATCTCGCCATCGCCGCCAATGTGATCCACGCGGCCTATCTCAACCGCGTCGAGAAGCTGATGTTTCTCGGCTCGTCCTGCATCTACCCGAAACTCGCGCCGCAGCCCCGGCGCGAGGACTGCAGGCTCACCGGTCCGCTGGAGGTGACCAACGAGCCCTATGCGATCGCCAAGATCGCCGGCGTCAAGATGGTCGAAGCCTATCGCAGCCAGTATGCCTGCGACTTCATCAATGTGATGCCGACCAACCTGTTCGGTCCCGGCGATAATTATCATCCCGAATACAGCCACGTGGTCGCGGCGCTGATCCGCCGTTTCCATGAGGCGAAGTTGTCGGGCGCCGCGGATGTGGTGGTCTGGGGCACCGGCACGCCGCGCCGCGAATTCCTCTATGTCGACGACATGGCGGACGCCTGCGTGCACCTGATGAAGACCTATTCCGGCAGCGAGATGGTCAATATCGGGACCGGCGAGGACGTTTCGATTGCCGAGTTCGCGCAGCTTGTCGCCGGCATCGTCGGCTATACTGGTCGGATCAGCTACGATACCTCGCGGCCCGACGGTACGCCGCGCAAGCTGCTCGATGTCAGCCGGCTCGCCGCGCTCGGCTGGCGCGCGCGCACCAAGCTGGAGGAGGGCCTCCGGCTCGCTTATCGCGCCTATCTCAGCGAGACCAGGCAGGCGGCGGAGTAGGCGGTCGCCGGCCGCCGTCATTCCGGGGCGATGCGAAGCATCGAACTATGGTGCGCGATTGCGCGCCTGAGAATGAACTTCACTTGCTGGCTTCCGCCCGCGGCGGCTGCTTGGTCAGCACCGCAGCCATCGCGGAGATCAGCGGCTTCATGAAATAGGCTTCATTCGCCGGCACGATGGCGGGAGACAGGCCGCGCGAGCGCAATTCATCGGAAACGACAGGGCCGACGGACGCAATCGGCGTGCGCGAAAGCCCCTCGCGCAGCCGGGCCTCGCAGCCATGCGCTTGCGCCACGTCGAACAGGCGGCGCGGCTGGCCGGAACTCGTCAGCGCGATCGCATCGATCCTCCCCTCGGCCATCTCGTCGATCGCGGTGACGATGTTGGCATCCGCAGCCTTGGCGTCATAGGCGTAAGGCAGCACGGTATCGACCTCGGCGCCCTGCGCGGTGATGGCGCCGATCAGCGCCGCGTGATCCTTGTCGGGATAAAGCTGCAGGCCCAGCCGATGTTCCTTGAGATCGACCTGCGAAAGCATCTCGGTGATGCCCTCGGATGTCGGTTTCTCCGTGGTCGCTTGCGGCTCCAGCCCGATTTCGCGCAGCGCCCGCCCGGGTTTCGGGCCGCGCGTGAATTTGCGCACCCTGGCAAGGCTCGTGATAAAATCCTGATCGACGCCGAGGCGCCGTGCAACCTTCATCAATCGCCGCAGGCCTTCGCCGGTCATCAGCACCAGGTCGTCGAGCGGCTTTGCGATGGCGCGCGCGATCCAGGCCTCGACCGGCGCCGAATCGGGCGCGTCATGGATGGCGAACATCGGGCATTGCACCACGTCGGCACCCTGTTCGGCCAACAGGCGGGAAAATTGCGCCTCCTCGCGCGTTTCCAGGATCAGGATTCGGTAACCATTCAACTTTGCAGCCATGATCGCCACTCAACTGATATCGGCCGTCCTTTGTTCATCCTGACTCGCAAGGCAGCGTTGGCGCAAGGGCTTGAGCTCTGATAGAGCAGGGCCGCAAATCGCATTCACAGCCCAAGACCCGCCCAGGATTTCATCAGGCCGCTGCATGCCCGATCATCAATATGTGTTGACGCTGTCGTGTCCCGATCGCCCCGGCATCGTGTCGGCGGTCTCGACCTTTCTCGCCAACAGCGGACAAAATATCCTCGACGCCCAGCAGTTCGACGATATCGAAACGAAAAAATTCTTCATGCGCGTGGTGTTCACCGCCGCCGACCTTGCGGTGGAACTGTCGGCGCTGCAAACGGGCTTTGCGGCGATTGCCGAGCGCTTTGTCATGGACTGGCAGATGCGCGACCGCGCCGCGCGCCGACGCGTGATGCTCCTGGTATCGAAATCCGATCACTGCCTCGCCGACATTCTTTACCGCTGGCGGACCGGAGAACTCGAGATGATCCCGACCGCCATCGTCTCCAATCATCCACGTGAGACCTATGCCGGTCTCGATTTTTCCGCGGTCCCCTTCCACCATCTGCCGGTGACGAAAGAAACCAAGCGCGACCAGGAGAAAGCAATCCTGGATCTGGTGCGCGAGTCCAGGACCGATCTCGTGGTGCTGGCGCGCTACATGCAGATTCTCTCGGACGAGATGTCGGCCGGGCTTGCAGGGCGCTGCATCAACATCCACCACTCGTTTCTGCCGGGCTTCAAGGGCGCAAAACCCTATCACCAGGCGCATGAACGCGGCGTCAAGCTGATCGGCGCCACGGCGCACTACGTCACGAGCGATCTCGACGAAGGTCCGATCATCGATCAGGACGTCGAGCGCATCAGCCACCGCGATACGCCGGGAGATCTCATTCGCAAGGGCCGCGACATCGAGCGCCGCGTCCTGGCCCGCGCGATTCGTTATCACCTGGAGGACCGTGTGATCCTCAATGGCCGCAAGACCGTGGTGTTCATGGACTGACCGGGACTGATCCTCAAATCAGCTCCGGACCGGGTCAATGCACCGGGGCAAGCCCGGAAGATGACGCCGAGGCGTTGGAGGAGGTTGAACCGGCTGCGGACGGCGTCGAGCTGGCAGCGGAAGACGCCTTGTCGCGCTGGTCGGCCGGCAGCAGACGTTGCCGCTCCCGCTCTTTCATCCACTCGTCGTACTTTGCAGTCCCGGGCCGCGGCGGAGCGTCGGCCGGCAGGCCGCCGGCCCATTGCGGAATGTAATCGCCCATGGCGGCCGAAGCTTTTTCGTTGATGCTGGCGCAGCCGCCCAGGCTGCAAGCGATCAATGCAAGCGCGACGAGGAGCGCGGGCTGGTGGAAGCGAGAGATCATCTTGAGAAGCGTCGATACCGTATGAAATCGCTCGGCGGCCGTTTAAGCCGCCGGCTCGACCAGGAGACTATCTGCTAACAGGTAAAATAGGCTTATTGTGGTTGCGAACCCTGGTCGCTGGCCATTTGTCCGCCGGCTTCGGCTCCGGTTGCACGTTCCGCCCGGGGGTTGCGCTTGCACAACCAGCAAAACGAACCGCTCTTGCTTTATTTGTACAGATGTACAAAAGAGGGGCTGTTCGGTCGATCCCGCTAGGAGGCTGTTCTTGTGGAGCGCAGAAAACGGTTCTTGGGGACGACCGCTTCAGGGCGCATTGCGAAGGTAGGCTGGGGTATTTTGGTACCATGAGTTTTTGTCCTCGATCCTGGCTCGCGCCGGATCAAAGCGAACTCGCCAGGACCCGCCTATGGTCGTGATTGACAATGCCGGGCCGGCGAGAGGCTATGCCGCGCGGCTGCGCGCGAAGGAATCCGGGCTATGCGAGCCCGCGAGTTTGAGCTCAGCGGGCCGCCAAGGGGAGGAAGCTTAGATGTCTGTTCATATCAGGAAGCTGTCGCTGCTGGCGTTGGGGGCGATGGCTACAGGCGCAATGGCGCTGGCGCCGGCGCGCGCCGAGGACACATTCAAGATCGGTCTGATCCTGCCGATGACCGGAGGTCAGGCCTCGACCGGCAAGCAGATCGACAACGCCGTCAAGCTCTACATGAAGCAGCACGGCGACACGGTCGCCGGCAAGAAGATCGAAGTCATTCTCAAGGACGACGCGACGCTGCCAGACAAGACCAAAACGGCCGCGCAGGAATTGATCGTCAACGAGAAGGTCAATCTGATTGCGGGCTTCGGCGTCACGCCGTCGGCGCTGGCAGCGGCGCCGCTCGCCACCCAGGGCAAGATTCCGGAAGTCGTGATGGCTGCCGGCACCTCGATCATCACTGAGAAATCGCCCTTCATCGTGCGCACAAGCTTTACGCTGCCGCAGTCCTCGACCATCATCGGTGATTGGGCCGTGAAGAACGGTATCAAGAAGGTCGCGACGCTCACCTCCGACTACGCGCCCGGCAACGACGCATTGGCGGCGTTCAAGGAGCATTTCACGGCCGGCGGCGGTCAGATCGTTGAGGAGGTCAAGACGCCCCTGGCCAATCCCGACTTCGCGCCGTTCCTACAGCGTATGAAGGATTCCAAGCCCGACGCAGTGTTCGTGTTCGTGCCGGCAGGGCAGGGCGGCAACTTCATGAAGCAGTATGCCGAACGTGGCCTCGACAAGGCCGGGATCAAGGTGATCGGACCCGGCGACGTGATGGACGACGACCTCCTGAACGGCATGGGCGACGCTGCGTTGGGCGCAGTGACCGCGCATATCTATTCCGCGGCTCATCCGTCGCAGCTCAACAAGGAATTCGTCGCCGCATACAAGAAGGAGTTCGGCACGCGGCCTGGCTTCATGGCGGTCGGCGGCTATGACGGCATCCATTTGGTCTACGAGGCGCTCAAGAAAACCGGCGGCAACGCCGATGGAGAGAAGCTGGTCGAGGCCATGAAGGGGATGAAATGGGAAAGCCCGCGCGGGCCGATCTCGATCGATCCGGAGACCCGCGACATCGTGCAGAACGTCTATATCCGCAAGGTCGCGAGGGTCGACGGCGAGCTCTACAACGTCGAATTCGCCACCTTCGAGGCGGTGAAGGATCCGGGCAAGACCAAGAAGTGAGATTGGCGAGGCGTCTGCTGCGCGAACTCCAGGTTGCGCCCGTCATGCCGGGGCTTGCCCCGGGCATCCACGTCCTCTCTCTCGGCGCAACAAGAACCGTGGATGGCCGGGACAAGCCCGGCCGTCACGACCTGTAAGCATCTGTTGTTGATTGGTCCAAGCCGCTTTCTCGATGACCGCCGTTCTCACCAATCTGTTCGATGGCGTGGCCTACGGCATGCTGCTGTTCGTGCTCGCCTGCGGACTTGCGGTCACGCTCGGGCTGATGAATTTCGTCAACCTCGCGCATGGCGCCTTCGCCATGGCGGGCGGCTATATCTGCGCGGTGCTGGTCAATCGGTACGGCTGGCCGTTCTTTGCGGGCCTTCCGATGGCATTCGTCGCCAGCGCCGTGATCGGCATGCTGTTGGAGCGGCTGCTGTACCGCCATCTCTACACCCGCAGCCATCTCGACCAGGTGCTGTTCTCCGTCGGCCTGGTCTTCATGTCGGTTGCTGCGGTCGACTACATCATGGGTTCGGCGCGGGTGTTCATCAACCTGCCGTCGGTGCTTGAAGGGCAATTCGACGTGTTCGGCGTCGGCATCGGCCGTTACCGCCTGATGATCGTCGTGATCTGCGGGCTGCTGACGGTCGCGCTCCAGCTGGTGCTGGCGCGCACGCGCTTCGGCAGCCGCCTGCGCGCGGCGGTGGACGATCCGCGCGCGGCAAGCGGGCTCGGCATCAACGTGCCGCAGGTGTTTGCCTTTACCTTTGCCTTCGGCTGCGGCCTTGCCGGGCTCGGCGGCGCGCTCAGCGCCGAAATCCTTGGGCTTGATCCCTATTTCCCGCTGAAATTCATGATCTACTTCCTGATCGTGGTGACGGTCGGCGGCTCTTCCTCGATCACCGGACCGTTCCTGGCCGCGCTGTTGCTCGGGATCGGTGATGTCGCCGGCAAATACTATGTGCCGACGATGGGCCCGTTCGTGATTTACACCCTGATGATCGTGATTCTGATCTGGCGTCCGAATGGATTGTTCGGTCGCCCTGCTCAGCGGTGAGAGCCGAGATGACCGCTCAAGCCGACGTCGGATATCGTGCGGGACGACATGGCCGCTGGCATGTCGCCGAGATCGCGTTCTGGATTCTCGCGCTCGCCTGCGCCTTCCTGTTTCCCTCGCGCTATCTGATCATGACCGATATCGTGCGGCTTGGGCTGTTCGCGATGTCGATCGATCTGATCCTGGGCTATGCGGGCATCCTTTCCCTCGGTCACGCGGCCTTCTTCGGCGTCGGCGCGTACTCCGCCGGACTGATGGCGCTGCACGGGATCGTCAGCGAGCCGGTTCTCGCCCTCATCATTGCCGGTCTTGCCGCCATGCTGCTCGGCTTTGTCACCAGCTTCCTGGTCATCCGTGGCGTCGACCTGACACGGCTGATGGTGACGCTCGGGATCGCGCTGCTCCTGGAGGCGCTCGCGGAACGCTATTCCAACATCACCGGTGGAACCGACGGCCTGCAGGGGATCGAGATGCAGCCGATCCTGGGCCTGTTTGCCTTCGACATGTTCGGCAGGACCGGATTCCTCTACTCGCTCGCGGTGCTGTTCCTGCTGTTCCTTCTGGCGCGGCGCGTCGTGCATTCGCCCTTCGGCCTGTCGCTGCGCGCGATCAGGAATAATCCGTTGCGAGCGGCGGCAGTCGGCATTCCGGTCAACAAGCGCCTGATCGCGATCTATACGCTGGCGGCATTCTATGCCGGCATCGCAGGCGCGCTGTTTACCCAAACCACGGCGCTCGCGTCGCTGGACGTGTTTGCGTTCGAGCGCTCCGCAGACCTGTTGCTTGTGCTTATCATCGGCGGCACCGGCTATCTCTATGGCGGCCTGATCGGGGCGGTGGTGTTCAGGATGCTGCAGGAATGGTTTTCCGCCATCACTCCCGAATACTGGCAGTTCTGGATCGGGCTGGTGCTGGTTGCGATCGTGATGATTGGCCGGGCGCGCCTGCACCGCTGGGTGCTGTGGGCGCCGAATTGGCTGATCGCCCGGTTCAGCGGCCGCAAGGCGGCGGTCATCGTTCCCGAGAGCGAGGGGCCATGACCACGGCGCTGGAAACGATCGGACTGGAAAAGCACTTCGGCGGCCTGCGCGTGACGCGCGACCTCTCGCTGAAGGTCGAACAGGGCGCGCGCCATGCGCTGATCGGCCCTAACGGCGCGGGCAAGACCACGGTGATCAATCTGCTCACCGGCGTGCTCAGGCCCAATGGCGGCCGCATCCTGCTCGAGGGCCATGACATCACCGAGCTTCCGGTGCACCGCCGCGTGTTGCGCGGGCTGTCGCGCACCTTCCAGATCAACCAGCTCTATGCCGATCTGACGCCGCTCGAAACCATTGGGCTTGCGGTCTCCGAGCGCATGGGCCGCGGCGGCGACTGGTGGCGCAAGATGGGCAGCCGCGACGACGTCAACGCCGAGATCGCGGAGATTCTGGCGCGCTTTTCCCTGCTCGATGTCATGAACCAGCGCACGGCGATCTTGCCCTACGGCAAGCAGCGCCTGCTGGAAATAGCGGTGGCGATCGCGGCGAAGCCACGTGTGCTGCTGCTGGACGAACCGGCGGCCGGCGTGCCCGAAAGCGAGCGACAGGACATCCTCGCCGCGGTCGCCGAATTGCCGCGCGATGTCACCGTGCTCTTGATCGAGCACGACATGGACCTGGTATTCTCCTTCGCCGACCGCATCTC
>CAYVVB010000080.1:0-6830 GCA_964454955.1 uncultured Bradyrhizobium sp. | reverse complement strand
TACCACTGTCCACGCGATCACCGACAGGTCGGACGGCCGGCTGCAGCTTGACTGGAGCGGAGGCTCCATCGATGTCGATTCCGTGGTGGTCGGAATCGGCATCGAGCCCAATGTGGAATTGGCGCTGGAAGCCGGGCTCATCGTCGATAACGGCATTGTCGTGGACGAGCGGTGCCAGACCTCCGACCCGAGTGTTTTCGCCGCGGGCGAAGTTACTTCACATCCGGTCCTCGGCGGGATTCGTCGCCGGCTGGAATCGTGGCGGGTTGCATCCGACCAACCCCTCATCGCAGCAAAGTCCATGCTGGGGCTGGAAGCGCGTTACGTTGATCCTCCCTGGCTATGGTCCGATCAATTCGCACACAACATCCAGTCCCTGGGAATTCCGGTTGAGCAGGGCAACACCTTGATTGCCGGGGATGTCACCAGTGACCGGTGGACGGCCATTTTCTGCGATACGACGGCCAGAATCACCGGAGCGGTCGCCGTCAACAGCGGGCGCGACATTTCGGTATTGAGGCGGGCCATGATGAAAGATTGCCGAATTCCAGAGCCGCTCCTGGCGCGTATAGCCGGCGCGCCGCAGACCATCAGATAAGACGAAAAAAGAGACGGCGGAGGAACACAATGACCAACCAGATTACAATATCGCAATTGACGGAAACGACGAAAGTCAGCCGGTTGAGCCTTCGCGTCATCGGACTGTGTTTTCTCATGATGCTGGCCGACGGCTATGACACGTCGTCGCTCGCCTACGCGGTGCCGTCGCTGATCCACGATTGGAAAGTCGCCAAAGTCGCGATGGGCTCCGTCTTTAGTGTTCAGCTCTTTGGATTGATGATTGGCGCCATCCTGTTCGGCTATATCGGCGACCGCTTCGGGCGCAAGACGGCTATCGTCTCGGGCGTATTGATGTTCGGCGCATTCTCGCTGGCAACAGCGCTGGCCAGCGATCTCAGCCATCTGTATGTGATCCGTTTCCTCGTCGGCCTCGGTGTCGGAGGCGCCGTGCCGAACGCAGTTTCGATGTGCAACGAATATTCCCCGCAACGTTATCGCGTGACGGTCGTCGCGCTGATATTCGCCGGTTATACACTCGGCTCCTCTGGCGGCGGTTTTGTCTCTGCATGGCTCCTGCCGCACCATGGCTGGCAGATCGTTTTTGAAGTCGGCGGCTTTGTGCCGATCGCGATCGCAGTCATCATCACGTTAGGGTTGCCCGAGTCGATCAAATACCTGGCGCTGAAGGAGAGCACCTCGGCCCGGACGCGGCGGATTGCAGCGCGGATGCGGCCTGATCTTCCGATCACAGCGAACACTGCAATCGTCCCCGACATCGAACCGCGCAGTGCCAAGCCGTTTGAATTTCGCGAACTGTTCGAAGGCGGACGCAAAGTCATGACGCCGCTGCTGTGGCTGCTTTACATCGCGAACTCGATGGCGACTTTTGCATTGACCTCCTGGATGCCGACCTTAATGGAAACCGCCGGCCTGCCGCCCGGCGGAGCGGCCCTCGCGGGGTCCTGTCTTTCCATCGGTGGAGCAATCGGCGGACTGATCGCGGCCCGAGGGATCGATCGTTACGGCCTCGCGGCCTTTTGTGCCCTTCCCGCCGTTTCCCTCCCTGTGATCGGCTCGCTCGGATATGTCGCTGGATCCGGCGAAGCCCTACTGCTCGGCGCGGCGCTGCTTGGCGGATTTTGCGTCCTCGGCGCCCAAAACTGCCTTCACGGAGTGTCAGGTTCGATCTATCCCACCGGCATTCGCGCCAACGGCGTAGGCTGGGCGCTGGGCGTCGCAAAAATCGGGTCGATGACGGGACCTCTGGTCGCCGGCCTGCTACTGTCCCGAGGCATCACCATCCAACATATGTTCTTGACGGTTACGGTTCCTCTATTCGTCGCCCTCTTCGCCGCCGTGACGTTGATGGGATTCTATAATCTGCATATTCATCGCAACGAGCGAACCAGTGCGGCGAACGGGTGGCCGCTCGCGACGCAGCCCTCCCCCGTAACCGAATAGAACGAAGCGGAGCATACCATGTCAGTCAAAATCGCCGACCTCATTGACGACAGGCCGCAGGACGGCGTCTTCCGCGTCAATAGCGCGGTGTTCCGCGATCCCGAGATTTACCAGATCGAAATGGCCAGGATTTTCGAGCGCACCTGGGTGTTCGTGGGCCTGGAAAGCCAGATCGCCAAGCCGAACGACTTCGTTACGACCTATATCGGGCGGCAGCCGGTGCTGCTGACCCGCGACGCCGACGGCCAGATCCATTGTTTTCTCAATACCTGCCGGCATCGCGGAACGGTGGTCTGTCCCTTCCGCAAAGGCAACCAGAAGTTCCACGTCTGTCGATATCACGGATGGTCCTATAGCAGCGCCGGACGAAATGTTGCGGTTACTGACGAGGCGGATGGCCAGTATCCGGAGAGCTTCAACACGGCCGATCGCAATCTCTTGCCGGTCGCCCGGCTCGGAAGCTATCGCGGGTTCATTTTTGCGTCGTTGTCAGCGAACGTGCCGTCCCTGGAGCAGCATCTCGGCGGCGCTCGTGCCTTCCTTGATCTGGTGGCCGATCAGGCGCCGAACGGCCTGGAATATGTTGAAGGAGCGGTTTCCTATACCTTCGATGCGAACTGGAAGTTCCAGTTCGAAAACGGTCTCGACTTCTATCATTTCGCGTCGACGCACGCGTCCTATGTCGACGTGTTGAGGCGCCGCGCTCAGCGCTATCCGGATATGAATGCGGGCGCGGAGCAACAGCAGGAAACGGGGACCGATAGCCAGGGCAGCTTCAGCTTCGAGTATGGCCACGCCCTGATGTGGTCGATCCGCAAGCAGCAGAGCCGCGCGGCGCGACCGCTGGCCTACAATCACGATACCCTGAAGGCGTTGCGTGCGCGCCTCAGCGAGGAACAGATCGAATGGATGTTCAGATCGCGCAACCTGACGATCTTTCCGAATCTGCAGATCATCGACATCACTTCGCTTCAGCTCAGGACCTGGCGTCCCCTGGGGCCGGACAAAACGGAAATGATGTCGCACTGTCTTGCTCCGATCGGCGAGGACAAGGAAGCGCGGCGCCGCCGGATCCGACAGTACGAAGACTTTTTCAACCCGAGCGGCCTTGCAACCTCTGACGACAATGTCATGTACGAATATTGCCAGACCGGTTACGAAGCACGCAACGCCGGCGCCACGCTTGGCTATTTGCGCGGGCTCGGCGAGCCGCCTGGCGATCGGATTGATCATTCCCGCGACCTGGGCTTCGGTGCGGCGGACTGGAAATACGGGTCGGTCGCGTTCGGCGATGAAACCTGTTTCCACGCCGGTTATCGCGAGTGGCGACGCTTGCTGCTTCAGGATGCACAATCATGAACGAGATATTGATGTCCAGAGCCGCCGAGAATCCCAGCGCCATCGCCTCAAATGTGCTGCTCGCAGAAGCAGAGTTGCTTGACCGCAAGGCGTGGAAAGAGTGGCTGATGCTGTACGCGGACGATTGCATCTATTGGGTGCCGGCCTGGAAGGACGAGTACGATCCGACGGACGATCCCGACACCCAGGTGTCGCTGATCTATCATGCCAGCCGCTACGAGCTGGAGGAGCGCATCATGCGTATCCAGTCGCGCAAGTCGATCACCGCGATGCCGCTCCCCCGAACGATGCATGCCGTGACCAACATACGCGCAGTCGAGACCGGCCGCGAGGAAGTCTGCGGCGACGCATGCTTCGTTGCGTATGTCTACGACCCTCGCACGCTCCGCCAGCATATGAACGTCGGTCGCTACGAGTTTGCGCTGCGTCTGAGAGATGAACGGTGGCTTTTCGCACGGAAGAAAATCACCCTCATCAATGATAGCGTACCCACCGTTTTGGATTTTTATACGCTTTGATGGGACAGGCCGGACGGATGGTAATCGAAACTCAACAGGATTGGTCACGGATTGCAGCCGTGCAGGAGGTGATCGACGCTGAAATGGTGGCGATTGAGGTTGACGAGCGGAAGATCCTGATCTGCCACTACGAGGGAGAGTTCTACGCTACGGACAACGTGTGTACGCACGCTTATGCATTGTTGTCCGATGGTTGGCTCGATCAAGCCGAAATCGAGTGCCCGTTGCACGGGGGCCGATTCGATATCAGGTCCGGAAAGGCGCTGACGAGTCCCGTGGAATGTGACCTGGCAACCTACGAATTGCGCGTCGTCGACGGGTACATCGAACTCAAACTGCCAGCGAGAGAGTGAGAGTCCCCGCCCCGCGAAGCGCAATAAAACGACGGCCCGGGGGCCACGAAAGGCACATTGACCAGCGATCCTCGCCGACTCGCCCGGCCGGCCGCCCTACCCGGCGTCCTTCTGGCGGTCCATCCGGGTTCATTTATTCCGACAGGCCGATCAGGTACCGGATGGCCATGAATGTGCCGGCGCCGACGAAAGCCGTCAGGCCGATGGAGAACAGGACCCTGAGAAGTTCGACTTGCTTGTTGCTGAGGCGGAGGCTGTGCATTGTTTGTCTGCCAAGCTACAGTTGCTGTTGGCAGCACAGCGCGACAATGCGGTTTTGAAGAGGAAAAAAGGCGGCCAACGCGGGGCTTGAATCCCGCGCTCTTCGCGTGAGGGCCGCCACCGTAGCGGTTTCAAAGTCTTGGATTCTGCCGACGCTTCAAGCGGATTCGGAGAGCAAACGACGCCTAGACATGTCCGTATTTGGCGAGGGCATCCGCGAGACTTAGTCCCATGCCCAGCTCTTTGCGGATATTGACCTCCATTGTGGTGAGCCGCTCGCTCTCAGCGAGTACCTGGTCGATCAAACACGCAGGAACGGCAATTGCGCCGTCTTCATCTGCCAAGATGAAATCGCCCGGCTCGATCTTGACGAGGCCCGTCGTTGCGCCGGCAAGATAGACCGGAATCTGCGAGGCGTTCACCTTCCACCGGCCGATCGATTGAACGGGCGTGCGGTAGCGCGCGTATGCCGGAAACTTGTGATGCTCGAGCCAGCGGATGTCCCTTATACCTCCGTCGATCAGCGCGCCGACACTTCCCCGCTCCATCATTCCGAGCGCGATCAGCTCTCCGAAATAGCAGATACCGCGGCCATCTCCGCTCCACACCGACACCTCCGATTCCGAGATGCCGTGGCAGGCCTGCATCTTCGCCTCGTCGCCGCCGCCTTCATAAGGGGTCATCTGTCCACGGATGGTGTAGGCAAAACCGGCCAGACGCGTGGCCGTCGACGAATAGCACCGGAATTCCGACGACAGGCCTTGATCGGGGTGCCCGAGCTGGTCCAGCACGTCAGCCACGTTCGAGGTGTCGACGTTCAGAAACCGCTGCCTGACGGCCCTCCGCCACTCCGCCGATTGCTCGATTTTCATTGTCAACCTTTCAAATGCTGGGAATGCAACTGCTGTCGCACCGGCCCGGGCGCAAATGTCCTTCCGTGGGGATTTACTCACGCGCTGAGCTGCGACCGATGCGAAATACCGATCACCGAGCCATCGGTGGACGCCAGGCCAGCGTGTACTTTTCGGCGACAACCACGCCCAAATAGGCCACGACGCCGATCAGCGTCAGAATGAGAATGGACGCGAAAACCGCAGCCGTGTCCGCCTGGCCCTGGCCATAGATGAGGAGGTAACCGAGTCCCGTGTTCCCGCCGACCATCTCGCCCACGACGACGCCAACGACGGCAAGCGTTGCACCGATGCGAAGTCCGGCCATGAGTTCAGGCAAGGATGCACGGAATTGAATCTTCCAGAAGAGCTGGGCGCGCGTCGCGTTCAGCGACCGTGCAAGCCTGATCAGGTCCGGATCGATTCCCCTCATTGCCGTCAAGACGTTGATCGCGACCGGAAAGAACACCATCAACGTCGTGACCAGGATCTTCGGCACGACGCTGAACCCGAACCACATGATGAATAGCGGCGCGAACGCAACCTTGGGGGCGATCTGAAGCAACAGGAGATAAGGCGATGCGATGACTTCCGCCGGCTTGCACAAGCCCAGGAAGTAACCGAGCGCCATTCCGAAAATGCTGCCGACGGCAAATCCGATGGCGACATTGACCGCCGTCGAGATGGTGTGTTGGATCAGGTTTTCATTTATGACCAGGAATTTGATTTCCGACGCCGTGTCAGACAACGTCGGGAAGATAAAGGACGGTACGCCAAGCAACTCCGGCACGACCTGCCAGAGGACGAACGCAACAGCAAGGAGGCCGAGGCTCGCCACCAGGCTCAGGTTCAGTCTCAGAACGGGAGAACGCTGAACCGATGCCCTTATTTGATTGGACGCAGCGTCTGTAATCATCGCCTCACCCTTACTTCGCGTTCACGAACTCGTTGGTGTAGAGGTCATCGAGCGGTACGGCTCTGCGTATCACACCCATGTCGAGATATGATTCCTGCACCTTCTGCAGGGTTTTCGGATCGAAGGCGCCCGGGACCGTTTGCCCGCCGTAGGTCAGGCGCGAATAGAGCGAGAAGATCTTTTCGATTCGATCCCGGTTTGGCTTCTGGGACGGAACAGCTCCGACGAAAGCGTTCGCCATTCCGGCCGGGTCGTTGCGGAATTGGACGAAAGCCCTCATTGTTGCCTTAACGAAGCGACGGACCAGATCCGGGTTCTCCTTGATGACCTTGTCGGACGCCATCGTGGCCTGCGCCATCGAAGCGGTGTACCGGCCGGCTGGGATGACATCGACGTCGGCGCCGGCGAGTTGCGCATCGACGGCAAAGTCAGGCGGTGACGCCATCGCCTGCACCCGACCGGAAACCAGGAATTGAGTCATTCCCGCTGGACCGAGCGCCTGCACGTCGAC
>CAYVVB010000079.1:0-4415 GCA_964454955.1 uncultured Bradyrhizobium sp. | reverse complement strand
CCGCGCCATGGCCGCGCGCGAGGACACGCGCCTGCTGGGCTTGCGCGGCCTGTTCATCGAGGCGCAGCGCGTCGACGACCCGGTCGGCGCGGTGATGGTCGCGGAAGAGGCGTTAAAGATCGCGCCGTCGTCGAGCTGGGCATCGCATGCGGTGCTCGGCTTCCGCTGCGCCAAGGGCGACTGGAACGGCGCGCTCAAGATCCTCGGCAACAATTTCGAATCCGGGCTGATCGACAAGGCGACCTACCGGCGCCAGCGCGGCGTGCTGCTGACGGCGCGGGCGCTGGAAGAGGAAAATGTCGATCGCGATCTGTCGCGCGACAGCGCGATGGAAGCGGTGAAGCTCGCGCCGACGCTGGTGCCGGCGGCCGTGCTCGCCGCGAAGTTCGAGAGCGAGGCGCATCAGGTGCGGCGCGCGATGCGAACCGTCGAGGCGGCCTGGCTCGCGCAGCCGCATCCCGATCTCGCCGACGCCTACGTGCATGTGAGGCTGGGCGATTCCGCGCGGCAGCGGCTGGTGCGGGCGGAAACGCTCGCGGCAAAGACGCCCGGCAACATCGAGGGCGCGCTGGCGATCGCGAGCGCCGCGATCGATGCCACTGAATTCGCCCGCGCCCGCGAGGCCCTGGCGCCGTTCATTGCCGATCCGACGCAGCGGTTGGAGTTGCTGATGGGGTATATCTAACGCACCGAGCTTGGCTATTCCGGAAAGGCGCGGGCCTGGAACTTGCGCGGGGTGCGCGCGCGGCATGATCCGGCCTGGACCGCGGACGGCTATGTCAGCGATCGCTGGCGGCCGGTGTCGCCAGTCACCGGACGGCTGGATGCCTTCCAGTGGCAGACGCCCGTCGCCAGCCTGCCGTCGGACAGGGGCCGTACCATCGAATCCTCGCCCTTCGAGGAGGCGATGCTGGCGTCGGCGCCGCATCGCGAGCTACCGCCGGCTCCCGCCGCCCAGGAAAAGAGTCACGAAACGACCGCGGCGGCGATTCGGGAAACCAGCCAAAAAACGGCGCAAGAAACCGCCAAGGCAACGATCCAGGAAGCCAGCCAGGACGCTGTCGAGGACACCGCACAAAAAACCGCCCCAGAAGCGGTCCAGGACAATTCGCCGCAAGCCGGCCGAGCCGCGGAAGCCGCAGCACCGCCGGCCGATCCCAGCCCCGCGCCAGCGCCGCAGCCAGAATTGGCCGGCCAGTCGGCAGCACCCCTGTTCCGGTCCCGCGCCGATCTTGCCAAACCGGCTGCACCGGTCCCGCCCGTGATTCCCATCGTCCGCCCGCCCGACGACCCCGGGGTCGACGACGAGGCGCGAACCGACGAGTTTTCGGAACAAATCGGCCAGCCCAAGGCCCAGGCCGGCGGCTGGCGGGGCTTCTGGTCGCGCTTGGGCGGTTGAGCAAGGCGCGTTGTCCTTGCCAATTCGCGGCTTCGCCGATATCAGGAGCCGCGCGTTGTTGAATGGGTCATTCCGCCGCGTGGTACGCCGCAATAGCTCAGCTGGTAGAGCACGTCATTCGTAATGACGGGGTCGGGGGTTCGAGCCCCTCTTGCGGCACCAACCTTTCGCCGGCCCGACCATCTTTCGCCCGCCTTTGAACGTCGCCGCGCTCTCACGCAAATGTGAGGACCGGCACGTTGCGCTGCATCAATGCCGCGCAGCATGAGCGCGGCCCAACATGATTGAACCAATCGCAGGATGAGCTGCCGCTTGGGTGTGCGCTGTCTGGCGTCGCGCGCCCGGCGAACTGCCTTCCGCAGCAGGAGATTGTTCGATGAGGGGCGACGGTTCGGTGGGGCACGGCCAGGGACGGAAGCTGGGACGGAAGACATGGGGGGCGCTGGCGGCGGTCGTCGCGATCGCTGGGGCCGGCATCTTCGGGTGGGTGGTGACGCCGCCGCGCGTGGACGATACTGGCCACACGCTGCCGGCGGCGCCGGACCCGGCGCTGGTGAGCCGCGGCAAGTACATCGCAGAACTCGGCGACTGCGTCGCCTGCCACACACAGCAGGGGGGCACCCCGATGGCTGGAGGGCGGCCACTCGAAACCCCCTTCGGCGTGCTCTATTCCACCAACATCACGCCCGATCCGAAGACCGGCATCGGCTCCTACAGCTTCGGCGCCTTCGACCGCGCCATGCGCCACGGCGTGACGGCGGACGGCACGCACCTGTATCCGGCCATGCCGTATCCGTCCTACGCCCGGATCACGCCGGACGACATGTATGCCCTCTATGTGTATCTCATGAAGGGCGTTGCGCCGGTGGCGAACGCGAACAAGCCATCCGAAATCGGCTTCCCCTTCAACCAGCGCTGGACGCTCGCGTTCTGGAACGCAGCCTTCCTCGACAGCCGGCCCTTCGTCGCCGACGCGGGCAAGGATGAGGTCTTCAATCGCGGCGCATATCTGGTGCAGGGCCTCGGCCATTGCGGCGCCTGCCATACGCCGCGCGGCATCGGCTTCCAGGAAGTCTCGATGTCGGAGAAAGGACGCAACGGGGATCTCTTCGTCTCCGGCGCGAAGGTCGAGGAATGGAACGCGATCAACCTGCGTGACCTGTGGACCGTGGAGGATACGGCGGATCTGCTGAAGACCGGGCAGAACCGTTTCGCCACCGTCTCCGGCTCCATGACGGAGGTGATCCACAACTCGACCCAGAACTTCACGCCATCCGACCTGGTCGCCATCGCCACCTATCTCAAGTCGCTGCCGTCGGATCATCCCTACAAGGAATTGCCGCCGAGACCTGCGGACGCGATCCCGGAGGCCATGTTCACCACCCGTGGCGGCCTCGCCTACGCCCAGTTCTGCTCCGACTGCCATCGCCTCGACGGAGCCGGCGTCGCCAAGGTGTTTCCGCCGCTCGCGGGCAATCCCACGGTGAACGCAAAGGACGCCTCGACCCTGATGCACATCACGCTCACCGGGTGGAAGACGGCCGAGACCGACACCTACAAGCGCGTCTTCACCATGCCGGGTTTTGCCCGGCTGGAGGACAAGGAGATCGCCGAGATCCTCACCTTCGTGCGCGCGAGCTGGGGCAACAACGCGGCTCCGGTCACGACGGCGGAGATCAAGGCCGCGCGTGCGACGCTCGATCCCAAGGTCGATACGTCCAGGTTCGAGACGCCACGGATCGCGGACCTCCTGAACGAGCCGAACGCGGAGCAACTGGTCCGCGGCATGCGCCTCAACACGGAAACCCATACGCTGCTGCCGAAAAACGTCGGCAACGTGCTCAACTGCACGAGCTGTCATCTCAACGGCGGCACGGTGGCAGACGGCTCGCCCTACGTCGGCGTCTCGGCCTTCTTCCCGAGCTACGCGCCGCGCGCCGGTCGCACCATCACGCTGGAAGACCGCATCAACGGTTGCTTCCTGCGCTCCATGAACGGCAAGCCTTTGCCGCCGGACGGCGACGACATGAAGGCCATGGTCGCCTATTTCGACTGGATGAAGCGCGAGACCAGGCCGAACGACAAGGTGGAAGGCCGCGGCGTCGGCAAGATCGACATGAATATCAGGCCCGATCCGCAAAACGGCGAGCGGATCTACGCCGCCCAGTGCGCCCTGTGCCATGGCCAGAGCGGCGAAGGTCTCAAGGATGCCAATGGCAGGTTCGTCTACCCGCCGCTATGGGGCGACCAGTCCTTCAACATCGGAGCGGGCATGGCGCGCACCTACACTGCGGCGGCCTTCGTGAAGCGCAACATGCCCGTCGGTTTCCACGATCGCTTCCCGCTGGGTCAGGGCGGCTTCTCCGACCAGGACGCGGTGGACGTGGCGCAATATTTTACCCACATGCCGCGTCCGGACTTCGCCGCCAAGGTGAACGATTGGCCGAAGGACAAGAAGCCGGCCGACTCGCGCTACTGATCCAGGCGCGGGTAAGCGCAACGAACGAACTTGCGGGGCTACTTGGCCCCGCAACGCTTGAAGCGCGACGGGATCGGGCCGAATCACCATTGCGCTTCAGCTTTTTGATTGCGCGAGATCCTGCCGGAAAACCGCTACACGCTTTTCCGGACTATTTCGATGACACCGTCTGCACCACGCTGGCCACCGGACGCGCGCTCGCGGTTGGAAACTTCATGTCCCTGGCAAAGGCCTCGTCATATTCGGGCAGCGTCTGCAGCGTGGTCTTGGCCTTCATCTGCACGACCTTGTAGCCCCCGGCCTTGAGCTGCCGCAGCAGCGTGGGCAGGGCTTCCGCCGTGTGCTTCTGGAAATCGTGCATCAGGATGATGCCCTTGCCGAGCTTGCCCAGCTTGGTCATCACCGTGTTGACGATCTTCTCGGGCGTCGAGTCCTTCTTGTAATCGAAAGAGTCGAGATCGCAGGAAAACATCGCGACATTGCGCGTGCCGAGATAGGTGACCATAGCCGGGTTGTGCTGCAGCTCGGGGAAGCGGA
>CAYVVB010000078.1:0-2061 GCA_964454955.1 uncultured Bradyrhizobium sp. | reverse complement strand
CACCGGCGTCAAACCCTTGAAAAGCGCAGGCAAAGCCGGATCGACCTGAGCGGCGCGGACGAGATGATGGGCGAGATTCATGGAGGATTACCGAGGCTTTGCCGACGCCAGGCGCGGCTGATCGAGATCAGTATGATTTTGCCAGACCTAACACCTTCTCGGCGATGAAGCTCAGCGCCAATTGCGGACTGACGGGAGCAATGCGCGGGATCATGACCTCGCGCAAATAGCGTTCGACGTGGAATTCCTTGGCATAGCCGAACCCGCCATGGGTCATCACCGCCTGCTCGCAGGCCTGAAAGCCCGCTTCGCCCGCGAGATATTTCGCAGCATTGGCGGCGGCGCCGCACGGCATGCCCTTGTCGTATTGCCAGGCCGCTGACATGACCATCAGCCATGCCGCCTCCAGCTCCACCCAGTTCTTCGCCAGCGGATGCTGGATGGCCTGGTTCTTGCCGATCGGCCGGTTGAAGACGATGCGCGTCTTGGCATATTCGGCGGCCCGCGCCAGGGCGAGCTTGCCCAGGCCCACCGCTTCGGCGGCAATCAGGATGCGCTCGGGGTTCATGCCCTCGAGGATATATTGGAAGCCGCGCCCCTCCTCGCCGATGCGGTCTTCCATTGGGATTTCGAAATCCTCGAAGAAGAGCTCGTTGGAGTCGACGATCTTGCGGCCCATCTTCTCGATCTCATGGACCTTGATCTGCTTACGGTTGAAATCGGTGTAGAACAGGCTGAGGCCGTGCGTCGGATTCTTGACGTCCTCCAGCGGGGTGGTGCGGGCGAGCAGCAGGATCTTGTGGGCGACCTGCGCGGTCGAAATCCAGACTTTCTGGCCGTTGACGATGTAGCGGTCGTTCCTGGCGACGGCCCGCGTATTGAGCTGGGTGGTATTGAGCCCCGTGTTCGGCTCGGTGACGGCAAAGCACGCTTTCTCGCGTCCCTCGACCATCGGCGGAAGCATGCGCTTTCGCTGCTCCTCGGTCCCGAACACCACGACCGGATTGAGCCCGAACACGTTGATGTGCACGGCCGAGGCGCCTGACATGCCGGCACCGGATTCGGCGATCGTGCGCATCATGATCGTCGCCTCCGTGATGCCGAGGCCGGACCCGCCGTAAGCCTCGGGCACGCAGATGCCGAGCCAGCCCGCGTCCGCCAGCGCCTTATGGAAATCGTGCGGAAAGCCGCCTTCGCGATCCTTGTTCAGCCAATAGGCGTCGTCGAAGCCGGCACAGATCCTGGCGATCGCGTCACGAATGGCTTCCTGCTGGTCGGTAAGCGCAAAGTCCATGGGTAGCTCTCTTGTTGCGGGCGCGATAAGAATGGATCGATGTGACGCCGACGCGCGGGTGACGGCTCCTCTTCTCCGCAGCCGGCGCCGCCCCCTGATTTCTAGCTTGCGGGCACCGTACGCATCTGTGAATTTCATAGTCAATATTGCCAGCCCGGCATGCCCGCATGCATTGAAAGGGATGCTCGGGCGATTGACCCGCCACATGAAATCCAGGCACAGGCATGCGAAGGATGTCGGAGGTGACGAGATGGCGATGATGCGTAAGAGGCCGATCTGATGCGCTCGATGCTGTTCGTGCCGGGCGACAGCCCGCGCAAATTCGAAAAGGCGTCACAAGGCAAAGCCAGCGCGCTGATCCTCGATCTGGAGGATTCGGTCGTGGTCGAGAAAAAAGACGAGGCGCGCCGGCTGACGCGAACCATGCTCGGCGGCCGGCGCGGCCCGCAGCAGCTTTACGTTCGCGTCAATGCGCTCGACACGGGCATGACGCTCGACGATCTCGCCGCGGTGATGCCGGCCGCCCCTGACGGAATCGTGCTCCCGAAATCCCGAGGTGGGGACGACGTTCGACAGCTATCGCTTTGGCTGGACGCATTCGAGGCGGCGTCCGGCGCGAAGCCGGGTGCGACCCGCATCGTCGTCGTCTCCACCGAAACGGCCGCCTCGGTGTTCGGGCTTGGCACCTACAAGGACTGCTCGCCCCGGCTTGCCGGCCTGATGTGGGGGGCCGAAGACCTCGCCGCCGCGCTCGGCGCGACCGAGAA
>CAYVVB010000077.1:0-4715 GCA_964454955.1 uncultured Bradyrhizobium sp. | reverse complement strand
CCGCGCCCGTCGGACAGCCGGCTTGCCTTTACGGAAGGGTGAAGGTGGAAGCGCAAGGAGTAGTCCGTGTCGCCGCCCCTGATTCGTGCGCCGGCGGCCGGCGACACGGTATCCTCGCCGTCGATCCGCGACCCGTCATGGCCGAGCAGGAGCACGCGCCGATGCACGACGCCGAAGCGGCCGACATAGCCGTCATGCGTCGTGGTCAGCAGCGTGCCGTTGGTGACCACCTCGCGAAAACTCTCCACGTTCACGGGGCCGCTGACGACGGGCGCGGAGTGATGATGGTGCTGCCCAGTCGCGACGTCTGGACCTTCGAGGCGCTCGACGACAAGGTCGAACTGGAGGACAGCGTGTTCCTGGCCGGCAATGACGGCCCCCGCCGGACGGCGCAGATCGTGGTGCGGCAGGATTCGCGGCATGCGAGTTCGATCCGCTGGAGTTTCGCCCGGTCGACCACGTCCGCAGCGGCGACCAACGTCCGGCGCAACTCGCAGCGCGAACCGGAACTGCCGCTGTAGGGCGTGATCCGGAAAAGCGCGGCCTTTCCGAAAAGATCATGCCCGATCGGTGTCGATTCGGGTCCGCAACTCGGCGACGTCCTATCTTGCCGTTGTGAACGCCGCCGAAAACTGCTAATCAGCCCCCGCTCGCGCGACTGGCGACTTTGGATGGAGCACCATCGGGAAGCGCGGGACTTTCTGCCGTGCGCCTGGGCATCAGTACCCCTGACCAGAGGACCTTGCCCATGACCAACCAGACCCGCGGCGTCACCCGCGCCTTACTGTCCGTTTCCGACAAGACCGGACTGATCGACTTTGCCCGCTCGCTTGCGGCAAGGGGAATCGAGCTCGTCTCGACCGGCGGCACCGCGAAGGCGATCGCATCCGCCGGGCTGAAGGTGAAGGACGTCTCGGACCTCACCGGCTTTCCGGAAATGATGGACGGCCGGGTGAAGACGCTGCACCCCAAGGTCCATGGCGGCCTGCTTGCGATCCGCGACAATGCCGAACACGCGCAGGCGATGAAGACGCACGGCATCGCGCCGATCGATCTGCTCGTGGTCAATCTCTATCCGTTCGAGGCCACCGTAGCCAAGGGCGCGGGTTTCGATGACTGCATCGAGAACATCGACATCGGCGGGCCCGCGATGATCCGCGCAGCGGCGAAGAACCACGAACATGTCGCCGTCGTCGTCGAAGCGCAGGATTACGAAGCGGTCTTGAACGAACTCGCCGCCAACGACGGCGCAACCACGCTGGCGCTACGCCGCAGGCTGGCCGCCAAGGCCTATGCCCGCACCGCGGCTTACGATGCGGCGATTTCCAACTGGTTCGCCGGCGAATTGAAGATCGAGGCGCCGGAGTTTAGCGCCATCGGCGGCCGGCTGATCCAGCCGCTGCGCTATGGCGAGAATCCGCACCAGACCGCCGCCTTCTACGCGCTGCCCGAAAAACGGCTGGGCATTGCCAGCGCGCGGCAACTGCAGGGCAAGGAGCTGTCCTACAACAACATCAACGATACCGATGCGGCCTATGAATGCGTCGCCGAGTTCGATCCGAAGCGCACTGCGGCCTGCGTGATCGTCAAGCATGCCAATCCTTGCGGGGTCGCAGAGGGGGCCGGTCTCGCCGCTGCCTATCGCAAGGCGCTGGCCTGCGATTCCACCTCGGCCTATGGCGGCATCATCGCGCTCAACCGCACGCTGGATGCGGAGACGGCGCGGGCCGTCACCGGAATTTTCACCGAAGTGATCATCGCACCCGACGCGACGGAAGAGGCGATTGCGATCGTCGCTGCTCGGAAAAATCTGCGGCTGCTGCTGGCAGGCGGCCTGCCGAACCCACGCGCACCGGGACTGACCGCCAAGACCGTTGCCGGCGGCTTCCTGGTGCAGAGCCGCGACAACGCGGTCGTCGACGACATGACGCTGAAGACGGTGACCAGGCGCGCGCCGACAGAAGCCGAGCTGCGCGACCTGAAATTCGCGTTTCGCGTCACCAAGCACGTCAAGTCCAACACCATCATCTATGCCAAGGACCTCGCCACCGTCGGCATCGGCGCCGGGCAGATGAGCCGGGTGGATTCGGCGCGCATCGCTGCGCGAAAGGCGCAGGATGCGGCGAAGGAGTTGAAGCTCGCCGAGCCCCTGACAAAAGGTTCGGTGGTCGCTTCCGACGCGTTCTTCCCGTTCGCCGACGGCATGCTCGCCTGCATCGAGGCCGGCGCCACCGCCGTGGTGCAGCCCGGCGGCTCGATGCGTGACGACGAGGTGATCAAGGCCGCCGACGAGCACGGCATCACCATGGTGTTCACCGGCGTGCGGCATTTCAGGCATTGACCGCGTACATGCGTCATTCCGGGGCATCGCGGAGCGATGAACCCGGAATCCCCAGGTTGGGCCACGAGATTCCGGGTTCGCGCTCACGCGCGCCCCGGAATGACGACCTATAGCTATCCCCTCACCCGCGCCAGCAGCGCGAGGCCGGTCACGAAGAACGCCACCAGCACCGCCATGCCCGCCTTCTGACTCACGGTTTCCGCCGTGACGATGCTGATCACGAGCGGGCCGATAAATGAGGTGACCTTTCCGGTCAGCGCGAACAGCCCGAAATATTGCGTGATGCGCTCCTTCGGCGCGATGCGGATCAGAAGCGTGCGCGACGCCGCCTGCAGCGGCGCGCCGACCGCTCCGATCATGCAGCCGAGCACGAGGTAGGCGCGCTCTGCGGCGGACGCGAACAAGGCTCCGCCGGGCTCGGGCGGCGCGACCTTGATGAACAGAACGGAATCCTTGTCCACCAGCAGGATCGCGACGATCGCGATCAGCAGCACGACCATGCTGCCCGCGATCACGGTCTTCGGTCCGAACCGGTCGTCGAGCTTGCCGCCGATCCATCCGCCGAGGGTGCCGGCGATCGCCAGGATGATGCCGAAGGTGCCGAGCTGGATGGTATTCCAGCCGAAGGTGCCCGCGGCATAGATGCCGCCGAACACGAATAGCGACGCGAGCCCATCGGTATAGATCATGTTGGCGAGCAGGAACGCGGCGAGCGACCTTCGTTTCGGCAGTTCGAGGAGCGTCTGTTTCAACTCGCTCAATCCCTCGCGCAGCGCCTGGCGCAACGGAAATCTTGCCGGATAGTCCGGCGTCAGCAGGAACATCGGCAAGGCAAAGATGATGAACCAGATGCCGGTCAAGGGACCGGAGATGCGGTCGCCCTGGTGGGTAACGGGATCGAGCCCGAACAGCGGCGTCAGCCCGAACAACGTGCGGCCCGTATCCGGATTGGCGGCGAGAAAGCCGAGCACCAGGATGAGACTCAAGATGCCGCCGACATAGCCGGTCGCCCAACCGGTGCCGGACAGGCGTCCGATCCGCTCGGGCGGCACCAGGGTGGGCATCATCGCATTGGTGAAAACCTGGGCGAATTCGACGCCGACGGTTGCGATCGCATACGCAAGCAGTAGTGGCGCAATGATGCCGGCCTCGCCCGGTCTGCCGAACCACATCAGGCAGGAGCCGATCACGAGCATCACGCCGAAGACGGCGATCCACGGCTTGCGGCGCCCGGAGGCATCCGCGATCGCACCCAGCACCGGCGAGGCCAGCGCGATCGCGATTCCCGCGGCCGCAGTGGCGAAACCCCACAGGGCCTGGCCCGTTGCCGCATTGGGCGCCACGTGAGTTGCGAAATAGGGAGCGAATACGAACGTCGTGATCAGCGTGAAATAGGGCTGCGTGGCCCAGCTGAAAAAAATCCACCCCAGGACAGCGGCGCGCGAAGGGTAGGTCCTGTCATCACCGATATCGTCCATCGCCGATGCCGTCACTGTCATGCCAGATGCCTTTGCCAAACTCGTCGCTACCCCTATAGCATGGTCGTGCCGTCTCATTGGTTTCACGGCGCGGCGAAAGTTTGATGATGGCTTTCATGATCAGCCGGCGAAGACTGCTCGCAGCCTTTGCGCTGTTTGCCGCCTGCGTCATCGTAGGTTCCGCATCGGCGCAGCGCCGTAGCGCGGATGCACGGCCTTCTGCCGACAGCGTTCACGCCGTCGCCGCTGCGCACGGCATGGTCGTGGCGCAGGAGAAAATGGCGGCCCGCATTGGCGCGGAGATTTTGAAGCGCGGCGGCAACGCCGTCGATGCGGCGGTCGCGACCGGCTTTGCCATGGCGGTGACCTATCCGCGCGCCGGCAATATCGGCGGCGGCGGCTTCATGGTGGTTCATCTGGCCGACCGCAACGAGGACGTCGCGATCGACTATCGCGAGACCGCGCCTGGCGCGACCACGCCGCAGATCTTCCTCGGCGCCGACGGCAAGCCGGACCCCGCGAAGTCGCGCGATTCCGCGCTTGGCATCGGCGTTCCCGGCACGGTCGGGGGACTTGCTCTCGCGCTGGAGAAATACGGCTCGGGCCGATTCACCTTGAGCGAACTGCTGCAGCCGGCGATCGTGCTTGCGCGCGACGGCTTCGTGGTCAGCGACGATCTCGCCGACACATTGCCGCAATGGTATCGACGGCTGGCGCGCTGGCCTGCGTCAGCGAAGATCTTTTCGCGCGCGGATGGAAGTTCGCTGCGCGAGGGCGACAGGCTGGTTCAGCCCGACCTGGCGGCGACACTGACCGCAATTGCCCAGCAAGGTCCGCGTGGATTCTACCAGGGGACGGTTGCGGAAAAGCTCGCCGGGGCTGTGGCCGCCGCCGGC
>CAYVVB010000076.1:0-4364 GCA_964454955.1 uncultured Bradyrhizobium sp. | reverse complement strand
GCCGGCAGCGGCACTACCGGTACCGGAGGTTCGTCCTCCGCCACCATCGCCAGCACCGCAGGAACACAAGCAGCCGCAGAGGCAGAAGGGACGTCCCCGTGCACGGACTATCGATCCTTCCCTGCTGGGCTTCAGCTTTGGACCGAGCAGCCGGTCCGAGCGCACTTATCCGCTGGGTTTTCTGAGCGAAGAACAGTGGCGGGACGAGACCCGACCCATCGCACATGCGCTGCGCGCAGCGACCGGGACCGAACACAGCGACACGCCGCCGCCGCTATTCATCGCCGGCAGCTCTGTCACCGGCAAGAGCTACGCCGACAAACCCGGTCGCCCGGCCGGAACGCCGTTCGATCGCGACAGCGACTGGGACCTCGGAATCGCGTCGCCGGAACTGCACGCGTCGATCGCGCGCCGCGCGCCCGAACACCTCTCCCGCGATGACGGCCCGGCTAAAACACGCGCGCTGCATGCCCGTGAACTGGACGAGATCGGCGAAAGGGGTCTTGCCGACGCCGTGGGCAGGCTGCAGCGGCGTGCCCGCCGCGCGGTGTCCGTTGCGGTGTTCGAGAGCGACAACTCGCGTCAGGCCAACGCCGGTCGACCGTACATCGAGCGTCCCCATACACCACCGCCGGATCGCAAGTAGCGATCCGCTCTATTGAGGCTTCGCCATGAGCAACCTTCCGCCCAAACGATCGCGTTCCGCGAGCTTCTCGGACATTCAGCCGCCGTCACAGCGTAAGGAATACAGCCAGGCGGTATCGTCCGATATTCCGCCGGACCCGCGCCGGCGCATGTCGGTCACCAGCCCGCACGGCGGCCAGTATCTTCCGCCGAAGCGCGTCCATAAGCCCGATCCGACCAGCCAGGAATATCTGCATCACATCACTCACCCGGACAACCTGGCGAAGATCCGCGAGGCCGGCGGCCTGATGCCGTATGTCCACCAGCCGAAGAAAGGCAAGGGCCTGGACGAGAGCACTGGCCGCGGGCGCCCATCGGTCACCGACATTGTGGGCAGCTACCTGAAAGCGAAGAAATCCAAGGAAATAACCGAGCTGCCGGAGAGCGTCAGGAAAATCGTGCTTGCCGGCATGAAGAACGACACGGTCACCGCGCTGAAGGAAGGCGCGAACATCGACAACGTGTACATGAGCAAAGGCGTCGGCTCCACCAAGGATTACATGACCTCGTACTTCGATACCGGTGCGGTCCTGCTGCGCACGAAGACCAGCAAGAAGAGCGGCTTCATCCGCGATACCCAGGGGAAAAGTCAGGACATGCGGGCCCTCGGCCTCATCGTTCCAAGCGAGCATCTCGAATACGCGAACGTGAGCGGAGAGCACATGAAGAAGCGTTACGACGACGACAAGTGGACGTTCGAGGATCTCGACTGGAAACCGCTGAAACCGCTCTAGAAAGGATGCGCCGATGAGACTCGCACGATCGCAGCCGCCGAAGAAGCTTCACCGCCGGAGCGCCCAACGCCGGGGCCCGTCCACAATTGAATTGCTCGAAACGCTCGAAGCCCAAGGGCGGCCGGCGCGCGCGCAGCGCATGACGCGGTTGCAAGCCTTGCGTAAAGCGCACTCCTCCAAAGATGGAGTGTTCGGATCTCCTCACGGTGCCGGTTTGCGGCAACGGCTGTGGCGCTTGGCTTGGGATTGCGACGACTGGCCGCTGGTTGCCGCCGTCGGGGCTGAGATGCGCGAGTTCAGCGAAACCAGCGTGGACGACGAAGTCAATTTGGGTATCGCACTGTGGCGGCAGGGACGGTTCGATGAGGCGATCGACACGACGCGAAGAATTCTTCTCGCGCACCCGGCCTGCGAACGCGCCGACGCGCTGTACGATCGCCTGGGTGCCTGGTCGCACCGGTATATCCGCGAGCCCGGCCTGCTGTGCGATGGAGCGCTGCATCTGGAATTGCTGGGCCATCATCACATCGAAGACTTCCGCTGGCAGTACGACGCCAGCGTCGTCGAGTTGTGTTGTCTGCCGGCCTTCCAGGACGACGGACACTGGCACGCTTGGCTCGAGGAGTGTCTGTCGCAGAGCGATCAAGCGCTGTTCGGTATATGGCACCGCATCTGGGGCTTCATCGGCTGCGTCAGCTTGATCGTCAATGACGGCATTGGTTTCTTCTACTACTGGCTCGGGCCCGATTTCCGCGGATACGGCTACGCGCCGCGCGCCGGCGCTCTGCTGCTGGATTGGGCGACGCGCGTTTCCGGCCTGCGCGCCTGCTACGCCAAGGCATACATCGAGAACCGCTCGTCTCATATCGGGCTGGCGAAGATCGGGTTTGCATCGCTTGATGTGCCGATCAGGCGCGACGAGGCGCCCCCGGAACATCTGTACCGCTGGCCTGCACCGAACGGCGATGTTACCGAGGAGGCTCGCTGTTTCCTGGCCGCAATAGAAGCCGAGACGCGGATACTCCGTCCATGGATAGCCGCCGCCCGCTCGGAACCAGCGGTGGTCCCCCCCATTTCTCGGCCCATGGATTGAAGCAACTGTAGACCTAAGAAGAGGAGCCGATGCTATGAGCAATGACAACGCCAAGAAAAGAGGACATGCCGTCCAAGGGCACAAACATCGCAACCCCTATGATCCCGAGGCTGAGCCGCACAAGCACGCCTTGTTCGAGCAGACCTGGGCCGTGAAAACGACCTGGGGCAATATCAAGGGCATCTTCGAAAAACATCAGGTCGCTCGGGAAGAACGCGTCAAGAAAAGGGTTGAAGCCTATCTGTCGAGACGGAATTCGTTTGTGGCGTCCAACGATCTTGCGCTACAGCCCAGCTATACCAATGAGCGGGACCAAGCCAATCACCCGTACACCGGCATGAGAGGCACAGGCCAGCACGTTGAATATCTCGACCGCAACACGGATAAGCGCAAAGATTACGCAGTCAGCTTCAATCAGGGAGTAATGGAGCAGGAGGGCGTCAAGACGCCTCATCAGGATGATCCAGTCGCGACGGGCGCCTTGGGCAAGAAGCAGGTGATGTTCACGCGCAGAGGCTCCAATGCCGGGAGCGTTCTGGCGATGATCAAGGAATCGCAGGTCGGAAACGATGATCAGAACCCACAGAAGAAGCGGACCCAGCACAGCACGTTCAACTCCGGCCTGCCCGTGGCGAACGCCGGCTTCCTGGAGCTGGGTGCCGATAAGAGTCTGCAAAGAGTGAAGCTAAGTTCCGGTCACTATGCGCCCGACGAAGCGAGCGGCGTCAAGCTGGCGATGTGGGCCGAGCAGCATGGTGCTTTTGATCCCAGTCAAATCCCTATCGAAGACCATTCCGGAAAACGAGTCGATGTATCGACGCCGGCGAGAGTCAATGCCGTGTACAAATGGGCCAAGAAAAATCCTAAGCCATGACGAGGTGACGGCGCGGAGAACGGGACGGAGCGTTCTTTGAACCCGGAAAGATCAGCGTCGTCCACGGTTGCCGTGTGAGGGCGGCTGGCCGTTCAACGCATCGCGAACTTCTGCGGGTGCTTCGTGAGAAAGAATGGTCGCGGTGCGCACGTCGACGGGTGTGGTGACGTTTGCCGGCGGCTGCATGCGCGGCGAGGCGCGGTAGTCGCCATGCGCGGCGGCAGCCTGCAGGCGGCGGGATTCGGCATCGTCCTGTGCCGGGAGGTCGTCGGGGATGGCATGCACGAGTTGCATGCCGGCACCGTCGCGGCGCTTGACCAGATGGTAGGTGCGCTCGCCGATGCGAACGGTCTGCGGAACGGGATCGGCGCCAGGATCAGTCATAGTCACAGTATGGAGCAACGGGGCGATGGCCCGCATCTACCAGACGCATGAAATGGGCATGGCGGACGTACGAGCGGCACTGGTCGGCAGCCGTGGCGAAGCCGATCTGTGCGTGTTGCGCGTATCCAGCCAGGGTCTGGCGATGGGCGATGCGCGCTGGTACATCTGCCGCAGCCGCCAGGAAGCGCAGGTCTCCATTTGCTTCTGCAGCCGCGGCATGGCGGAACTGCTGGTCTGTTTCGTGGACAACTACACGGAGGCCGGCTGGCAACGTCCGCATCGCCTCAAGGGGCGCCTGGAGCGCTGGCGCTAGGCGGTGGTGGCAGCAGCACGATACCGATCGGCGCACCGTGGTCCATCTGCTGCGCGAGGGTCGCGCGTGCGGATTCCGCCGCCGCATCGCTGTCGTAGCTGCCTGCGGCGAGCAGGTACCACGTCGCGGAGTTCTCGTCGCGGACCGCGATGAGACGGGTTTCGTAGCCGAGGTTCGAGAACTGCTGCTTACGCTCCGTTGCCCCGTCCTGGCTGGCGAAGAATCCCAGGCTCAACGCCAGACGGCCGCCCGGCGGCAGCGTCAGCGGACGTTGCACCGAAG
>CAYVVB010000075.1:0-5193 GCA_964454955.1 uncultured Bradyrhizobium sp. | reverse complement strand
TCTCTTTGATGTGCGGCCATCGCGCAGACGACGGCGGAGGAGTCAAATCCTCCGGAAAGGCAGGTGCCGATGGGAACGTCGCTGCGCATCCGCAAGCCGACGGCATCCATGAAGAGGTCGCGAAAGCGTTCGACGCGCCCGGACTCGGTCTTGGGCACGTCAGGCAGGTGGTCAAGCGTCCGCCACCAGCGCGTGGTCTCGATTCGGCCCTGCCGGAGCCACATGTAATGGCCGCCCTGCAGGCGCTGGACCTCCTTGAAGATGGTCCGTTCGCTGCCTTCGATGCCAAAGGCATCGACCATCAGCCGCCGCGCGACGTCGGGATCGACTGATGGATCGAACAGGCGGCTGCGCACGAGCGCGCGCTGTTCCGAGGCAAAGGCAAACCGCCGCGGCGAACCGAAGTAGAGCAGCGGTTTGATGCCGAAGCGATCGCGCGCCAGAAACAGCTCGCGCGTCACGGTGTCGTAGATCGCGAGCGCCCACATGCCGTTGAAGCGCGGCAGCATATCCTCCCGCCACTGCCACCACGCGGTGAGAATGACTTCGGTATCCGATTGCGAGCGGAAGCTTGCACCCAGCGCCTCCAGTTCGCGCCGGAGCTCCAGGAAATTGTAAATTTCGCCATTGAATACGATGAGGTGTCGACCGTCCTCGGAACGCATCGGCTGGTAGCCGCCGTCCGTGGGGTCGATGATTGCAAGGCGGCGATGACCTAGCGCCACAGTCCGGTCGTCACTGAACCAGAGGCCTTCGCCAAAGGGCCCCCGATGCGCGAGCAGCCGGGTCAACCGCGAAATTTCCGACGGTTCGACGGGTCCGCCCTGGAGATTGAGAATGCCGGCGATGCCGCACACGGCTAGGGCGCTCCGTTCATTGCCGTCAGGGACATCCAGATGGTTTCCACTCCTGCACCCGCCCGGGTAGTTGCCCCGCCGCCAAGGTCAAGTCAATGACACCCGGCTAGTCCGGAACCATGGCAGACAATTCGGCGCGCCAGCGTTTGACCAGGAGCGGTGCCATGGCTGACGCGACCAGCACGAGCCATAGCGCGCATTCGGCGACAAAGCCGGTGAGCCCGCTCCCCGGGACGAGCGAGCGGATAAAGAGCCCCAGGGCCCAGCCTGCGGCAGTGACGAACAGGATCAGCATCGCCAGGAAAGCCAGATGCCGCAGCGGCCGCTCCAGGGTCTGCCATATGATATTCAGCGCCAGCAGCGCGAACTGGACCAGCAGGTCGCTCGCAACAATGGCAATTGCAGCGCCCAGCGGTCCGAGCCACGGCGTCAGCATGACCGACAGAATGAGGAACATCACGAGCTGCAATCCCTTCGCGCGCGCCAGGAGTTCGCCCTGGTTGCTGTGATACGCATAGCCGAGTGCCAGCACCGCAGGCGCCACGATGGCGGAGCCGAGCATGAGGGTCATCGCGAGCAGCGGATCATAGGGAACGAGGCCGTGGGTCCAGAGCGCGAAGAAGTCGGGCCAGAAGGCCAGGATTCCCGATACCACAAGGCTCGCGAACAGTGTTACGAAAGCCGAGCCACGCGCATAGAGCTGCCGGAGCCGCTGTCTCGCCCCAACCGCGTGATCATGACCCAGCTCGGCCGCGAGCGGTATGGTCGCCTGCATGCAAAGTCCCCGCACCAACCCCGCCACCACGCGCGTCAGTCCCCATTGCGCCACTGCGATGCGATCAACGACAAAGGCGCTGACCAGCAGAACCGGCAGGTTCTGCAGCGCCACTTCGGTGCTGCCTGCGATCGCAAACGGAAAGGCGCGCCGGAACTGGCCGACGATCCAATGCCACGACCTTGGCTTGCACTTGAGCGTTCCCTGCAGGAACGGAAACAAGCGTCGTACGTCGATGAACATGATGTAGGTTGCTGCGATCACTTGCGGCACCGCATAGGCAATTGTGACCGCAATCAGGCTTCCAGTGGCCGCAAGCGCAAGGACTTGGCCAAGTTGCCCGACAAGGCTGGCCCCACACACCATCCACACGCCGCGCGCGTAGTGACCGCGCGCACGGTAAAGTGCGGCCGCCAGCGTCGAAGGCAGGATCAGCAGCATGCATACGACCGCGACGACGAAGGCAGCATCGAAACCGGAGACTGCGGCGAAACCAAATACGGCGGAGGGGCGCATGAAAAACGCGCCAATGACAACTGCGGCAACCAGCAGACCCGTAAGGCCGAGATAGAGCCATTGCATCGCCGCGTAATAGTTCGCGGTCCGGCCATCGCAATCGCGGCATGACTTGAAGGCAAGAAACCGGTTGATGGCGCGCGAATGCAGCCCGAAATCGGCGATCAGCACCAGGTTGCCGGCCGCATAGACTGCAAGCCATGCGGCAAGCACCTCGCTCGATCGAAAGCGCAGGAAGATCGGAACAAGCAGGACCTGCTGCGTGACGGCGAGCCCAAGCTGCACGAGATTGGCCGACCAGCCGCCCAGCAGTCTTTGTGCGCGCGAGGACGCAGGGCCGCTCATGAAACCCTCCGCATTCCCCGCGCTGCGTCAACAAAATGTGCCAAATTTGCAAACCTTCACTGCTTCGGCAGCGGCTAGCAGCCGGCGCCAGGATTGTCGATAGTTGGGCTGTCGCCTATACCAAGTCGCATCGTCTCGTCCTCGGAGTCCCCCGCAATGGCCAGTCCGCACGCCTCGCAAGCCCTGTCCCGGTTCACGGTGCTTGATCTCACCCGCGTCCGCGCCGGCCCGACTTGCGTGCGTCAGCTTGCCGACTGGGGCGCCAACGTCATCAAGATCGACGCGCTGATAGAGGACGGCGGCGAGTCCTTGGGCGGCCCGCGCCACGGCGCCGACTTCCAGAACCTGCACCGCAACAAGCGGGCGATGACCCTCAACCTCAAAGACCCCAAGGGCGTCGAGGTCTTCATGCGGCTCGCTGCAAAGGCCGACGTGGTCGTCGAAAACTATCGCCCCGACGTCAAGACCAAGCTCGGGGTCGATTACGAGAGCGTGCGCAAGATCAACCCGCGCATCGTCTATGGCAGCATCTCCGGCTTCGGCCAGGACGGCCCCTATTACAAGCGGCCGGGCTTCGATCAGATCGCGCAGGGCATGGGCGGGCTGATGTCGATCACAGGCGCGCCGGGCGGCGGACCGATGCGTGTCGGCATTCCGGTCGCCGACCTCTCGGCCGGCCTGTCCTGCGCGATGGGCATCCTCGTGGCGCTGCTCGAACGCGAGGTCTCGGGCCAGGGACAATGGGTGCAGACATCGCTCCTGCAGGCGCAGATCTTCATGCTGGATTTCCAGGCCGCGCGCTGGCTGATGGAAAAGGAAGTGGCAAAGCAGGCCGGCAACAATCATCCGACCTCGATCCCGACCGGCGTGTTCAAGACCTCCGACGGCTACATCAACATCGCCACCGCAAGTGGCCGGACCTGGGAGCGATGCGCGCAGGCGATCGGCGCGCCTGAACTGGTGACCGATCCCGACTACGCGACCGCGGCCTCTCGCTCAAAGAACCGCGACGCGCTGAATGCCGAGATCAACAAGCGCACCGAGACGAAATCGACCGAGCACTGGGTCACGGAGCTCAACGCCGCCGGCGTGCCCTGCGGGCCGATCTATTCGATCGACCAGGTGTTCGCCGATGCGCAAGTGCAGCATCTTAACATGGCGCAGGACGTGCCGAACGCGGAAGGCCGGCACATTCGCCTCGTCAGCCAGCCGATGACGCTGTCGCGCACGCCAAGCACCATGGCGGCGCGCCCGCCGGAATTCGGCGAGCAGACCGAAGAGGTGCTCGCCGAGTTCGGCTTCACCGCCGACGAGATCGCCGAACTGAGGCAGCGCAAGGTGGTGTGAGGCGGTCGAGCCCAGCCCGCAACAGGGTCAACAAAGGCCCCGGCGTAACCGGAGCCTTATGCCGTTCGAAAAGGCCATCAATCAGTACCTGGCGAGGACCGGTCCCGCCGCGAATTGGTAGTTAAAGCCTGCGCGAACGATCTGATCGTGGAAGCTCGCATCGGCCTGATTGGCCGTCCCGGCAAAATAGGTCTTGGTGCCGAAATCCGCGTAGAGGTATTCGAGCTTGCCCGACCAGTTGGGCGAGAACTTGCGCTCGATGCCGGCACCGACCGTCCAGCCCACGCGGGTGTCGCTGCTTGAGACGCCCGCGCCGGCGAGGATGATCGGCGGCCCGGCCGGCGTTGTCCCGGCCAAGCCGCCACTGAAAACCTGAATCGATGTCGTGGTCTGCGCGCTGTATTTGAACTCGCCAACGGCAAGACCGCCGGTTGCGTAGAGCAGGGTTTGCGGATCGGCCAGAACGCCGGCGCGGCCGCGGAAGGTCGCAAACCACTGCAAGTCGTAACTGAGATTGGCGATTTGCGATGCGATCGAGTTGAAGTCCGGCCCAATGGAATTGGGCAAACCGGTACCAAACGAACCGTATCGCGGTCCCACCGACGTCAGCGTCGTTGAGGACCGCTGGCCGCTCCACTGCATGTCGGCTTCGAGGCCGAGCAGCCATTTGGGGTCCAGCTGCCAATTGTAACCGATCTGGCCGCCGGCAAGACCCCCGTCCACGCTCTGATGGAACGGCGCGAAGGGCGAAGTTGGAATTAGCCCGACAAGGGGCGCGATTGTCGTGTTCGCCCTCCCCCAGCCATAGCCGCCGTTAACACCGGCGTAGAACCCGGTCCAACCATAGATCGGCGCAACGGGTGGCGCTTTGGTGTAAACCTTGGGAGCGGAAAGATCGGCAGCGAACGCAGCAGACGTGAGAAGCGACGCCATGGCCGCCCCAATCAAGACCCGCTTCATAAAACGAATCCCTAAAGAAAATTTGCGCGAATCATACGCAGTTGCGGTTCCCGACGCTGTCGCGGGGAGGCCACACCCCTGGCAAAAAACAGCGATCGGCTGCCTTCGGGAGAAATCGCGGCTGATCGGGTAAGGCCCTGACCTTGCTGGGCGAAATCCCGAACGCCCTGCGGCTCAGCCCGACGCCTCGGCGGGCTCCTGACGCCGCATGCCCGAAAAGGCGCGGTCGACGAGCGGCCAAAACAGCAACAGGATCGCCAGCGTCGTGATCGAGCCGACGAGGCCGTTCGACCAGAACACCTTCATGTCCCCGCCCGAGCCGATCATGGAAAGCCGGAAGGCATCCTCGGCGCGGCTGCCGAGCACCAGCGCCAGCGTCAGCGGCGCAAGCGG
>CAYVVB010000074.1:0-17832 GCA_964454955.1 uncultured Bradyrhizobium sp. | reverse complement strand
AGCCTCGACCACGCAATGTGGTTCCACCGTCCGTTCCGCGCCGACGAATGGCTGCTTTACGCCCAGGACTCGCCGAGCGCCCAAGGCGGCAGGGGCCTCACGCGTGGCTTGATCTTCAAGCCGGACGGCACGCTCGTAGCGTCCGTGGCGCAGGAAGGCTCGGTGCGCGAGCGGCGATAGCGGGCCGGACTTACGCTGCGCGTTCGACCAGCACGGTTTGCGACAACTGCCATTGAAGCATCCAGCGAAATACCCATGGAATCGGAATGATGAAGATGCTGGCGATCACGACCACGATGACGCGCCAGAGATATTCGAGGCCTGTGCCTTTGAAGACGACCTGCCGCCGCGTGCCCTGGATATTCCGGCAAGCCCAGCGGATTTGAGCGGTAAAGACCCAGGCCCAGCCGACGATCGTGATGACGGAAATCACGCCCAGGATGTTCCATCCGAGATAGGCCCACAACGAGCCTGAAAAGCTCAAACCCAGCGGCTGCCCGTTCGATGCGATGTTCGCGACGAACCACCTGAGGAAGAGCCAGTACAGGGCGAGCTGGACCAGGGTCGTCAGATTGTCGAGCCACCGCACTCCGATCAGGGCAATACAGATCGCGAGAATGAGAGCGCCGAAATACCAGGCAGCGACCGTCAGTGCGCGGCCGGTGAAGGAGAGATTCGGCCGCCCCGGGACGTGCACGCGGGACACCATCCATTTCACGTACCAGACGATCGCCCACGGCGCGGGAACGACCAAAAGGAAGCTGAGAACGACCAAAATGCTCCGCCAAGTGAAGTCCAGGATTCCAAAGTCGATCGAGAGCGGCCCGCCACGCATCACCGCGCTGGCCGATCTCCCAATCATCTGCGGTATTCCAGACAGCAGGCCCGGCACGTCCCCGGCCGTCTGCCAATTGTCCATCCCCTGGGTCCAGACCAGCGTCTCCGCGGTGACTGTTCCGCGGGCGATCAGATCGCGGAATTGCGCTTCTCCGTAGGGGCCCTGTTGCTCGCCACCCGCGGCATGGAACCAGACTCGCTCGGACATCTCTCCCGCCTTTCTCGCCGTTGCTCCTTTTGCGGGAGTCGGCTGTTCGATGCAACTACTGTGACGGAGATTGCCCGGCCGGGAGAGTATCGAATCTGCAAAAATGCCCCCAGGGCCTCTTACCCATGCAAGTTTTTTATGCCATTTGCCTAGAAAGATATCAGATTGCGGCGCGGGCATTGGCTGAACGGCCGCCGAACCCGGGGGCAAAGCATGAAGCTCGTCATTGCCATCATCAAACCTTTCAAGCTCGACGAAGTGCGCCAGGCGCTGACGACGATCGGCGTGCACGGCATGACGGTGACGGAGGTCAAGGGCTACGGCCGCCAGAAGGGTCACACCGAAATCTATCGCGGCGCCGAATACGTCGTGAACTTCCTGCCAAAATTGCGAATCGAAATCGCCGTCGCTTCCGAGCTCGCGGACAAGGCGATCGAGGTGATCACCACGCACGCGCGCACCGGCCAGATCGGCGACGGAAAGATTTTCGTGACGCCGATCGATCACGCGCTGCGCATCCGCACCGGTGAAACCGACAGCGACGCGCTCTGAACCTAACAATCTCTCTCGCGCAACCGCCAAGGACGCCGGTTGCGCATGATGCCGGGGACATGACGATGGGGGCACTCCTGCTTCGCGGAGCGCGCGGCGCCGCGCTGACTGGTCTTGTAACGACGTTCTTCGCTTCGACGCCGGCCTTTGCCGCGACGCCGGGCATCGACACCGCCGACACCGCATGGATGATCGTCGCCACCGCGCTGGTGCTGATGATGACCATTCCGGGACTCGCGCTGTTCTACTCCGGCATGGTGCGCAAGAAGAACGTGCTCGCGACCATGGCGCAGAGCCTTGCCGCAGTGACGATCGTTTCAATTCTGTGGGTCGCGTTCGGCTATTCGCTGGTGTTCACCGGCGATGGAAGCTGGCTCGGCTCGCTCGATCGCTTCTTTCTCGCCGGAATGAGCATGGACAGCGTCAATCCCGCGGCCAAAACCATCCCGGAAGCCCTGTTCATGCTCTACCAGATGACCTTCGCCATCATCACGGTGGCGCTGGTGGCGGGCTCGGTGGCCGACCGCATGCGGTTTTCCGCCTATCTCCTGTTCTCTATCGCCTGGTTCGTCTTCGTCTACGTCCCGCTGGCGCATTGGATCTGGGGCGGCGGCTTTCTGGCCAGCATGGGCGTTCTGGATTTCGCAGGCGGCCTCGTGGTGCACCTGTCGGCAGGCGTGAGCGGGCTGGTCGCCGCGAAAGTGATGGGCCAGCGCCACGGCTACGGCAACGACAACCTGTCACCCTTTGACCTCTCGCTCGCCGTGGTGGGCACCGGCCTGCTCTGGGTCGGCTGGTTCGGCTTCAACGGCGGCTCGGCGCTGTCGGCCAATTCGCACGCGGTGATGGCGATCATCGCCACCCATCTCGCCGCTTGTGCGGGAGCCTTGACCTGGGGCGCGATCGAGTGGTCGATCCGCCGCAAGCCCTCGGTGCTCGGCATGATTTCCGGCGCGGTCGCGGGGCTTGGAACCATCACGCCGGCCTCGGGCTTCGTCGCGCCATGGCATGGCATCGTGATTGGCGTGATCGCGGGCGCGGTGTGCTATTGGGCCTGCACCTGGCTGAAGCTGCGCTTCAAATACGATGATTCGCTCGACGTGTTCGGCGTCCATGGCATCGGCGGCATGACCGGCACCTTGCTCGCCGGGGTGTTTGCGACGGCCTCGATCGGCGGGGTATCGGGCCTCATCGAGGGCCATCCGCAGCAATTGCTGATCCAGCTTTACGGCGTCGCCGTCACCCTGGTCTGGTGCTCGGGCATCACCTACGCGATCCTCAGACTGGTCAGCGTTTTCGTGCCCCTGCGGGTCTCGCGAGAGGCCGAACTGGAAGGCCTCGATATTTCGCAACATGGTGAGGCGCTTCAGTAAGTCGTCCGTCTCTCCATCATTGCATTGGCGCTCGGGCTGCCCGGGCAGTGAGCAGGATTGTGTCAGGAGCTTGGCCTGCTCACGATTTGAACATCAATGATTAATCGTTGAGCGCGACCAAATCGCGCAGGTGGCGCCCGTCCTCGCGAAACGCGAAAAGACCCGCATTCATAATCCGTTAGGGGAAACCGCCGGTCTGGCACGACATTTGATTCTATCGCTCGCGGCTGTGCCCCGCGTCGTGAATTTTTCTCTCCGCGTGGTGAACCTCAGTCGAGCACGCCCGCTCACACCGGGCCCAAGCGGGGATAGGACCCATGAAAATTGTTATGGCGATTATTAAGCCATTCAAGCTGGAAGAAGTCCGCGATGCCCTGACCGCCATCGGCGTTCACGGTCTCACGGTAACCGAAGTCAAGGGATATGGCCGCCAGAAAGGCCATACCGAAATCTATCGCGGCGCCGAATACGCCGTGAGTTTCCTGCCTAAGATCAAGATCGAGGTCGCTGTCGCTGCCGATCAGGTCGACAAGACCATCGATGCCATCACGTCGGCGGCGAAAACCGGCCAGATCGGCGATGGCAAGATCTTCGTCATCAACCTCGACCATGCGGTCCGTATCCGCACCGGCGAGGCCGATGCCGCAGCCCTCTGATTTCGCGCTCACCCCCATCACCCAGGAGTAATGAAATGACGTTCAAGCGTCCCACCCGCGCGGGGTGGGCAGCCCTCGCACTGGCTGCGCTCTGCGTTGCAGGCTTCGTCGATGCGGCATTTGCCGAAGACGCGGCGCCTGCCGCGGCCGCCGCCCCGATTCCCAACAAGGGCGATGTCGCCTGGATGCTCACATCCAGCGCGCTCGTTCTGATGATGTCGATTCCGGGCCTCGCACTGTTCTACGGCGGCCTAGTCCGCACCAAGAACATGGCGTCCGTGCTGACGCAGGTCTTCGCGATCGTCGCGATGATCGGCGTGACCTGGTCGATCTATGGCTATTCGATGGCCTTCACCGACGGCGGCAGCATGACGCCATGGGTCGGCGGGTTCAGCAAGGCCTTCATGCACGGGGTCGATGCCAGCTCGACTGCGGCCACTTTCTCGAACGGCGTGGTGATTCCGGAACTCGCCTACTTCGTGTTCCAGATGACCTTCGCGATGATCACGCCCGCCCTGATCGTCGGCGCCTTCGCCGAGCGCATCAAATTCTCGGCGGTGATGCTGTTCATCCTCCTGTGGTCGACCTTCATCTATTACCCGATCGCACACTGGGTCTGGTACGTCGCCGCTCCGGATGACGTTGCCGCCGCCGCCAAGGCGCTCGCCGCCGCGACGGATGCTGCTGCCAAGACTGCGGCGCAGGCCAAGCTCGACGAAGTCACCGGCAGTGTCGGCTGGCTTGCCGGCGCCGGCGCCCTCGACTTTGCCGGCGGCACGGTCGTGCACATCAACGCCGGCATCGCGGGCCTCGTCGGTGCCCTCATCATCGGCAAGCGCACCGGCTACGGCAAGGACCTGATGGCCCCTCACTCGCTGACCATGACCATGATCGGCGCCTCGCTGCTGTGGGTCGGCTGGTTCGGCTTCAACGCCGGATCGAACCTTGAGTCCAACGGCACCACGGCGCTGGCGTTCGTCAACACCATGGTCGCCACCGCCGGCGCGGCGCTCTCCTGGCTGCTCTGCGAATGGATCGTCAAGGGCAAGCCGTCGCTGCTCGGCATCTGCTCGGGCGCGGTTGCCGGCCTTGTCGCGGTGACCCCGGCTTCGGGCTTTGCCGGCCCGATGGGCGCTCTGGTGCTCGGCCTCGTGGTGTCGCCGATCTGCCTGTTCTTCGTCTCCACGGTGAAGAACAGCCTCGGCTACGACGACGCGCTCGACGTGTTCGGCGTCCACTGCATCGGCGGCATCGTCGGCGCGCTGGGCACCGGCATTCTCGTCAACCCCGCGCTCGGCGGCGTCGGCATCACCGACTACACCAACATCACGGGCAACAACGCCGGCACGTATGATCTGGTGACCCAGATGATCGCGCAGGGCAAGGCGGTTCTGGCCACGCTGGTGTGGTCCGGTGTCGGCTCGGCGATCCTCTACAAGGTCGTCGACCTGATCGTCGGCCTGCGCCCGACCGTCGAGCAGGAGCGCGAAGGTCTCGACATCACCGATCACGGCGAACGCGCCTACAACATGTGATCCTCCCGGGGCGCGATCCGTAAGGCCGGGTCGCGCCCACAACTTCGGTTTGGGCACATACCCGGCAATGCCCCGACCGTTGAGGGGCTCCAGCGTAAGCTGGAGCCCCTGTTTTTTAGGGCCGAACCCGAGGGAAAGGGTTGCCAGCCCGGCCCGCAGGCGTCGAAATGGGGCAAACGAGCCGGGAGGATGCCATGCGACTGGAAGGCGGATGCTATTGCGGAGAAGTGCGCTATGCGGCCGACGGCGAGGCGAGGATGAAAGCGCAATGCCATTGCCGGGAATGCCAATACATGACCGGCGGCGCGCCCAACATGTTCATGGCGATGCCGGCCGATGGGTTCGGCTACACCAAGGGCGCGCCCAAGCAGTTCACCCGCAGCGATCTTCCGCGGGCCGTGACGCGTGAGTTCTGCCCCACCTGCGGGACGCAGCTTGTGACACGCTTGCCCGACCTGCCGTTGGTGGTAGTGAAGGTCGGCACACTCGACGATCCAAGCCTGTTCAAGCCGCGAATGGCGATCTACACCATCGACAAGCAGGCGTTTCATCAGATTCCGGAAGGCATGCCCTCCTTCGAACGTCTGCCGGGGCGATAGAAGGCGGAACCGGGCGCAGCCAAAAAATCCGACCGGACCGGCGAAAATCACCGCTAGTCTCGATGGTTAATCGCGTCTTAACCTCGCCGTATCTATGGTGATTTGATCCGCTTCCGGCCGGTCCGTATGGGCGATCGGCGGTCTTTTGAGTATTGGCGCCTTACGTATGGCTATGACCGCTCCATCCCGCGCGCCGCAAGGCGCCGGCCAAAATGACAATGAACGCTCGCCGTTTGCCCGCACGGCCGAGCTTCTGGCGCCCTATAAACCAGGCAAGCCCTTGATAACGCTATCATTGGGCGAACCACAGCACCCCGTGCCAAGCTTTGTCGGACCGGTGCTCGCCCAGTACACCGCCGAATTCGGCCGCTACCCGATCGCCAAGGGCATCGAGCCGTTCCGGAAAGCGGCTGCCGACTGGTTGTCCCGCCGGTTCAAGCTGCCCCGCCCGGTCGATCCCGAGAGCGAGGTCCTGGTCCTGAACGGCAGCCGCGAAGGCCTGTTCTTCGCGGCCTTGAGCGCTGCGCGTTATGTCGGCGAGCGCCGCGGCCGGCCTGCGATCCTGATGCCCAATCCGTTCTATCCCGCCTATGGCGCTGGGGCCCGCGCAGCCGGTTGTGAGCAGATCTACCTGCCCACGACCGTGGAAAACGGCTTTCTGCCCGATCTCGACGCGCTCGACGAGGCGACGCTGGCGCGGACGGTCGCGATCTACATCGCCTCGCCCGCGAACCCGCAAGGCTCGGTCGCCTCGCCCGACTATTTCCGGCGGCTGAAGCAGCTTGCCGACCGCTTCGGCTTTTTGATCCTCAGCGACGAGTGCTACTCGGAAATCTACACGCGGCAGGCGCCAGGTAGCATCCTGGAATGTGCCGGACCCGACTTCGGCAATGTCGTCGCCTTTCAATCGCTGTCGAAGCGCTCGAACCTGCCGGGCATGCGCGTCGGCTTTGCCGCCGGCGATAAAAGGTTTCTTGGCGCGTTTCACGAGCTGCGCAATGTCGCGGCCCCGCAGGTTCCGGTGCCGCTGCAGCATGTCGCGGTCGCCGCCTATGGCGACGAGGCCCATGTCGAGGAGAATCGCAGGCTCTACCAGATCAAGTTTGATCTCGCCGACCAGATCCTCGGCAGCCGCTACGGCTACAAGCGGCCGGCCGGCGGCTTCTGCGTCTGGCTCGACGTCTCGGAGCGGGGCGGCGACGAAGCTGCGACGGTGAAACTCTATCGCGAGGCCGGCGTGCGCGTCATTCCCGGAAGCTACCTGGCGCGGCTGCAGCCCGATGGGTTCAATCCGGGCGCCGGCTACATCCGCCTCGCGCTGGTTTCGGACAGCGAACAGACCGCCGAGGCGCTGCACCGGCTGGTCGGAACTTTTGGGTAGTCATCGCAAGGGCACATGAGCATGCCGGCGATCGAACGTGTCATTCCCCTGGTCGGCCATCTGCCGACCTCGATTCGCGAGGCGTTGGAGCGGCGCCTGCGCGAACTCGCGGGCCTCAGCCTGATCGCGCTGTCCGGCGGCGCGGCCGCGGCGCTGATGACCTGGTCGGTGCATGATCCCTCGCTCAGCCACGCGACCTCCCGTTCCATTCACAATCTGCTCGGCTATCCCGGCGCGATCGCTGCCGACCTGCTGATGCAGATTTTGGGATTGGGGGCGATCATGCTGATCCTTCCCCTCGCGGTGCGCGGCTGGCGGATGATGACGCATCGCGTGTTCGACCGCGAAGCGCTGCGGCTCGGCTGCTGGGTGCTCTGCGTCGTGCTCGCGGCGGGCTTTGCGAGCTGCTGGCCGCATGGTGGCGCATGGCCGCTGCCGACCGGACTCGGCGGCGTCGTCGGCGACGCGCTGGTCCGCGCGCCGGCCGTCGTGTTCGGCCCGCCCGGGTTCGTCTATCGGCTGATGCTGGGCATCATCTTCTTGCTGGCAACGGTCGCGACGTTCGTGATCGCGAGCGGTTTCGGCGCACGCGAGGCGGAAGAGGACGAGGCGATCGAGGACGATGCGCCGCTCGAGGAAGAAGAGGCGGACGGGGGTTCGATCTCGCTCGGCTGGATTTTCCATGCCCTCATGAGCGCAAAGGCGCGTGCGGCGTGGCTGTTGAGCCGAGCCTATCGCTCGCTGGTCTCGAGCACGGCGCAAACGCGCACCTCGTTCGAGCGGCAGGAACCTAATCTCGGCGGCCGCGCGGCGCCGGCACTGGTCCCCGAAGCAGAAGACGATTTCGACGAGGACGAAGCCGAGGAGGAAGAGGAGGAGGAAGACGAGGCGCCGCCCGCCCGCGCGCCGCGCAAGAAAGCTCCCTCCCGCGCCGCCCCGCGCAATGCCTATGACAAATTTGACTTGCCGTCGGTCGCGGTGCTCGCCGCACCGAAAGCCGGGGATCGCCGGCCGCTCAGCAAGAGCGAACTGGAAGCGAATTCGCGCGCCCTGGAAGGCGTGCTGCAGGACTTCGGCGTGCGCGGCGAGATCGTCAAAGCCAATCCGGGCCCGGTGGTGACGCTGTACGAGCTGGAGCCCGCGCCCGGCATCAAATCCTCGCGCGTCATCGGTCTTGCCGACGACATCGCTCGGTCGATGAGCGCACTCTCGGCGCGTGTCGCCGTCGTCCCCGGCCGCAACGCCATCGGCATCGAACTGCCCAATGCGCATCGCGAGAAGGTCTACTTGCGCGAATTGCTGACGGCGAAGGAGTTTGCGGAGTCGGTGGCCAAGCTGCCGCTTTGCCTCGGCAAGAATATCGGCGGCGAGTCCATCATCGTCGATCTCGCGCGCATGCCGCATCTGTTGATCGCCGGCACCACCGGCTCGGGCAAATCGGTCGCCATCAACACCATGATCCTCAGCCTGCTGTACCGGCTGCGCCCGGATCAGTGCCGGCTGATCATGGTCGATCCCAAGATGCTCGAATTGTCCGTCTATGACGGCATCCCGCACCTTTTGACCCCCGTCGTCACCGATCCGAAGAAGGCCGTCGTCGCGCTGAAATGGGCGGTGCGCGAGATGGAAGAACGCTACAAGCGGATGGCCAAGCTGGGGGTGCGCAATATCGACGGCTACAACGCGCGTCTCGGCGAGGCTAGGTCCAGGGGCGAGGAACTGACGCGCACGGTGCATACCGGCTTCGACAAGGAAACCGGCAAGGCCATTTACGAGGAAGAGAAGCTCGATCTCGAGCCTTTGCCCTACATCGTGATCATCGTCGACGAAATGGCCGATCTGATGATGGTGGCGGGCAAGGATATCGAAGGCGCGGTGCAGCGTCTGGCGCAGATGGCGCGCGCCGCCGGGTTGCATGTGATTCTCGCCACCCAGCGCCCGTCGGTCGACGTCATCACCGGCACGATCAAGGCGAATTTCCCGACCCGCATCTCCTTCCAGGTCACCTCCAAGATCGACAGCCGCACCATTCTCGGTGAAATGGGCGCCGAGCAATTGCTCGGACAGGGCGACATGCTCTACATGGCAGGCGGCGGCCGCATCAGCCGCGTGCACGGCCCCTTCGTCTCCGACGAAGAGGTCGAGAAAGTCGTGCGGCACCTGAAGACGCAGGGCGCACCCGAATATCTCGAAGCGGTCACTGCGGAAGAGCCGAGCGAGGAAGACGGCGCGGTGTTCGATGCCACCGGCATGGGCGGCGACGGCGGCGGCGATCTGTTCGCGCAGGCCGTGGCGATCGTCAAACGCGACCGCAAGGCATCCACCAGCTACATTCAGCGCCGGCTGCAAATCGGATACAATCGCGCAGCCTCGCTGATGGAGCGCATGGAACTCGAAGGCATTGTCGGGCAGGCCAATCACGCGGGCAAACGTGAAATCCTCGTCCCCGAAGAAGAAGGCGGCTTTTGAGACATCCGCGAATGGAATTCCGGCGCCGACGGCCTATCTCACGGAAAAACGATATCTCACCTCGTCGAACCACGGTAAACTCCCACGAACCCAGGCAGGACGACGCGTTGCATCAAAATCCAGAACTCCGATCCGGCGAACGAGCCGCCTCGCGCGGCACATCCGCACTGGCGAGGCTGCTGATTGCGGCGTCCATCATGGCGCTTGGCGCTCCCTTGTCGGCGCAGACCGTTCCGATCCCCAAGCCGGCCCCAAAGGGGCGCGACGGCGTGCAGATGAGCGATGCGCAGAGAAGCCCGCTGACCACCGGCACGACGGTGCCGGATCCGATCATCCCGGATCCGCATCGCAATGTGCCGACCAGCATTTTTGCGACGTTCGATGCCAATCAGAAGGCGCAGGCAGCCAGGATCAGCGCCTATTTGTCGTCGCTGCAGACGCTGGTCGGAAACTTCGTGCAGGTCGGCCCCGACGGCAGCAAGACCACGGGCGACTTCTACATCCAGAAGCCCGGCAAGGTGCGCTTCGAATATGATCCGCCGACCCCGATCGAGATCATCGCCGATGGGTCCTCGCTGGCGGTGCGCGACCGCAATCTCGCGACGCAGGACATCTATCCGCTGTCGCAGACGCCGTTGCGCTTTCTGCTGTCGGACCGCATCGACCTGATGAAGGACACCAATGTGGTGAGCGTGACGGCGGATGACGTCTTCATCAGCGTCACCATTGAGGAGAGGCAGGCGCTGGTCGGCACCAGCCGCCTGATGCTGATGATCGGCGCCAAGGATGGTCAGCTCAAGCAGTGGACGGTGACCGATCCGCAAGGCTACGACACCACCGTTGCCGTCTATAACCTCGACTCCACCAAGAAGATCGATCCAAGCCTGTTCAAGATCGACTTCACGAAATATCCCACCTCGCCGGGCTAGGCACGGTCCAGCCGCAAATTCCATCCTTCCCTGGAGGGCCAGCACGCGCGGCGCAGTGACGTCCTCCGCACCACTGGCCCGTGATTTGCTTCGACGTGAGAGGACTCACACGAAATTAACATTTGCTTAGCTATCCTTTCGCGCTGAGCACGGAGAAATCTGCGGAACGACATGTCCAACCGGGCCGAATACACGCATGGCAAGACCGTGCTGCCGTTTCCGGTGAAAAGAGCGGCGGCTCCGGCGCCCTTCGCGGCGGAGCCCTTGCTTCCGGTTCTGATGGTTCTGCACCAGGAGACGTCGACGCCCGGCCGCGTGGGCAACGCGCTGCGCGCGCTCGGTTATCGGCTGGATATCAGGCGGCCGCGGTTCGGCGACGCCTTGCCGGGCACGCTTGATGCGCACGCCGGTGCCGTCATTTTCGGTGGTCCGATGAGCGCGAACGACGGCGACGACTATCTCCGCGCCGAGATCGACTGGATCGAAATTCCGCTACGCGAGCGCCGCCCATTTCTGGGCATTTGCCTGGGCGCGCAGATGCTCGCGAGGCAACTCGGTGCGCGCGTCACCTGTCACCCGCAGGGCCGCGCGCAGATCGGCTATTACCCGATCCGCCCCACCGAGGCCGGGCTTGCCGTTTGTCCCGACTGGCCGGGGCAGGTCTATCACTGGCACCGCGAAGGTTTCGAGCTTCCGGTTGGGGCCGAATTGCTGGCCGAAGGCGATGATTTCCCGGTGCAGGCGATTCGCTACGACAATTGCTTCGGCCTGCAGTTTCATCCCGACGTGACCTACGCCATGATGCATCGCTGGACGACGCGCGGGCATGATCGCATGGCCGCACCGGGCGCGCGTCCGCGCCAGCACCATTTTGCCGATCGCGCGGTCTACGACGTCGCCGAACGCGCCTGGCTTGCGCATTTCATCGAGGGTTGGCTGGCGCGGCTGCCGCCTTCGGTGCTGGCGCAGGCGGCGGAGTGAGGTAGGGCGGATTGGGGTGGGAAGCTAACGCCGAGAGGATGGAGCCCGTCTTCGCCCTGCGGCCTACGCCGGGCACGCTTCGCCTTCGGCTGCGTCACGCGTAGCCGAAGGCGAAGCGTGGTGGAGCCAGGCGGGATCGAACCGCCGACCTCATCATTGCGAACGATGCGCTCTCCCAGCTGAGCTATGGCCCCGTCACGGCCGCCTGAACGATAAATAGGGAAGGTACGGGCGGCCGGCAATTGGCGTCATTTACAGTCCGCGCCATCGCTAAGTCAAGAACGCGAAAAGGGACGTTTTGCGAGGCCGCCGGCGGGAACTTCCCTTGTTTGAAGGGGGCGGAACCGATATCTAGCAGAGGTCCTTTCCCGCGACCTGCCCGAGCCCTTCCCCCATGCGAGCTGTTCTCGACATCGTCCTGATCGTCCTCGACCTCTACATCTGGCTCTTGATCGCCTCCGCGATCCTTTCATGGCTGATCGCGTTCAATGTGGTGAACACGCGCAATCAGTTTGTCGCGGCGGTCACGGAGTTCCTCTACCGCATCACCGAGCCATTGCTGGCGCCGATTCGCAATTTCATGCCCAATCTCGGTGGGCTCGACATCTCGCCGATCATCCTTATCCTGATCATCATGTTCATCGAGCGGGTGATTACCTATTACATCTATCCCGCGGTGTTCTGACTGTTGCGGGCTCGATGAACGGATCCCTCCCATGGATCCCTGGCGCTACGGACGAGAGGGCATCAGCGTTGCGTTGCGGGTGACGCCGCGAGGCGGCCGCGACGGCATTGACGGCATCGAGACGCTCGCCGACGGGCGCAACGTGGTGAAGGTGCGGGTCCGCGCAATTGCCGATGGCGGCGAGGCCAACCGCGCCGTGACGGAATTGCTCGCCAAGGCGCTCGGAGTGCCCAAGGCCCATGTACGGCTGCTCTCCGGCGCGACGTCGCGGCTGAAACAGGTGGCGATCGACGGCGACCCGGCCAAATTGGGCGAGACGTTGCGTATGCTGACGTCGGCGAAAAAGTCGGCAAAAGACAAGTGATGAAAGGATCGGCATGACCGCCCGCATCATCGATGGAAAAGCCATTGCCGCCGAGCTTCGCGCCCGCGTCGCCGGCGAGGTTGCGCGGGTCAAGCGCGAGAGCGGCGTGGTCCCCGGACTTGCCGTGGTGCTGGTCGGCAACGACCCCGCAAGCGAGGTCTATGTCCGCAGCAAGCACACCCAGACGCAGGCCGCCGGCATGGCCTCGTTCGAGCACAAGCTGCCGGCCGATGTCGGCCAGGACGATCTGCTGGCGCTGGTTGCAAAGCTCAACCGCGATCCGTCGGTGCACGGCATTCTCGTGCAATTGCCGCTGCCGAAATCGCTGCACACCGAGACCATCATCAACGCCATCGATCCCGCCAAGGACGTCGATGGTCTGCATCCGAACAACGCGGGACGGCTCGCCGGCGGATTTCCGGCGCTCTCGCCCTGCACGCCGCTCGGCTGCATCATCCTGAGCAAGAGCGTGCACGCCTCGCTCGAGGGCATGAACGCCATCGTCATCGGACGCTCGAATCTGGTCGGCCGGCCGCTGCTGCAACTGCTGTTGAACGAGAACGCGACCGTCACCATCGCGCACTCGCGCTCGCGCGATTTGCCGAAGCTTTGTGCGCAGGCCGATCTGGTTTACGCCGCAGTCGGCAGGCCGGAAATGGTGCGCGGCGACTGGATCAAGCCGGGCGCGACCGTCATCGATGTCGGCATCAACCGGCTGCCCACGGCCGACGGCAAGACGCGGCTGGTCGGTGATGTCGCCTTTGCGGAAGCCTCGCAGGTCGCCGGCGCCATCACGCCGGTGCCGGGCGGCGTCGGGCAAATGACAGTGGCGTGCCTGCTGGTGAACACGCTGCGCGCAGCCTGCGCGATCGAGGGGCTGCCGCAACCGGCGGTGTAGCGGTCGTCGTTCCGGAGAATCTCAAGATTCCGGGTTCGCGCTGACGCGCGCCGAAATGACGGACGAACTACTTCGTCGCCCGCTCTATGCCCTCGGCAATCAGCTTGTGCGCATCCTCGGGGCCGCCCCAGCGCAGCACCTTGACCCACTTGCCGCCCTCGAGATCCTTGTAGTGCTCGAAGAAGTGCTGGATCTGCTGCAGGGTGATTTCCGGCAGGTCGCTGAAGGTCTTCACCCTGTCGTATCGCTGCGTCAGCTTCGAGGAGGGCACCGCGATGATCTTCTCGTCGCCGCCCGCCTCGTCTTCCATGAGCAGCACGCCGACAGGGCGGACGCTCATCACCGCGCCAGGCACGATGGCGCGGGTGTTGGCGATCAGGACGTCGCAGGGGTCGCCATCGCCCGACATGGTGTGCGGGATGAAGCCGTAATTGCCGGGGTAACGCATGGCGGTATAGAGAAACCGGTCGACGATGAGGGTGCCGGCCTCCTTGTCCATCTCGTATTTGATCGGCTCGCCGCCGACCGGCACCTCGATGATGACATTGACTTCGCGCGGCGGATCGATCCCAATTTTGACGGCGTCTATGCGCATGAATGGCTCCGTGGGCGTCTAAAGCGCGATGGGATTAGGTTGAATCGCCATCGCGCTTTAGGCTTTTGATTGAGCATGATCTTTTCGGAAAACCGCTACACACTTTTCCGGATCATGCTCTAAAGCGCGATGGAATCAGGCTCATACGCGCCAAATGGCGCAGATGCCAGAGCGCGATCCGGAAAAATGACTGGTCGCTTTTCGCGCCTTAATTGGTCCAGGCGAAGGCGATCTTGTCGAGCGATTTCGGGCCGAACCGTTCCGAGGAGCGTGCGACCATGCGGCCGCCGAGCGCCCGGTAAAACTCGGTGGCGGGATCGTTGTCGGACAGCGCCCAGACCACCATGCTCCGAAGCCCGCTCTGTCCGAGATCGCGCTTGGCGGCGGTGAACAGGCGCCGGCCGAAGCCGAGGCCCTGGAACTCCGGCCGCAAATAGAGCTCGTAGATCTCGCCCTCGAAATGCAGGCTGCGTGCACGGTTGCGGCCATAATTGGCGTAGCCCGCGATTTTGTCGCCGAACACCAGCACGCTGACGCGGCTGCCCTTGCGGATGGCGCTGTCCCACCATTGCGGCCCGCGACGGTTGATCAGTTTCTCGAGCTCGGCGCCGGGAATGATGCCCTGATAGGCGGACCGCCACGCTTCGTCATGGGTAGAAGCTACCGCCGCCGCGTCTGCAGCTTTGGCCGGCCGGACCTCGATCAGGGTTGTGCTCATGATCCTAATCAAAGCAAGTCGGCGGGCCGGCTTCAAGCTCTATCGTTAATTATCGGTTAACCTGTGGACTTTGTGCATCAGTTTGCTGTGAGATTGTCTCGAAAAAGGACAGGTCTCTGCCAGAGCCGGGGCGCGCGAAGGCAGCGATATCGAGCCGTACGTTTTGAAGGCGCTGGATTTGATTCATTGCAGCCAGTTTTCTGCCGACGGGAAGCCCGCCGAGAGTCTTTCATGCGCGCGTTGATCGCGATCATTGCCTCGCTTCTGGTTTGCCTCGCTCGCGCGTCGCCGGCGTGGGCGCAGCCGGCCTATGGCGCAGCAGGAGCTGAAGGCGAGCCTGACCGCGAGCAGCAATGGCTGCTGCCTTCGCCGGACCGCGGGATCGCCGCCCACGCGGTGCTGTTCCGCCCTCAAGGCGACGGCCCGTTTCGCCTGGCGCTGATTGCGCATGCATCCACCCAGAACGCCTTGCGCCGCGCGCAAATGTCGCAGCCCGAGTACAAGGCACTCGCCGCCTTTCTGGTGCGACGCGGCTTTGCCGTGCTGGTGCCGGAGCGCTTGGGCCATGGGGCAACCGGCGGGCCCTATCTGGAAGACCAGGGCGGCTGCGATGCGGCGGACTATGCGCGTTCGGGCCGCGCCACAGCAGACCAGATCTTGCGGGCGCTGGAATTTGCGCGCGGCCTGCCTTTCATCCGGCCGCAGGGTGCGGTGGTGATCGGGCATTCGGCCGGTGGCTGGGGCGCGCTTGCGCTGGCCGGCGAGGACCCGCAAGCGATCGCCGCGATCATTGCTGTCGCGCCGGGGCGCGGCGGCCATGCTAATGATCTTCAAGGCGAGGTTTGCGCGCCCGACAGACTGCGCGCCGCGGCCGGTGCCTTCGGCCGCGCGGCGCGGGTCCCGGTGACCTGGCTGGTCGCAGCCAACGACAGCTATTTTTCACCGGAGTTCTCGCGACAACTCGCGGACGTTTTTCGCAGTAACGGCGGCAAGATCGACTTTCGCGTGCTGCCGTCTTCCGGCAGCGAGGGGCACTGGATGATCGAAACCGAAGCCGGCGTGAAGCTCGCTGAAGAGGCGCTGGAGCGCGCGCTCAACGTTTCGCAACCGCCGCCAGCACTTCCCTTGCCGCGCGCTCGCCCGAATCCAGTGCGCCGTGGGCGGTCGTGAAAAAGTCCGGCGACGTTGCCTCGCCCGCGAAGAACAGCCGGTCATCGACGGGTGCAGCGAGGATCGCGCGGTCGCCGGCATGGCCCGGCAGGGCGTGCGAATAGGAGCCGCGCGCGAAGGGATCGCGGGCCCAACGCGATTCCGCCAGCGGCGTGAGCTTGCTGCGAAAATCATTGCCGAGAATGGCGACGATCTCCTCGATGGCGGCCTGCGCAATCGCGCCTTCGCCGGCGTCTTCAAGCGTCCTGGCATAGCGGCCGCCAAAAAATCCTTCGATGCAGGGCTGCCCGAACGGGCGGAGATGGTAGGTCCCCATTTCCGTGCGCATGGTGGCGGCCCGCAGATTGCCCTCCTTCGGCAGCGCCTCCGGCTCTGCGAGCAACAACGTCACCTTGTCGTCGACGCCGAGCGGCAGGCCGGCAGCTGCATTCACCTTCGCGGGCAGGGCCGGGACAAAGCGGAGAGCCTGGTCGGCGATCAGATTGGTCGGCACGGTGATGATCGCCTTGTCCGCGGCGAGCGTCCCCAATGAGGTTTCGAGGCGCAGGCGCTTTGCGGAGTGATCGATCAGCGTCACATTACAATTGAAGGCGAGCGGGAGGCCGGTGGCATGGGCCGCGATCAGCGCGCCGTAACCGCGCCGCACGCGCCAATTGATGGTGGTGTCCTCGTAGGTCATGGTGTCGAGGAGCGAGACCCGGTCGAGCTCGCAGCCGTTCACATAGGTCGAGATCGCATCGATCATCGGGTTCCAGCGGTTGCCGGGCTCGAGATAGAGTTTGGCGGGAGTGTCCTCGCCGCGAAGAGCTGCCTGCTCGAGCCGGTCATAGAAGGCGTCGATAGCGCGAACGAAATCGGCGCGCTCCTCTTCCGGAAATGCATCGCCAAAGGCGCGGTCCTGCCAGGGCGGCAGGGTCCTGTCGATTTCGAAACCGAGCTGGTCTGCGATGGCGACGAAGGAGTTCTGGTCTGCCGAATGCAGCCAGCCGCAGCCGACGTCGAAAATGACAGCGGGCGCGGCCGGCACGGTATCGCCGCGCCCGCCGACGCGGTCGCGTGCTTCCAGCACGATGATCTCGACGCCGGAATTTTTCAGCGCATGCGCAGCCCCAAGGCCCGCGGCACCCGCGCCGATGATGGCGACGTCGACTGAAGAGGGGAGGGACATGACAGAGCGAACGGCGAATAGGGGATAGAAAACAGGGTACAGCAAACGTGGCGATACGGAAACGCCTCCACTCGCTATTTCGCTACTCGCTATTTCGCTGCTTTACGCCACCGCTTCCCTGGCCTTTTCCGCGCGCTTGCGGTCGTTGGGGTCGAGGAACTTCTTGCGCAGGCGGATCGATTTCGGCGTCACCTCGACCAGCTCGTCGTCCTCGATATAGGCGAGCGCCTTTTCCAGCGTCATCCGGATCGGCGGCGTCAGCCGCACGGCCTCGTCCTTGGAGGTGGTGCGGATGTTGGTGAGCTGCTTGCCCTTGAGCACGTTGATCTCGAGATCGTTGTCGCGGGTGTGCTCGCCGACGATCATGCCCTTGTAGACCTTCCAGCCCGGCTCGATCATCATCGGCCCGCGGTCTTCCAGCTTGAACATCGCGTAGGCCACCGCCTCGCCCTGGTCGTTCGAGATCAGGACGCCGTTGCGGCGGCCCTGGATCTCGCCCTTGTAGGGCGCATAGCCGTGGAAGAGACGGTTCATGATCGCGGTGCCGCGGGTGTCGGTCAGCAGTTCGCCCTGGTAGCCGATCAGGCCGCGGGTCGGTGCGTAGAACACCAGCCGCAAGCGGTTGCCGCCGGACGGCCTCATCTCGATCATCTCGGCCTTGCGCTCGCTCATCTTCTGCACGACCACGCCGGAGTGTTCCTCGTCGACGTCGAT
>CAYVVB010000073.1:0-2191 GCA_964454955.1 uncultured Bradyrhizobium sp. | reverse complement strand
GCCGGTCGGATTGATGCTGATCGGCAAGTACTACGACGAGCCGACGATCTATCGCGCTGCCGCGGCGTTCGAAAGCGCAGGCGACTGGACGAAGATGTAGGGCATCAAACGGCCGGCCTTCGCCGAGAAGGCCGGCTGCGCTTCGTGACCGGGTGGTTGTCGCTTCTCGCGCTGAGAAGGAAACAGCGAATTTACAACCGGGCAGGGGCGGGGGACCGCGTCACGCAGACCCGCGCCATACGGAGCTGGACCAACCTACTTATAGAACGCTTGAGGGAAGGGGACGCCACCGAGCACAAGTGTTGCTTCGTCTGCCCAGCGCACCACCTCGACGCCCAATGCCGGAAATTTTTCGGGCTTCAATTCGTTTTCATCGGCGGTGAGGGCGATTGAGCCGCAAACCCTGCCGTCTCCGCCCCAGACGGGCGCCGCGACTGAATTGACGCCCTTGCGAAAGCCGCTTTCAGACGTCGCGTAACGTCGCCGCCGCACATCCGCGATTCTGTCGGTGAGTTCGGCCAAGTGCAGTCCGCGAAACTCGATCGTTCCGCGAGTTGCCGGTGCAGCAAGTCTTACGCACTCATCGGGAGTAAGGAATGCGAGGATCGCCATGCCGGCAGCCGTGGCCGCAATGGGAACGCTGGTGCCGAGCTCTGACGAATAAGTCAGGCCTTTCGGTCCCTCTACCTTGTCGAAATAGGTTACAAACGGCGCATTGTTCAGGATGAAGTACGCGGTATACCCGGTCGAGTGCGCGGCGTGGCGCAAGATCGGATGCAGGGCGCGACGATAGATGTTGTCGCGCAGCACTTGTGCTCCGATCTCCCAGGTCCTATCGCGAAGCCCTGTCCGCACCCGATGTCGACGGCATTGTCCTGACAACACCGGATCGCATGCACCCGCAGCAGGTGATCGAGGCGGCGAATGCAGGCAAGCCGGTCCTGGTCGAGAAGCCGTTTGCGCTCGACCGGAAGAGCGCCGACGCGGCAATCGAAGGGGCGCGCAAGCACAACGTCCTCGTTGCGTTTGCGCATAATCGCCGGTTTCTTCCTGCCGTGGCGGAAATGCGTGAACGCATAGCGGCTGACCGCATTGGCCGGATCCTGCATATCGAAGGCAACTTTTCCTCGAACTATGGCCTGCGCTTCAAATCGGGAATGTGGCGCGCGGACCCATTCGAAACGATCGCCGGCGGCATGACCGGAATGGGGATTCATCAGGTCGATCTGATGCTGATGTTCGGCGGCAGATTTGCGCGCATTCATGCCAAGGGGCGTCGTCAACTGCTCGACGTTGCCGTGGAGGACAATGTTAGCTTTACTGCCGATTTCGAGAACGGCGCCACGGGTGCGTTCACGACGCTGATCACGACCTCTCCGATGTGGCGCCTGCGGATCCTGGGATCCAAGGGGTGGCTGGAGATGATAGGCGAAAACCGCCTGTTGAGCTGCGAAGGGACTTCGCCTGTGCAGGAGACGACATTTCCGGTCGTCAGCACCGAAAGGAGCGAACTGGAGGCCTTTGCAAATGCGGTTGATGGTCGCGCCGTCTTTCCGGTAAGTGCCGAGGATGCGCTCCACGGGGTGTCGGTGCTGGAAGCTGTCGCGGCCTCGATCAAGGAACTCAGGCCGGTCGATGTCGGAGGCGCGTGATTTCCACGCGGCGCTGGACCGATTGCTGCCGTGTCCCTTCCAGGAGGTGTGCGCTCTCTCTGATCCCGTCGGTGCCATCGGACGCACTTGACGGAGGTCCGCCGGAAGCATGCGTGAAGCCACGCTCAACCAGCAAAGCGTCTAGTCACTGAGTTTTGGTCTGGGGAGCGAAGGCGGCCAACGCGGGCACGAGTGCAGCGGATGGAAAGTGCACCCAGACCGGCGAGATCGGCGGCTATGCAGCAGCGCACTATATGACGACGTGAGCGGTCCTACAGAAATTCGGTCATGGTGATGCGCGCCTGCCGTCACTAGTACCAGCGCAATCGCGGCAACGAACGCAGCAAGGCGGCCCTCCCGGCAGCCACGGCTTCGCCACATGAGTGTGCAAGCACTCCTCCTTCAGCGCGGGGCCGCTGAGTCGGCCAGAGCGTGGCATAGGTCAGCACGGCCGCTGTAACCGGGACGAACCGGCGCACCCAAGCTGGGGTTCCGCTTTGGCTGCAGCTCTTAAGCAATTCGGTCCGAGGCTGCAGCGA
>CAYVVB010000072.1:0-9028 GCA_964454955.1 uncultured Bradyrhizobium sp. | reverse complement strand
CCACGGCGACCAGGCTCGTCGTCATCTTGGTGAAATCGATATAGGCGTTGCGGATCGGCGAAGAGATCGGCTTCGTCACTTCGCGGACGTCGATGATACGGACGGACATGGGGTGGCTTTCAGAGGGTGTTTACTTCTTCGTCGTTGTTGACACCGTCATTCCGGGATGGTCCGAAGGACCGGACCCGGAATCTCGAGATTCCGGGTTCGATGCTTCACATCGACCCGGAATGACGGGGTAAGACGTGGATGCCCGGGTCGAGCCCGGGCATGACGGAGGTATTATTGGCGCCGCTGTTGTGACGCCACGATCACTTCTTGTCCCGGAAATACGGCTCGACCAGCCCGTGGACCTTGATGGTCAGCGGATTGCCGTGGCGGTCCTTGGCGTTGCCAGCGGTGACCCGCACCCAGCCTTCGCTGACGCAATATTCCTCGACGTTGGTCTTCTCGACCCCCTTGAAGCGAATGCCGACGTCGCGCGCCAGAACGTCCGCGTTGTAATAGGGGCTCTGCGGATCGACGGACAGACGGTCCGGCAGAAGATCGCCGGCCTCGCTCGCATGAGTTTCGTTCTTCTCGTTCACAACAGCGCCTCGATCTCTTTCTTCAGGCTTTCCGGCCTTGTGGTCGGCGCGTGACGCGCCACGACGTTCCCTGCGCGGCCCACCAGAAACTTGCTGAAGTTCCACTTGATGGACGCACCCAGGAGGCCCGATTTCTCACCCTTCAGGTAATTATACAAGGGATGAGCATTGGGTCCGTTGACCTCGATCTTGGCGAACATCGGAAAGGTCACGTCGAATTTGCTGGTGCAAAACGCCGCGATTTCGTTCGCGTCGCCCGGCTCCTGCCCGCCGAACTGATTGCAGGGAAAGCCGAGCACGGTGAAGCCGCGCGGCGAGAGCTCGCGGTGCAACGCCTCCAGCGCGCGATATTGCGGGGTGAACCCGCATTGGCTCGCGGTGTTGACGATCAACAGCACCTTTCCCTCGAACCGCTTCAACGGCACCGCTTCGCCGCCAAGCGATCTGGCCGAGAAATCATAGATGTCCGACATCTTGTCGCACTCTAGCCGATCGGATCGATCGGCGACGGCGGAGTGCCGCCTGCCTCGATCGCTTCGCCTGCGAGCAGGCACAGATCCTCGCGATAGCGCCCGGAAACGACCTGTACGCCGACCGGCGCCCGCCCCACCAACCCGGTGGAGACGGTCAACGCGGGCAGGCCCATGAAAGGAATGGCGATCTCGGTCAATTGCGCGCGCCAGACGCGCGCGAACGAGGCCTCGTCCTTGAGGTCGAGATTGTCCGCAAACGGCAGCTCTCCCGAGACCGGGATCAGCAGCACGGCGTAGTCTTCAAAGAACTGCAGCCATTCTCGCGTCAGCGTGGCGCGGCGTGTCAGCGCCTTTGCGTAGGCCGCACCGTCGAACGGAACCACTCTGCCCCTGTTGCCGCGCAGGCAGGCGAGCGCCCCCGGATCGCCTTCCCGCTCGGCGGCTGCAAGCTGCGCTTCATAGCCGTCACCGAGCCAGAGTTTTGTCTGCCACTCCGCCGCCTCGCGCATCGGCGGTGTGTTGGAAATCGTCTCGACCGTCCAGCCCGCGCGCTCCAGCCGCCTCGCCGCATCGGTGAGCGCCGCCTTGACGTCGGCGGCCGTCTCCAGCCCGTCGGGCTCGAGACACAGCGCCGCGCGCTTGGCCGCGGGCGGGCCTTCCAGGGGCGCCGGCACCCACCAGGGATCACGCACGTCCTTCTGCGACATCGCGGCAAGGGCGATGCGGATGTCGGAGATCGTGCGCGCCAACGGACCCGAGACCGCACTGATCTGCGGCCCGATCGGCCGCTCCGGCAGCGCCGCATTGAAGGCGGGGATGCGTCCCATGGTCGGCCGCAAGCCATGCACGCCGCAGGCATAGGCCGGGTAACGGATCGAGCCGGCGATATCGGTGCCATGCCCGATATGCCCGATGCCGGCCGCTACCGCGGCGCCTGCGCCACCGGACGAGCCGCCCGGCGTCAGGGACGCATCGCGCGGATTCCTGGTGTCGCCATGGATCAGGTTGGTGGTGAACCAGCGGTAGGAAAAAGCCGGGCAGTTGGTGCGGCCGAGAATGACGGCGCCCGCTTTCAGCAAATTATCGACCACCGGGCTGTTGCTCCTGGCGACGACGTCGCGCTGCAACTTGAGGCCATTGGTGGTGGCAAAGCCCGCCTGGTCGATATTGACCTTCACCGTGACCGGAACGCCGGCAAGCGGCCCCACCTCTTCGCCGTGCGCGATCCTTCCATCGACCTCTGCCGCCTGCCTGAGCACGTCCTCCGGCCGGTGGTCGATGACGGCATTGATCTTCGGGTTGACCGCGTCGAGCCGGGCGAGCGCGGCGGTCGCTGCCTCATGAGCGGAAACCTTCTTCGCTTTGACGAGGCCCGCGAGTTCGGCGGCCGACAGGCGCCAGAGATCAGACATTTCCAAACTCCGTTGTTGCCGCTGTCTTGTAGCGCCGACGACCTCATGAGGAAACGGAGGAATTTGATGAAGCTGATGAAGTCGGCGAGACTGCGGGCAAGCGATGGATTCGGCGCTTCGCCGGCCTCGCAAGTGGTGCATGAGTGGGATGAAGCGGCCCGCACAAATGCAGGCGTTGCCTTTGTTTTCTAGTGCCGCGTGACCGACCGATCCGGCAGGTCGAAGAAGGCTTCCGTGAATGGAAATTCCAGCACGACCTCACCCGCTTCATCCGTCACTTCAATCACCGCGCTCAGGAGCGGTCCTACCGCGCCTTCGCTTCGCAACAGTTCCCGGATCATCGCGCGCGCGACTTCCCACGCGCGATCGGGATTGCGCAGCTCTTCCCCTTCGGGATCATCGATCAGCTCATCGCCGATCCGCGTATTGAAGAAATATCTCGGCATGGGAAATCCAGTGGGGCTGGCAGACCAGAATTGGAAGCCTCGCTATTCTCACAAGTTCTTTATTCGGACGCTCCTCGTCCCGCTACGCACCAAAGGAACAGCCGTGCGCCCCGCGGCACATTGCCTCGGCATCCGAGCGCACTCTCACTGCAATCAGTTTTGCGCCGCAACAAGAGCGTGTGCCGGCTTATGAACAAAGATTTCACTGGCGAACTTTTCCCTACGCGCTAGTTTATTAATCACTAGGGGGACGGAAATCGTCCGGTCAGCAAGGAGAGCCACAATGGCCTGGAAAGCACCCAAGATTGCCGAAGTGCCGGTGGGCATGGAAATCAACATGTATGCGTGCGCCGCCCGCAAGTAGGCAGGTAGCGATCGCTTTGCGTCTCGATGCAGGTGGATTTCCGGGCGTGACGCTTTCCTGACGGGATGCGTCAGGGACCGGTATCCACCTTCATTGCGTTCCACATTGCGTCCAGATCGCCGGGAGACGGATCATGCTTCGCGTCGTCGTCCTGGGCGCCGCGGCGGGCGGTGGAGTTCCGCAGTGGAATTGCGGATGCCCGGTATGCCGGGCGGCCAGGGTTGAACATCCGGAACTGAGGAGCACCCAGTCTTCCATTGCCGTCAGCGCCGATGGCGATCACTGGTTCCTCGTCAACGCCTCTCCCGATCTGCGCCAGCAACTGCTGGCAACCCCGCAGCTTCATCCCCGAGAAGGCCGGCTCCGTCATTCGCCGATTGCAGGCGTGGTCCTGACCAATGGCGAGGTCGATGCGGTGGCGGGACTCCTGTCGATGCGCGAAGGCTCGCCTTTCACCATCTACGGCCACGCCAAGGTGCTGGCGATCCTCAAAGCCAACAGCATTTTCGATGTGCTGAGCGAGACCAACGTCAAGCGCCAGCCGATTGAGGTCGACCGGGCGTTCGAGCCTACTCTGCCCGACGGCTCGCCGAGCGGAATCGAGATCCTGCCTTTCGTGGTGCCGGGCAAGGCTGCCTGGTATCTGCGCGACAAGGCACACCCGGCCGGCCGCGACAGCGAAGGCGACACGCTGGGGCTTCGTATCGGCGACAAGGCGACGAACAGGCATTTCTTCTTCCTGGCCGCCTGCGGCCATGTCACCGACGAATTGAGGGCACGCATCGCAGGTGCCCCGCTTTTGTTCTTCGACGGCACCGTCTGGCACGACGACGAATTGATTGCGCAAGGGCTCGGCACCAAGACCGGGCAAAGCATGGGACACATCGCGATGTCCGGAGATCGCGGCGCGATCGAAAGCCTGGCCGGCCTCGATATCGACAGAAAACTGTTTCTGCATGTCAACAACTCCAACCCGGCGCTGCTCTCCGGCTCGAAGGAGCGCGAGATCGCGGAGCGTGCGGGCTGGCAAATCCCCACCGATGGAACGGAGATTGTGCTGTGAGCGCCGATGTCACGACCACGATGACCGCCCTCTCGATCGGCAAGGGCGTCACGCTCAATAATGCCGGCGAACTCGAAGCCGCGCTGCGCCAGATCGGCGCGACGCGCTACCACAATCTGCACCCGTTTCACCGGCTGTTGCACGGCGGCAAATTGAACAAGGGGCAGGTCCAAGCCTGGGCGCTGAACCGCTATTATTATCAGAGCACGATCCCCATCAAGGATGCTGTGGTGATCTCGCGTTTCCGCGACCGCGCCACGCGCGTGGAATGGCGGCACCGCATCGAGGACCATGACGGCGATATCGGCAGCGAAGGCGGCATCGAACGCTGGCTCAAGCTGACGGAAGGCCTGGGGCTCGACACGGCCTATGTCGAATCGACCGAGGGCATCTTGCCGGGGACACGCTTTGCAGTCGAAGCCTATGTGCATTTCTGCCGCGACCGGACCCCGCTGGAGGCGATCGCCTCGTCGCTGACCGAGCTGTTCGCGCCGTCCATCCATGAGGAGCGCATCGCCGGCATGCTGCAGCACTATGATTTCGTCAATCCCGACATCATGAGCTACTTCAAGCGCCGCCTCACCCAGGCGCCGCGCGACGCCGGCTTCGCGCTCGCCTATGTCAAGGAACACGCCACGACGCCGGAGGAACGCGCGGCGGTGTGCAATGCGCTGATCTTCAAGACCAATGTGCTGTGGGCACAGCTTGATGCGCTGTACCACGCCTATGTCGACGGTCACATCCCGCCGGGCGCGTTCGTACCCGAGGGGAATTGAAAAGACCCGTTGAAAGGGCCAACTAAAGAGGACCGGAGGCCGAAAATCAATGGCGGGGGCGCGGCACATCAATGTCAGCGAGACGAGCCGGCCGGTGCTGCCGCGGCATACGAAACTGAAATTCGACGAGACGCGCAAGGTCTGGGTGATCCTGGCGCCTGAGCGCGTGCTGGCCCCGGACGAGATCGCAGTCGAGGTGCTCAAGCTTTGCGACGGGGTCCGCGATGTCGGCACGATCGTCGACGAGCTCGCGTCGAAATACGCAGCCGAGCGCACTGAAATTTCGGGCGATGTCATTGCCATGCTGCAAGACCTTGCGGACAAGGGATTTTTGAGCGAAGCGCGCGAGAAAACGCCATGACCGAGCAACTCGTCGACACGGGAACCACGGTACGCGACCCCAGCGACGGGCTGGCGGTGCTGGAATCCCGCGGCTCGACCGCGGAAAGCTACGGCATCCCGCTCGCGGTCCTTGCCGAGCTGACCCACCGCTGCCCGCTGCAATGCCCCTACTGTTCCAACCCTGTCGAGCTCGACCGCGCGAGCAGTGAGCTTTCCACCGACGAGTGGAAAAAAGTGCTGTCCGAACTCGCCGAGATCGGCGTGCTGCAGATTCATTTTTCCGGCGGCGAGCCGACCGCACGCAAGGACCTCGTCGAACTGGTGCAACATGCGAGCGATGTCGGGCTCTATACCAACCTGATCACGTCGGCCGTGCTGTTGACGCGCGAAAGGCTCAAGGCGCTGGCAGATGCCGGGCTTTGCCACGTGCAGATCAGCTTTCAGGGTAGCGAGGCCGCAATCGCCGACCGCGTCGCCGGCTTCAAGCACGCGCACAGGAAGAAGATCGAAGTGGCCGGATGGACGCGCGAACTCGACCTGCCGCTCACCGTCAACGCCGTGATGCACCGCCAGAACCTGCACCAGCTCCCCGACATCATCCAGATGGCGCTCGATCTCGACGCCGACCGGCTCGAGGTCGCCAACGTGCAATATTACGGCTGGGCGCTGAAAAACCGCGCCGCCTTGATGCCGACCTTCGCCCAGCTCGAGGAAACCAGCCGCATCGTCGATGAGGCGCGGGAGCGGCTGAAGGGCACGCTCACCATCGACTACGTCATCCCGGATTATTACGCGCTGCGGCCGAAGAAATGCATGGGCGGCTGGGGCCGGCAGTTCTTCAACATCTCGCCATCGGGCAAGGTCCTGCCCTGCCATGCCGCGGAAAGCATCACCGGCCTGAATTTCGAGTCGGTGCGCTCGAACCATTCGATCGCCTGGATCTGGCAGAACTCCGACGCATTCAACCGCTACCGCGGCACGGGATGGATGCCGGAGCCGTGCCGATCCTGCGAATTCAAGGAAGTCGATTTCGGCGGATGCCGCTGCCAGGCCTTCGCGCTGACCGGGGATGCCGGCAACACCGATCCCGCCTGCACGCTGTCGCCGATGCATGAGGCGATCTTCAGGCAGGCGGAGATTGAATCGGCCTCCGGAGGCGAGCGGTTCCTGTACCGCAATTTCGCCGGTGGCACCCTGGAGCCGAGCGACGATGGCGCCTGACGCCGATGCCGGCAGATTGAAACGCACCGATCCCTTCGCCCCGCTGACCTCGGAACACATGGCCGTCGGTGATGGCCACGAGCTCTATGTCGAAAGCATCGGTCGCGAGGGCGGCATTCCCGCGGTCTATCTGCATGGCGGGCCGGGCAGCGGCTGCCAGCCGGATCACCGCAGGCTGTTCGACCCCGAGCGCTTCCACGCCGTGCTGTTCGACCAGCGGGGCGCCGGCCGTAGCCGGCCCAAAGGCGGCCGCGAGGCCAACACGCTCAAGCATCTGATCGCGGACATGGAGGTGATCCGCGAAAAATTCGCGTTCGAGCGCTGGATGGTGGTCGGCGGCTCCTGGGGCGCGACGCTGGCGCTGGCCTATGCGCAGGCGCATCCCGAACGCGTGTCGGCCATCGTGCTGCGTGCGACCTTTCTCGGCACCCGCAAGGAAATCGAGACGGCATTCTGCGAGACGCTGCCGCGCTTCTACCCTGATCTGGCCGCCGATTTCCTGAATGTGCTGCCGGAAGCGGACCGCAACACACCGCTCGACGCCTATTGGCGCCGCATTCTCGATCCCGATGTGTCCGTGCATGGACCGGTGGCGCGCGCCTGGCACGATACCGAGCGGATCCTGTCGGAGCACAGACCGGCACGCACCAGGCTCGACCCTGCCGCGCTCCGCGGAAACGGCGCCCTGCCGACATCGCCCTTCATGGAAGCGCACTATTTTCAAAACGACTGCTTCATGCGGCCGGATCAGCTTCTTGCCGGGGCGGCAAAGGTTGCCGGCATTCCAGGCCTCATCGTGCAGGGCCGCTATGACCTGCTCTGTCCGCCCGCGACGTCGCACGCGCTTGCAGTCCGGTGGCCTCAATCCGAAGTGCGCATCGTTGAGGGCGCGGGCCACACACTCTATGATCCCGGCGTCAGGAACGCCGTGATGCGCGCGATCGCCGATGTCGCGTCCCGGCTGCAGGCTTGAAGGACATCTGAAAATGCCGCTCGCCGGAAAAGGTATGTTGCTGACGTCGATGGACATCGATCCTGCCGACGAGGCCGACTTCAACCGCTGGTACGATCGCGAGCATCTTGAGGAGCGCGTCGCGATCGAAGGCTTCATCGAGGCAAGGCGTTACGTCGCCTACAGCGGAAGCCCGAAATATCTGTTCCTCTACTCGACCCAAACGATCGAGGTTCTGGATAGCCCCGCCTATCGCGCAAGGCTGGCCGATCCCACGCCATGGTCGGTCAAGACCATGGCGCGGTTCAAGAACATGATCCGCGTCGTGGCGCGCATCACGTCAAGCAAGGGCGTCGGCCGCGGCGCGGTGCTCGGCATTGTGCGGCTTCGCCCTGAGGCCGGCAGCGAAGACGCGCTCCGCGCGGCCCTGCAAACAAGGCTCGACCCAGAAGACCTCGAGGGCATCATCTCCATGCATCTGATCGAAAGTGATGCCAAACTCTCCGGACCGACGAAGGAGCTTCCAGCGGCAAATGCCGGCGCAAGCGATTGGTTTGTGCTGATCGACGGCACCAGCGTCGGCGCCATTTCGTCCGTGCTCGCGGCGCGTTTCACCGGAGACGCGGGTCCCGGACCGGCGACGCAGATATCGTCGGGCATCTACAACCTGATGTGGGACCTCGCGAAGAGCGACATCGGCGAGTAACGTTGGCTTTTCATAAAGTTGAACGCGCGAATGATAGAAAGCGCGTTATGTTGCACTGCGACGGAAGCGCGGCATGACAGGGTTACGGCGCTGCACTCGGGAACGCCGGCAAAATTTGCTTTGTGCACTAAGTGGATTGGCTCTAATAAGATAAGTGTATGATCCAATTCGGAAACCGAAAGGACGCCATGTCGTCGGCGTCCTGAGAAAAAGGCCGCGCGGTTTGTTCGTTTTGGGCGCGGACAGTAGGAATGAAACCGACTGATATCTCGGCCCCCGACTACTTTCACAAAGTGGTCGATTGCCAGTGGGCCTGCCCCGCCCACACGCCTGTCCCCGAATATATCCGCTTGATCGCTCAAGGCCGCTACGGCGACGCCTACATGATCAATTGGAAATCCAACGTGTTTCCCGGAATTCTGGGGCGCACCTGCGACCGGCCGTGCGAACCTGCCTGTCGTCGCGGCCGCGTTGAAGATAATCCGGTGGCGATCTGCCGCTTGAAGCGCGTCGCCGCCGATTTCAAGGACGACATCAGGCAGCGGCTGCCGCGCCCCGCCGCCAGGAACGGCAAGCGCATCGCGCTGGTCGGCGGCGGTCCGGCCTCGCTCGCGGTCGCCCGCGATCTCGCCCCGCTCGGCTATCACTGCACCGTGTTCGATTCCGATCCGAAGGCCGGCGGCATG
>CAYVVB010000071.1:0-1960 GCA_964454955.1 uncultured Bradyrhizobium sp. | reverse complement strand
GCGCGAAGTAAGCCGTAAACCACTGCGCAGGGAAGGCCGGAGTGTTTCCGCCTCCACCTGTGGTCTTCGCGCTCTTGCGCGTATTTTTTCGCGCGAGGGCCCATGGGTGCAGGCCGCACCCGGTCTTCCCTGCGCCCTCTGAATTCTCGAGGGTGAGAGTTCTGCAAAACTCGGACGCTGATCGCGCCGCGAGAATATGGACTCATGTCTTTCCATCGTCATGCCCGCGAAGGCGGGCATCCAGTACACCGCGGCTTCTCAATTCGAGCGGGAACGTCTCTGGAATACTGGATCGTCCGGTCATGTCCCCGGGCTGAACACCAAGCCGAACGATGACAGTAGAGTGACCGGCATTGAAACATCGAATCGGAAACGTTCACTCTCTTTTTTCCTCGTAGAGACCCTCCAGGGCGAGACGTACGCCGCACTCGCGACGAAAATCCCAGTTGCAAAGTTCCGCCCCGCTGTCTCTAATTAGACCAATTAAAGTTTACCGGGAGGATAGTGTGTCGACAATCAAACTGACAGTGAACGGCAAGGCGGTTGCGGTGGATTGCGAGGACCGCACGCTTCTTGTCCATCTCTTGCGCGATCATCTCAACCTGACGGGGACGCATGTCGGCTGCGACACCAGCCAATGCGGCGCCTGCGTCGTCCATGTCGACGGCCGCGCCGTCAAATCCTGCACCACGCTGGCAGGACAGGCCGACGGGTGCCATGTCACCACCATCGAAGGCATCGCCCAGGGCGACCAGCTGCATCCGATGCAGGAGGCCTTCCGCGACAATCATGGTCTGCAGTGCGGCTTCTGCACGCCCGGCATGATCATGTCGGCGATCGACATGGTGAAGCGGCATGGCGGCAAGCTCGACGAGGCGACGGTCCGCCATGAGCTCGAAGGCAATATCTGCCGCTGCACCGGCTACCACAACATCGTCAAGGCCGTGCTGGATGCGGCCGGCCGCATGAAGCTTGCGCAGGCGGCGGAATAGGCGCCACCGCGCGTTCACCAAAATCAGATTGCCGCGCTTCGAGGGAAGTGGCGGCCAACCAACTCCGGCAGGGAGAACCGCACATGGGTATTGAGGGCATTGGCGCCAGGGTCGTGCGCAAGGAAGACAAGCGTTTCATCACCGGCAAAGGCCGCTATGTCGACGACGTCAAGCTCGTCGGCATGACGTTTGCCCATTTCATCAGGAGCCCGCATGCGCACGCCAAGGTGAAAAGCATCGACGCCTCGGCGGCGCTCAAGATGCCGGGCGTGATCGCGGTCCTGAACGGCAAGGAGCTCGTCGACGACAAGATCGGCAACCTGATCTGCGGCTGGGCCATCACATCGAAGGACGGCTCGCCGATGAAGATGGGCGCGTGGCCGGCGATGGCGCCGGAGACGGTGCGGTTCGTGGGGCAGGCGGTCGCGGTCGTGATTGCCGAAACCAAGAACCTCGCGCGCGACGCTGCGGAGGCCGTGGTGGTCGACTACGAAGAGCTGCCGTCCCTGCCCGACATCCGCTCGGCCATCAAGCCCGGCGCGCCGCAACTGCACCCCGAGGCCCCCGGCAACGTCGTCTATGACTGGGTGATCGGCGATGAAAACGCCGTGAACGATGCTTTCGCCAAAGCGGCCGATGTGGTGACGCTCGAGCTCACCAACAACCGCCTGGTGCCGAACGCGATGGAGCCGCGTGCCGCGGTCGCCGACTACGACGCGGCCGAGGAGCATTTTACGCTTTACACGACCTCGCAGAATCCGCATGTCGCGCGCCTCGTGCTGTCGGCGTTCTACAACATCGCGCCCGAGCACAAGCTGCGCGTGATCGCGCCCGACGTCGGCGGCGGTTTCGGCTCCAAGATTTTCATCTATCCGGAGGAGATGGTCTGCCTGTGGGCGTCGAAGAAAGTCGGCCGTCCGATCAAATGGACCGCCGACCGCTCCGAATCCTTCCTGACCGACGCGCAT
>CAYVVB010000070.1:0-2940 GCA_964454955.1 uncultured Bradyrhizobium sp. | reverse complement strand
AGCTCGCCGTCGGCCAACGGCGAGAGCGGTTCATGCATGCCCGACTTCCTTCAGCACGGTCTCGTAGAGATCGGCGCCGATAATGTCCTTGAATTGCGCGTAGACGCTTTCGGTCGCCTTGCGGTAATCGTCGCGGTTCGGCTCGACCAGGGTCATGCCCTTGGTCTTGTAGCGCGCCACGATTTCCTCGCTCTTGGCCGCGATCGTGGCGCGCCAGTCCTTGGTCAGGTTGACGCTGGCGGCACGGATGGCGTCCTGCGCATCCTTCGGCAGCGCGTCGAATTTCGACTTGCTCGCCATCATGACGCCGACGTTGTAGACCTGATTGGTCAGGTTGATCGTATTGACGATCTCGTCGTGCTTGGTGGCGGCGAGCGAGATCATCGGCGTTTCGACGGCGTCGATGACGCGCTGGGACAAGGCCAGATAGACCTCGGTCAGGTCGATGGCGACCGGGCTCGCGCCGAGCGCGCGGAAGGTTGCCGCGAAGATCGCGCCGGGCTGGACGCGGATTTTCAATCCCTTCATGTCGGCAGGCTCCGGCGCCTTGCGGTCGATGGTCGACACCACGCGCCAGCCCCAATGGCCCCAGCCGAGACCCACGATGCCCTTGGTGGGAAGCATGTCCATGAACCTGGCGCCGGTCGGTCCGTCGAGCAGCTTTTCCGCGGACGCCGCATCCGGGAACAGGAATGGCAGGTCCAGCACCTGGAATTTCGGGAAGATGGTGTCGATGAAGCCGGAGGTATGGGCGCAGAAGTCGATGATGCCGGTCTGCAGGCCGGTCAGGATATTGGTGCCGCTGCCGAGCTGTCCGATGCTGAAAACCTGAATGTCGGTGGCTCCAGAGGTGCGCTTCGCGACATCGTCCGAAAAGCGCTTGAGCACGTCGTAGAGCGGATGGCTCTGGGTGTCGGCAAAGGTCAGCTTCAGCGTGTGGGTTGGCGCGGCAGCCCAGCCGGTTCGCCCCACGAAAGGCATCGCCACCGATGCCGCGACGCCGGTCAATCCGGCCTTCAAAAGATTGCGCCGCCCGATCATGCTCGCGTCTCTCCCCGATATTTTTTTGCTTGTTGCAGAGGCAGTAGCATGGGTTTGGACGAATGGCGAGTTCGCCTTTCGTGAGGCGGATTACCCGTGGAGCGGTCGCTCGTTCGCGGTTGGTCATGATCACGGCTCGCAAGTGCGTCCGCCCCAGGGTAGATCGACGTGGCCAGCGTCTCCTCCTTGTGGACTGAAGATCGAAGGTCGATATTGGCGATCTGCCACCGGCGGACTCAACTGATTTGCCCGTCCGGGGCACAAATCAGACTGGCATTTCCTCTCACCGCGCTCGCGAATGTTCTTCCGCCGCTCAGAACTGCATTCGCCAAGAATCGAGTTTCGCTTTTCCGTTCAGGCTCGCGCGATGGAACTTTTTTAATCCACTGTGGCGTGTACATCACAGCCACGGCCTTGCGGTTGCGCTATTTCGATAGGCAATTTCTAATTGGGGGTACTTAATGAATAAAATCATGTTTGGCTGCGCCGCGGCCATGGCTGTTGCTTTGGCGGGACCGCAGGCCCTCGCGGCTGACCTGCAAGGGAAAGCGCCGGTTTACAAGGCCGCTCCCGCACCGCGGACAAGCTGGACGGGTTGCTACGTCGGCGGCAACGTCGGCGGTGTCTGGTCGCATGCCGACCACACCTGGACTCAGACGGACGGCGTGCCGGAGGTGGGCACTCCAACGGTCGGCACAACGCTTGGTGGTTTCGCCTATGGCGGTCAGATCGGCTGCGACTATCAGTTCGACAACAGTTGGGTCGTCGGAATCCGCGGCATGTGGGATGGGACGAATTTGAAGTCGAGCGATGTGAGCCCGCTACCCAACGTCGGCAACTTCCCCCAGCAATATTTCACCACGAAAATCAGGTCCTTTGAGACGGTGACCGCACGACTCGGATTTCTTGTGAACCCGACGGTCATGGTCTACGCCGTTGGTGGCGCGGCGTGGCTGCAGGGAAACTTCACCGTGGGCAACCCTGCTTCTGGCCCTTTCCCCGGAGATTTCCTTTCCATCGATACCAACCGGACCGGTTACGATGTTGGGGCCGGCCTTGCCTGGATGTTCGCGCCGAATTGGGATGTCTGGGTTGAATATGACCACCTTGGGTTCGGAACCAAGACGCTCGCTTCATACGCTCCGCTATTCTTAAGCACGCTCGGATTCGACGAGAAAATCAGTATCGACAAGGTGCTTGTCGGCGTCGATTATCGCTTCAATTTCGGCCGATAGGCCGAGACGGTCCGGCCCGTCATTTTGTTTTTGGTCTGCGGCCGGACACGCGCGCACGATGCCGAAACACGGGATACGTTCCGGTTTTGGCGACGCACGAGGCGAATCAGTCGATTTTTTTGAAGCCCGTTCGCCCTCGCCGAGGAGCTGCCGTTTCAACAGATCGCGATGGATCTTGCCTGACGACGGCTTCGGCAGTTGCTCGACCGTGAATACGCCCCGCACTGGAAGATTTCGCTCGGCGCACCAGTGATCACCTGCATATCGCGGACCGGCACCTTCCGTATCAGCGTGACGGTAGAGAGGGAGCCGATGGCGCGCGTGGCCGGCCCCTGGCTGACGGCGTCGCAATGAACTGATTTGCCCGACAGGCGCGCCCGCAGGAATCGTGTCAAGCTTCCCTGACGGAAATTTTTCTGTTTTTCCGAAGCCCGAATCAGTCGTATGGTGTGCGCGTTCCGCTACCAGTGAGGGGCGTTACGCGTCGTCACGAACGTAGGCAGCGGAATGCGGTGGACGCGAGGGTGCCGGAGACGTGCGGCACCTTTGCGGACGGCCAAGTCGTGTGGTTCTGGCACACCCTTGCAGGTGCTAAGTCGGCGACGATGCTCAAGGCATTGCGCTGACGACGGTGGCAAACGCTGGTTCACCGGGAAGAGCGCGA
>CAYVVB010000069.1:0-2420 GCA_964454955.1 uncultured Bradyrhizobium sp. | reverse complement strand
GGCGTTTTTCGTATGTGCTCCGAGCTGTCCCTAGAGCGTGATCCGGAAAAGTGTGCAGCGGTTTTCCGAAAAGATCATGCTCAATCAAAGAGCTAAAGCGCGATGGTGCTTCATCCTAATCCCATCGCGCTTTAGCGCGCTGATTGCATCACAGCGTCGGCATGAATGCGAAGTTCACAGGGCGTTCATTTCAAAATTCGTACGCAGTTCCGTGCTTAGAATCTTAACGTCCCAAGCCAACAGGCCCTTCAGGAGACTTTCATGCGCGTGACGATCCGTCCCGTCCTCATAGCGTTGAGTATTGCGTGCGTTGCTGCTGTCTTCTCGGCGGACGGCGCGCTGGCCCAGGCCAAGCAGGAGACGGCGCCGGCCCAGGCCGCCCAGCCGCCGCTCAAGCAGATCCCGCTGACCGAGAAGCAGATACAGGGCGTGCTCGCTGCGCAGAAGGACATGGACGCCATCACCTCGAAGCTGCCCGACAACGCGCAACCCGATGCGAAAGTCCTGGCGCAGCTTGATGCAGCCGCCAAGAAGAGCGGCTTTGCCAGCTATGACGAATACAGCAACGTGATGGACAATATCACGCTGATTCTCGGCGGCTTCGATCCCGCGACCAAAAAATATGTCGGAAGCGAAGCGGTCATCAAGCAACAGATCGCCCAGGTCCAGGCCGACAAGAAGATGTCCGCGGATGACAAGAAGCAGGCGCTGTCCGAACTGAGCATGGCGCTGAAGGCGCCGGAGCCGACGGTCGAGAACAAGGGCAATATCGATCTGGTCGGGAAATATTACGACAAGCTCGCCGAGCTGATAGGCGACGACCAGAATTGATCTATCCGCAATCTCGGCCGCGAGGCCCGGGCCTTGGCCCGGGCATCGACGTCTTTGCTTGCTGCGTTGTTAGGAAAGCACGTGGACGGCCGCGACGAGCCGGGCCGTGAAGTCTGCATAGTTGGTGCCGCCGAGAAGCCCCGGAGGACCGTCCGGGCTTTTTCGCTTATCCGGCCGAGCTGAAGGCGGCTTCCATCGCCTTCCGCGCCTTGATCGTCTCGCTCGCCGAGTCGAACTCGACGTCGGTCCAGCCCACCACGGCGCCATGAGCGATGTCGTTCTTCAGGCGGACATTGTGCGCGAGCCCGATCGGCAGCGCGCCCGCTTTCAGGCTCATCTGTGCCGGCATCAGCTTACCCCAAACCGTGTAGCCGCCTTCGCCGTCGAGCATCTCGCCCTTGCGCAGGCTCCGCTTGGCGACGGCTGCGACATCGCCGCGAAAGCCGAGTGGCTGGCCGGTCGGCTCCCCGCGCAGCGCGGCCGACAGGACCGAGATGTTCAGTTCCAGCCCGATCAGGTGATAGGGCTTGTACATCGCCGCATAGCGGCCGGTGTCGTCGGTCTTCAAGCCATATTGCCTGAAGCAGTCCGCCGCATAATCGTTCGGCGCTTCCAGCACCACATAGACGCCCCAGCGCAGATCGCGAAATACCGGTCGGCCGTCACGTTCCAGCGAGGAAACCACTTCCACCATGCCGGCCTTCTCCAGTACGCCGCCCTGCGCGCGCGGCCGCAGCACATGAGGCAGGTCATCGACGCCGCAGGGCGGAAATAGAAGGCCGTTGTGGGGCACCTCCAATCCCGCGGCGTTCGCGATCGCTGCCATTTCGATGGCGGATTTGGTGCCGTCGAGGAAGGAGTTGAACATCTGCGGGTTCATGCCGGCGGATTGCGCTTCGCCGCGCGTCAATCCGTAGTGCTGCCAGACATCGTCGGGCGTCGCGTCGTGATAGGCCGGCAGGTATTTGGTGCCCTTGCCAGCACAGACCACACGAAAACCGCACGAGCGCGCCCAGTCCACCATCTCGGCCGTCAGTGCGGGCTGGTCGCCATAGGCAAGCGAATAGACCACGCCCGCCTTGCGGGCCTCTTGCGCCAGCAACGGCCCCGCCAGGGCGTCGGCCTCGACATTGACCATGACGATGTGTTTTCGCTGCGCGATTGCCGCCCGCGCATGGCTGATGCCGGCCGCCGGATTGCCCGTTGCCTCGACCACCACTTCGATCTCGCCGGATGTCGCCTTGCTGCTGTCCGCTGTGAAGGTCGTGGCTGCGATCCGCGCGGCATCCCAGCCGACGGTGCGACAGGCATCGCGTGCCCGCTCAGGATCGAGGTCGGCGATCACCGACACCTCCAGGCCGGGCACGTGCGGCACCTGGGACAGAAACATCGAGCCGAATTTGCCGGCCCCGATCAGTGCGACGCGCACGGGCTTGCCGGCGGCGCGGCGGGCGTTGAGAAGAGGGAAGAGGTTCATGGGATTCCATCAGCACGGGTCGCATATGAGCGCGAACTATGGTGCGCAATTGCGCACCTGAGAATCTCGAACTTCCGGGTTCGATGCTTCGCATCGCCCCGGAATGACGGTG
>CAYVVB010000068.1:0-7708 GCA_964454955.1 uncultured Bradyrhizobium sp. | reverse complement strand
AATGCGGCGGCCGGCCGGCCATCGCGGCGATGCCGATATTGACGCTGGGCTCGCGAAAGTAGACCGGCTTCAGCTGCGCGTGGGTGTCGGTCAGGTGCAGGATGCGAGCATTGCCGAAGCGCTCGACGTCGTAGAGGCTGGCGACGTCGGCCGCGCGCGAAAGGCGCGGCAAGGCGGAGAGCACGGCGGCGCCCGATAATGTGAGAAAATCCCGACGGCGAATGGGCATCGCGCCTTTCTCCGCGCCCGCAAGAATGCGCTACAGCATGATCCGGAAAAGTGTGTCGCGGTTTTCCGAAAAGATCATGCTCAAACAAAAACTAAAGCGCGATGGCGATCCAACCCAATCCCATCGCGCTTAGCGAATTTCCCTATCCTTCCAGCGATCTTTCTCGCTGTTGGCCTGGACGATCGAAGCTTTCGCCAGGGCTTCCGCTTCGTGTGCGGATGCGACAGCCGAATCGAAGTCGCCTTTCTCCGCTGCTTTCCTCGCCGCGGCAAGCGCCGCTTCGGTCGTGGTCCATCGGTTGCGCAAGCTGCCTGCCTCTTTTTCGGCGGCGTCAGCCGCGGCATAGGCGGCCTTGAAATCGGCTTCGGAGGCGGCCCAGGCCTGTGCCATCGTGGCGATCAGCAAGCCCATCGCGAGCACAAGCTCCTTCATGGCCGCGCTCCCGGGCCCGCGATCGGCAGGCCGTTGCTGACATAGGACAGGAAGTATTCGAGGTCGCGATATTCTTCGGACTGCGGCTCGAGCGGAACCGCGCGCGTCTGGCTGTTGCAGGTGACAAAGCGCCGGCTGATCGTGCCCATCCCGCTCCATTCGGAGCGATAGATCGGCATGGCATTGAGAATACCCAGCGCGGGCGCCAGGATTTCGGCGCGGATGCGCTGGCCCGGGCTCTGCACATGGCAGCTCGCGCAGGAGAAGTTGAGCTGCCCGCGCCGTGTGTAGAAATAGCGCTTGCCGTTCTCGTAGGCCGCAAGCGCCCGCGGATCCGTGGGGATCTTGATGTCGAAGGGCTTGCCGCGCGAGGTGAAGGCCATATAGGCGGTCAGCGACGCCATGTCGTCCTTCACATACGAGAGCGGCGCTTCGCCGTTGGCCTCGCGGCAGCGGTTCAGCGCGAGCTCCAGCGTGACGACCTGGCCTTCTTTCTCGTCGAAATAGGGATAATTCTGGCGGATGCCGACGCCGCCGTTCGGAAAGCAGTCCGCGTAGGTCTTGCCGTTCTTGAATGGCGTCGCAAACATCTCCTTGCCCGCCTCGAGCGCGAATTCGTAAGGCGGAAACTCCTCCTTCTCCTCCCACTGCCGGCGCATGTCCTCATTCATCGAATAGGGACCGTTGACGAAGTCCTCCGGTTTCACGTTCGGAAATTTCTTCACGAAATAGGCGCGAAACGCCTTGGCGTCGGCCGCGGGGTCAGGCGTGTCGGCCGGCGCGGCGCGCGCCATGAGCGCGAACGCCGCGAGCGCCAAGGCTGCCGAACAGAGGGAAATGAGAAGCCGCACGCGCATGCCTACAGGATCTTTGCAGTCGTGCTGTCGCTCGCGCCCTTGTTGTCGACCCAGCTGATCTTCAACTCGTCGCCCTTTGCGGCGCCCTTGAAGGCAAATTTGATATAGGGGTCCTTGGAGACCGCAGGGCCCCAATCGGCCACAAAGACGCTCTTGCCGTTGTGCGCGAAGGTCAATTGCTGGATGAAACGCGCCGGAATGAGCTGGCCCTGCGGGTCCTTGACGAAGCCGGAGTCCATCGGGTGCTGGATCAGCGCCTGCACCTCGGTGATTTCGCCGTTCGAAACCGCGCGCACGCGAATGCTCGATGCCATCGGGTGATCCTCTTTCCTCTCCATCTCATTGGCATGATCTTTCCGGAAAACCGCTACGCGTTTTTCCCAATCATGCCTTGGCTAGCCGCCGCAGCCGCCGACGGTAACCTTGACTTCCCTGGTGGCGCTGTAGAGCTTGCCGCCGGCCTCCACGATCGCGATCACGTTGCTGGTCTGCTGCATCTTCAGGCGGTTGGCGACGCTCGGCAGCGTGCCTTCGGGGATCGCGTAGGAGGCCGCCAGTGCGTTCGGATTTCCGCTGACCAGGAAGGCGATCGAAGTGACGTTCGCAAGCGTCGTGGTCACCGAGATCGGAACCACTGCGCCGTTCTCGGCGATTTCCGGCGCGTCGAGCTTGACCTGGTCGGAGGCCTCCGCGGTCCTGCCGTAGAGCGCCTGGATCGCGTCCTTGTCGCTCTTCTGCTTGAACGCGTCTTCCGGGTACTTGTCATTTGCCGCGGCCAGCGCCGGGGCAAGGTTACCGAGCCCGGCGAATGCCGCGCAAGCCGCTCCTTGAAGCAGCAGGCGACGCGTGGCCGAAACCCGGTCAAAAGAAAAACTCATTTTCGTCTCCAAAACGGGCACGCCGTCACAGGGTCTGAAGGAAATCTACGATCGCCTCGATCTCCCGTTCGGTTAATATCCGGTTACGGCCGAACGGCGGCATCATGGTCTGCGGATTGCGCTTGGTTTCGTCACTGACGATTGCGACCAGTTCATTGCGATCGGGATACTTGCCTTTGATGTCCGTCAGCGGCGGCCCGATCGTGCCCGGAAGGTCGCCGCCCTTGATGTCGTGACAGGTGAGGCAATTGCCCTTGCCGCGATCGAAGGCGAGCTTTTGCCCTTCGGCAACGGCCGACTGCGCGCGAGCGTGGCTCCCAGCGCCGGCGAGAAGCAGAAGCGCAAATGCGGCGGCAAGAGCGGCTTTGATGTTGGAGCCGGGGACCAAGGGGGTTTCCGAAAGGAGCGCTATGTCGATGATCTCTTTCGAGAATTGAGAGTTGAAAAAGCACAAAGGCCGTTGCGTGGCAATGCTGGTGATAAGACCCGCCGAATGAGGTTAAAATACTGCCACGGCGCGCCCTGGCAGCTTGATTGTTCCATCTAGAGGGCCAGGCGTGGCATGGTTTTGCAGAGCGCGAGGTTGCCGTGGCTGATTACGTTGTGGAATTCGGCAAGGATGGGGGACGGGTGGAAGCGGACGGCCGTCTCGATGCGCCCGCGTTCCATCGCAATCACCAGCCGATCTGGGCGGTGCTGGAGAGATTTCTCGCCGGCAGGTCCGGTGACGTCCTGGAAACCGGCAGCGGCACCGGCCAGCACATCGTCTACTTCGCCAGCCACAGCCCGGACATCACCTGGTGGCCGAGTGATTTCAACGAGCAGCATCTCAAGAGCATCAGCGCCTGGCGCGCGCATGCGCGGCTGCCGAATATCGCGGCGCCACTGCGGATCGATCTCTCCAGCTCCGATTGGGCGCGCACGATGCGGGATGCGGGCGGCCCGCAACAGCTGCTCGCACTGTTCTGCGCCAATGTGATCCACATCGCGCCCTGGCGCGTGGCCGAGGGCCTGTTCGCCGGCGCGGGCCATCTGCTGCGCGCAGATGGGGCGCTGCTCCTCTACGGCCCGTTCAAGCGCGACGGCAAGCACACCGCGCTGTCCAATGCCGTGTTCGATACGAACCTTCGCGAAGGCAATCCCGAATGGGGTGTTCGCGACGTCGCCGATCTCGAAAGCCTCGCCGGTCGTGTCGGCCTCGGTTTGAGCGAGATCATTGAAATGCCCGCCAATAACCTGATCCTGGTGTTTACGCGCCCACAGCCCGGCCCCGGTGCATAGCCCGCCTCCGGCCGCGTCGGTTGATCGCGTGGTTCCACCTCACCATAGTAACAGGATATGAATCAGGCCCGAACGGGCCCCTGCGGAATCCCCATGATCGATGTGACGGCGAGCGAGGAGATTGTCGACGACGCGCGTGCGCGCGCCAATGTGGCGCGGCTTGCGGCGGCGCAGGCGCTGACCGGCGCCAATTCTGCGGTGATCTTCGCTACCGGCTCCATTGTCGGGGCGACGCTGGCGCCCAGCATGTCGCTCGCGACCGTGCCGCTGTCGATGTATGTGTTGGGGCTGGCCGCAGGCACCTTGCCGACCGGCGCGATCTCGCGGCGCTATGGCAGGCGGGCGGCCTTCATCATCGGCACCGGCTGCGGCATACTCACCGGCCTGATCGGCGCCTTCGCCATTCTGCACGGCTTTTTCTGGTTGTTCTGCGCTGCGACCTTCCTGGGCGGTCTCTATGGCGCGGTCTCGCAATCCTATCGCTTCGCCGCCGCCGATGGCGCAAGCCATGGCTTCCGGGCGAAGGCGGTTTCGCTGGTGATGGCGGGCGGCGTGTTCGCCGGCGTGCTTGGTCCTCAGCTCGTGCAATGGACCATGGATATCTGGCCGCCTTACCTGTTCGCCTTCAGCTATGTGGTGCAGGCCGTCGTCGCGCTGGTCGCAATGGTCATCGTCGCAGGCGTCGATGCGCCAAGGCCTGCGGCCGCAGACCTGCATCTCGGGAGGCCGCTGTGGCAGATCGCGCGCCAGCCGCGCTTCATTGCAGCCGCGCTGTGCGGCATCATCGCCTATCCCATGATGAACCTGGTGATGACCTCGGCGCCGCTGGCGATGAAGATTTGCGGGCTTTCGATCGGCGATTCCAATTTCGGCATCCAATGGCATATCGTGTCGATGTACGCGCCCAGCTTCGTGACGGGATCGCTGATCGCACGCTTCGGCGCGCCCGTCGTCGTCGCGCTCGGGCTGTCATTGGAAGCGGTGGCCGCCACCATCGGGCTTTCCGGCGTCACCGCGATGCATTTCTGGGCGACGCTGATCGTGCTGGGCATGGGATGGAATCTCGGCTTCGTCGGCGCATCTGCTCTGGTGCTGGAAACGCACCGGCCGCAGGAGCGCAACAAGGTTCAGGCCTTGAACGATTTTCTGGTGTTCGGGATGATGGCGGTCGGATCGTTCTCGTCCGGTGAGCTGCTCGCCAATTACGGCTGGTCGGCGGTGAACATGGTGGTTTATCCGCCCGTTGCCCTCGGCCTCATCGTGCTCGCGCTGACCTCCTTCGCCAAGAGGCGCCGCGCGCGGCTGCAGGAGGTGGACGAGTTTCCCGAACCGAGCATCTGATGCCAGCTGCTGACATTTCGATGCGAACCGAATTAACCGAGCCCTCCCTCGTGCTACTGTTTTCCCGTCATGCCCGGGCCCGGGCGTGACGATGCGGTAGCAGCGAGCCACGGCATTGGACGCAGCGAATCAAATCTCAATCGACGAAACCTCCATCCGCTATGACGGCTGGCGGATTGTCGCCGTCTGCTTCGTGGTGGCGACTTTCGGCTGGGGCTTTGGCTTTTACGGGCAGAGCGTCTATCTCGCCGAACTGCATCGCGCGCACGGCTGGCCGGCTTCGCTGATCTCGGGCGCGACCACCTTCTACTATCTGTTCGGCGCGGTTCTGGTCGCTTTTGTCGCTGAGGCGGTGCGGGTTCTCGGTCCGCGCAATTGCCTTCTGGCGGGCATCGCGGCACTCGGTCTTGCCGTTGTCGCGATCGGTGAGGTTCGCGCACCCTGGCAGCTCTTTGCCGCGAACGCGCTGCTAGCCTTCGCCTGGGCGGGCACCAGCCTTGCGATGATCACCAATACGCTCAGCCTCTGGTTCGACGCGCGGCGCGGTATGGCGATCAGCCTCGCGCTGAACGGTGCGAGTTTCGGCGGCATTGCCGGCGTGCCGTTCCTGGTGCTCGCCATCGGTCATTTCGGCTTTGCGCGCGCGATGACGGTAGCTGCCGTGGTCATGGCCGTGATCCTTCTGCCGCTCGTCGCGACGTTGGTCGGGCGGCCGCCGTTCCATGAGGGCTTTGCGAAGCGGAGCGCCGCGCCGGATGCGCAGCGGCCGGCGCAAATCCGGACGCGGGCGCTGCGCGATGCCGGATTTCTTTCGATCGCCATCGCGTTTTCGCTGGTGCTGTTCGCGCAGGTCGGCTTCATCGTCCATCTGATTTCCTTCCTCGATCCGGTGATCGGGCGGGAACACGCCGCCGTTGCGGTGGCGCTGTTGACGGCGATGGCGATGGCGGGCCGCATCGCGTTCTCGGTCGTGATCGACCGGCTCAATCAGCGGCTGGCGTCGGCGCTGTCGTTCCTGAGCCAGGCGGTCGCGCTCGCAGTCATCATCAATTCGCGCAACGAAATACTGCTGATCGCCGCCTGCGCGGTTTTCGGCTTCTCCGTCGGCAATCTGATCACGCTGCCGTCACTGATCGTGCAGCGGGAGTTCGCGCCAGCCTCCTTCGGCGTCCTGATCAGCATGAGCACCGCCATCAACCAGGTCACCTATGCATTCGGGCCCGGCGCGGTCGGGCTCCTGCGCGACATCTCCGGCAGCTACACCCTGCCTTTCTATGGCTGCATCGCGCTGCAGGTTGCCGCGGCTGCGATGATCATGGTTCGATCCAGGGTAGCCCGGATGAGCGAAGCGACGTCCGGGGCAGCACCGAAGTGAAACCCGGATGTTGCTTCGCTCATCCGGGCGACAATCCTGCGTCTTCCGCTAAAGCAGCTCCGACACTTCGCCTGCGGGCAGCTCGAACTCGAACGTGTTCAGCGTCATCGACACCATCGTATAGTAGCCGCACAGCCCGATGACCTCGACCAGCCCGCGCTCGCTCAGGAGTTTGACGGCGTCATCATAGAGCGCCCTGGAGAGGCCATGGCCCTCGTGCAGGGATTTTGCGACCTCATAAATCATCTGCGCCCTGGGATCGTCGAACTCCGGCATGCGACGGTCGCGGATGGCGTCGATGATGTCGGGATCCATGCCGCCCTTCAGCGCCAGCCGCTTGTGCGCCCACCATTCGTAATGCGCGGTCCAGTGCCGTGCGGTGACCAGGATCGCGATCTCCGAGAGCTTTGGCGGAAACATCGTGTTGAACCGCAGCGTCTCGCCGAGGCGCGTGGCGTGGCGCGCCATTTCCGGGCTGTTGAGCCAGGCCATCATCGGCGGCGGCGCGGAGCCGCGTTTGCCCGCGATCGCCTCGTCATAGGTTTGCTTCTGGTCGGCGTTCATTGCGCCAGGCGAAAGCAGCTTGAGCCTCATTCTCGTTTCCTCGCTTCTTGATCGTTGACCCCTCAACCGATATCGCCCTTGCGACGCGTTGGCCACAGCCGCGGCCGCCGCGATCTCGCGCAACAGACATGTTGAAATCGGTAAAGTGCACGCTAAGGTCGATCCGACCTGTCGACCACGGAAAGCGTACGCAATGGCTGATCTGGAAAAGTTCCGCGCAGAGACCCGCGCCTGGCTCGAGGCCAATTGCCCGCCGGAGATGCGCAGGCCCATGACCTCGGAAGAGGACACGTTTTGGGGTGGTCGCAATGCGACATTTTCCTCGGAGCCTCAGCGCGTCTGGTTCAATCGCATGCGCGACAAGGGCTGGACCGTGCCGCATTGGCCGAGCGAATACGGCGGCGGAGGGCTCGACGGCGAAGAAGCCAAGATCGTCCGGCAGGAAATGGCGGCTATCGGCGCGCGGGCGCCGCTGACATCGTTCGGCATCTCCATGCTGGGGCCGGCGCTGCTCAAATACGGCACCGAGGCGCAGAAGAGGGAGCATCTGCCGAAGATCACTGCGGGCCTGATCCGCTGGTGCCAGGGCTATTCCGAACCCAACGCCGGATCCGATCTCGCCTCGCTGCAGACCCGTGCGGAAGGCGATGGCGACGACTTCATCATCAACGGCCAGAAGATCTGGACGTCCTACGCCAACCACGCCGACTGGATCTTCTGCCTGGTGCGTACCGATCCGGCCGCAAGGAAG
>CAYVVB010000067.1:0-9210 GCA_964454955.1 uncultured Bradyrhizobium sp. | reverse complement strand
CAGCTCCTTGATGCGATCCTTGTCCTCCTTGGTGGACTTCTTCACGCTGGTGCCGACGAGCTCCAGGCCCGCTTCCTGCAGCGCCGCCACCACCGACCAGGATTTGACGCCGCCGGTGATCAGCAGGACTTTCTTGCCCTTGAAGCGGGGCTTGAAGGGCTCGATCGCCGCCCAGGCGCGCGCCTCTTCCCGGGCGATCACCGCGTCGGTGCGGTCGATCAATTCGGCGGGCGCGCCGCGCTCGACCAGGAGCCGTGCGATCTCGCGCAGCGAGTCGCTGGAATCCTGGATGCCGTAGAACGAACCTTCGAAGAACGGGATGCCGTAGCGCTCCTCCATCTTGCGCGCGACGTTGATCATGGCCTTGGAGCACACCATCATCGCGGCGCGGGCCCGGTGCGAGGAGGCCACTTCGCGGTATTTCCCGTCGCCGGAAATGCAGGACAGGATGCGGATGCCGAGTTCGTCGAACAGCGGCTTTACCTGCCAGAGCTCGCCGGAAAGATTGTATTCGCCTATCAGGTTGATGTCGTAGGGCGTAGTGTATTCGGGCTCCTGCGTGCCGATGACATGCTCGAGCAGCGCTTCGCCGGCAAGCTTGTTGCCGAGGTTTTTCGGGCCGACGAAGCCTGGCGCGTTGACCGGAATGACCGGCTTGCCGAACTTCTGCGAAGCCGCCTTGCAGACTGCATTGATGTCATCGCCGATCATGGCGGGAACGCAGGTCTGATAGACGAAAATCGCCGGCGGATTGTACTTCTCGATGATTTCCCTGATCGCCTTGTAAAGCCGCTTTTCGCCGCCGAACACGATATCGGTTTCGTTCATGTCGGTGGTGAAGCCGGTCCGCCAGATGTTCGAACCGGACGACGCGGCGCCGCGATTGTCCCAGGAATTGCCCTCACAGGCGATCGGGCCATGAACCAGATGGGCGACATCGGTGAATGGCTGCAGCGCGATCTTGGCCCCGTCGAAGGCGCAGCCGCCTGCAGCTCCCCCGGGCTGAAGCTGCTTGGTGCAGCCCTTCTTGCGTTCGGCCTCCGACTTGTTCGCGTTCTTGCCGCAACCCGGCTCGTTGAACACGTTCTGGATGGTGGCCGAAAGCGAACTCATCTGTCTCTCCCCTCAACCGAGGTCATGTACGAAGACCAGCCCATCGCGCGCTCCCCACGACAGGCACCAGCTCTCGCGGTGCCTGTCGTGGCGCATGTCAGTTCGTCATCAGCGGATGATGTCGAAGCTGTAGTCGGTCTTGGCGGGAACGCTGGTGTTCTTGTCGATCTCGTCGAAAATCTTGTCGAGAATCTTCACCAGCACGTTCATGCCGCCCTGATAGCCCCACACCGGATAGCGATGATGATGGTGGCGATCGAACACCGGGAAACCGATGCGGATCAGCGGCGTGCCGGTGTCACGCTCCAGATACTTGCCATAGGTGTTGCCGATCAGGAAATCGACCGGCTCGGTGAACAGGAGCGAGCGCATGTGCCAGAGATCGCGCCCCGGATAGACATGGCAGTTCTGCCCAAAGGGCGAACTCGCGAACAGGGCCCGCATCTTCTCTTCCCAGGCCTTGTTGCCATTGGTCGCGAGCACGTGGGTTGGCTCGGCACCGAGTTCGAGCAGGAACGCCGCAAGGCCATAGCAGAGGTCGGGATCGCCGTAGATCGCGAATTTCTTGCCGTGGATATGCGCAGTAGAATCCGCCATCGCATCGACCAGGCGCCCGCGCTCGCGCGCCAGCTCCTCCGGGATCTCCTTGCCGGAGATGCGCGACAGCGCCATCAGGAACTCGTCGGTTGCCGACACGCCGACCGGATGGTTAAAGGCGACCACTTCCTGGCCGTGCGCCTCGATGAACGGAAGCGTCTTCTCCGTGCACCATTGCTGCATGGAGACGGTCGCCTTGGCGTGAACCGCGTTGGCCGCGTCCTCGAGCGAGGTGCCGCCGTCATACATGCGGAACTCGCCGTCGGTCGGCGTATCGAACACGTCGGAATTGTCGGCAAGGATGGTGTATTCGATGCCCATCAATTCGAAGATGCGCTTGATCTCGCGAATGTTGCCCACGGTGTAGCCGTCGAAGCCGCCGATGAAGTTGATTTTCTCATTCGGCTTTCGCTCGAGTTTCGGTGCGGTGCCTGCCTTGCCGTCCCAGAAGTGCTCCAGAACACCCTTCAGAGCATTGTCGTAACCGGTCACGTGGCTGCCGACGAAAGCGGGCGTGTGGGCGAACGGCACGTCGAACTCCGCCGGAACCGAGCCCTTTTCCTTCGAGGTCTTGATGAAGGCGTTGAGGTCGTCGCCGATCACCTCCGCCATGCAGGTCGTGGAAACCGCGATCATCTTGGGCTTGTACATGTTGTAGGTGTTGGCAAGCCCGTCGATCATGTTGTTGAGGCCGCCGAACACCGCGGCGTCTTCCGTCATCGACGAGGAGACGCAGGACGACGGCTCCTTGAAGTGGCGCGACAAGTGGCTGCGGTAATACGCGACGCAGCCCTGGGAGCCGTGCACGAAGGGGATGGTCCCCTCGAAGCCCACGGCGACGAAGACCGCGCCGAGCGGCTGGCAGGCCTTGGCCGGATTGACCGTCAACGCTTCGCGGGCAAAGTTCTTTTCGCGATACTCCGGCGTCTTGGCCCACTCGCGGATGCGTTCGACGTCCGCGGGATCGCGAGGATTCTCGAACATCTTCTTCTTGTTCGCCAGCATCTGCTGATATTCCGGACCGCGGAATAGCTCGAAATGATCGAGCACGTGTTCGGCATTCTGCGCCATGGTGGTGCTACCCTTTCAGAAATCGTGATCTAAGTCGGCTCCGGCTCTCGGGAAGAGAGCCGCGCCATCCGGTTATTCCGCAGCCAATTATTCCGCAGCCATCAGCTTCGGCTTCGGGACGTCCTTCCAGGGCGCCTTGGTCTTCTTCCAGATCGGCGAGTTGATCGCCATGTCCATGTCGCGCGCGAAGATCGCGAACCCGTCATAGCCGTGATACGGACCCGAATAGTCCCAGGAATGCATCTGGCGGAACGGCACGCCCATCTTCTGGAATACGTATTTTTCCTTGATGCCGGAGCCGACCAGATCGGGCTGGATCTTTTCGACGAAGCGCTCGAACTCGTACCCGGTGACGTCGTCGTAGATCAGCGTGCCGTCCTTGACGTAGTGCTGGGCGGTGCGCTGGTAGTCGTCATTGTGACCGAATTCGTAGCCGGTGCCGACGACTTCCATGCCGAGATCTTCATAGGCGCCGATCACGTGGCGGGGACGAAGGCCGCCGACGAACAGCATCACGGTCTTGCCTTCCAGCCGCGGCCGGTACTTGGCGATCACCGCATCCATCAGCGGCTGATACTTCGCGATCACCCGCTCCGCGCCCTCCTTGATCTTGTCGTCGAAATAACCGGCGATTTTGCGCAGCGACTCGGCGATCTTGCTGGGGCCGAAGAAATTGTATTCGCACCAGGGAATGCCGAATGTCTCTTCCATGTGGCGCGAGATGTAGTTCATCGAGCGATAGCAATGCAGAACGTTGAGCTTCGCCTTCGGCGTCGCCTCCAGTTCCGCCAGCGAGCCGTCGCCCGACCACTGCGCGATGACGCGCAGGCCCATTTCTTCGAGCAGGATGCGCGACGACCAGGCGTCGCCGCCGATGTTGTAGTCGCCGATGATCGCGACATCGTACGGCGTCGGCTCGAAACGTGGCGCGGCTGCCGGATCGATCTTGTCGAAGATCCAGTCCCGCACCGCGTCGTTGGCGATGTGGTGGCCGAGCGATTGCGACACGCCGCGGAAACCTTCGCAGCGTACCGGCACGATCGTCTTGCCGTCATATTCTTTCGACTTCACCTTCGACACCGCCTCGATGTCGTCGCCGATCAGGCCGATCGGACATTCCGACTGGATGGTGATGCCGATGTTGAGCGGGAACAGCTCCTGGATCTCGTCGATGATCTTGGCGAGCTTCTTGTCGCCACCGAACACGATGTCCTTTTCCTGGAAATCGGAGGTGAACTGCATGGTCACGAAGGTGTCGATGCCCGTCGTGCCGATGTAGTAGTTGCGGCGCGCCGCCCAGGAATACTGGCCGCAGCCGACCGGGCCGTGGCTGATGTGGATCATGTCCTTGATCGGCCCCCACACCACGCCCTTCGAGCCGGCATAGGCGCAGCCGCGGATGGTCATCACCCCGGGGATCGACTTCAGGTTCGATTTGACACCGCAATCCGACTTGCCGGCCTCATGCACGTTCAGATGTTTGGCGCGCCTTTTCGCGGTCTTCTCCGGGTAGACCTTCAGCACTTCGTCGATAAGCGCTTTGTTGCGGGCCTTGATTTCTGCGACACTCTGCGTCGTGGCGAGACTCATGCTGGTATCCTCAGGTTTCCTGTTGGCGATGACGGGCCACTAGCTCCCGCGGAGCAGGTGCTCGCCTTCGCGTGTTCTGCGAGAGCAAAAGCCAGCAACCGCACCTTCCGCTAAGCAATTTGCAACCGGCGTGCCAGCGCGCGGCGAACGGAAAAATCAGCGCATTTGGAGGCACATAGCTAGCCATCGGAGTGTTGTTGCAAACCCGACATGACAGGGTGGCAGCGGACGTCGGCGTTCGGTCCTGTTCGAAACGAAACAATGGCCGATTGCGCGACCGATGCACTTTTGCGCGGTGTCTTCGCCGATTGCGATCGCGGTACGGAGCTTGCTTGGCAGATTTGATCCATATCAAAGAGCGGGCGAGGCCCGCTCCCGCCGAGGTCAAGCCAATGGACCAATCGCTTCCGAACAGCGCTCCCTTGCTCGACGAGATCATCGAGAACTTCTCGCTGCTCGACGAATGGGACGACCGCTATCGCTACGTCATTGAGCTCGGCCGCAGCCTCTCCCCGTTGCCCGAGGAAGAGCGTACGGAAGCCAACAAGGTGCAGGGCTGCGTCAGTCAGGTCTGGCTCGCCACAACGGTCGACCGCAGTCGCGGGCGCCCCGTTCTCCGCTTTGCCGGCGACAGCGACGCCCATATCGTTCGCGGCCTCGTCGCCATCCTGACCACCATGCTGTCAGGCCGGGCCGCCGACGAAATCCTCACTGCCGATCCGATCCTGCTGTTCGAGCGGCTGGGCTTGCGCGAACATCTCACGCCGCAGCGTTCCAACGGATTCCGCTCCATGGTCGGGCGGATGCGCGCCGACGCGCAAGCCGCGCTGTCGGAGGCGGCCTGAGGCGTGCGTGCTACACCGCGAGGTCGATGCCCTCGCCGATCCTCACCATCTCGCGGCCGCGCATGATGACGAAGACGGCCTGTGCCGCGAATTCCACCGTATAGTAGACATCACCCAGAAAGCGCCAGCTCTGCCGCACGATCCCGGCATCGCCGGGCCGCACCAGCGGCTCGCCGACATCCTTGTGCGGGTACATCCCGTCGTTCTTGATCAGCGTCACGGAGCGCACCCTCTCGCCCGCGCTGAACTCGCGGCTGCTCCGCGAGCCGGCGCCCGCTGCGGCTTTGCGAAGCCGCGCATCACACACGACGCGCGCCATCGGCTTGTTCTTCGGTTTGACGCCTGCTCGTCCGCTCATGAGAACAACTCCTGCGCCTTCGTCAGCGCACCTGCCAGCGCATCGACCTCTTCCTGCGTGTTATAAAGCGCAAAGGACGCACGGCAGGTGGCCGGCACGCCGAAACGATCCAGCAGCGGCATCGCGCAATGGGTGCCGGCGCGAACCGCGACGCCGGACCGGTCGATCACGGTTGCGAAGTCGTGGGCATGCGCGCAACTCATGTCGAAAGAAATCAGCGGGCCCTTGCCGACCGCCGTTCCGATGATCCGCAACGAATTGATCCCGCGGAGCCTGTCCTGCGCGTACGCGAGCAGCGCGTTTTCATGCTTGCGGATCCGTTCCTTGCCGATCGAATTGATGTAGTCGATCGCGGCCCCGAGCCCGATGGCCTGGACGATCGGCGGGGTCCCGGCCTCGAACTTGTGGGGCGGATCTCCGTAGGTGACCCAGTCCTTCGCTACTTCGCGGATCATCTCGCCACCGCCGTTGAACGGGGGCATGGCAGCGAGATGCTCATATTTGCCGTAAAGCGCCCCGATGCCGGTCGGGCCGTAGAGCTTGTGGCCGGTGATCACGTAGAAATCGCAATCGATATCGCGGACGTCGACATCGAGGTGCACGCATCCTTGCGAACCGTCCACCAGGACCGGGATGCCGCGCGCATGCGCGATCCTGACGACATCCTTGACCGGCACCACGCTGCCGAGCACGTTCGACATCTGCGTGATCGCCACCATCCTGGTGCGATCGGTGAGCAGGCGCTCGAACTCGTCGAGCAGAAAATTGCCGTCGTCGTCCACCGGCGCCCATTTGATGACGGCGCCATGGCGCTCCCTGAGAAAATGCCAGGGCACGATGTTGGCATGGTGCTCCATGATCGAGAGCACGATCTCATCGCCCGGCTTGATGCGCTCCCGCCCGAACGTCTGGGCCGCCAGGTTGATGGCCTCGGTTGCGCCCCGGGTGAAGACGATTTCCTCATTGCGGGCGGCATTGAGAAAGCCCGCTACCTTGGCGCGAGCCCCCTCATAGGCCTCCGTGGCGGCGTTGGCGAGATAATGCAGGCCGCGATGAACGTTGGCGTATTCCGATGTATAGGCTTGCGTGAGCCGGTCGAGCACGGCTTTCGGCTTCTGGGCGGACGCCGCGTTGTCGAGATAGACCAGCGGCTTGCCATGGACCTGCATGGAAAGGATCGGGAAGTCCTCGCGGAGGCGATGGACATCGTAACTTCCGTTGGCAACCGCGGGATGCATCGGATCAGCCTCGCCGGTCCAACCACGACGTCATGGCAGCGAGCAGCGCATCACGGGCGCCGTCGTGCGCGATAGCCTCGATGACCTCGCCGACAAAGGCCTGGATCAGCAGCGCCTCGGCCTGCTTTTCCGGAATGCCGCGGGCCTGAAGATAGAATTTGAGCTCCTCGTCGAGCGCGCCCGTCGTGGAGCCGTGGCCGCACTGCACGTCGTCGGCAAAGATTTCGAGTTCGGGCTTGCAGTCGAACTCGGCAGCATCGGACAAGAGAAGCCCGCGCGCCATCATCTTCCCGTCGGTCTTTTGCGCATCCGGCCGCACCGCGATCTTGCCCTGGAAGACCGCACGCGCCTCATCGTCGACCACGGACTTGAACAGCTCGCGGCTTTGGCAGTGCGGCGCCTGGTGGTCGACCGTGAGCGTGATGTCCGCATGCTGCCGGTGCGCCAGGAGGCTGGCGGCATGAACCGTCGCAGTGGTGCCTTCGCCGGCGAGCCGCACCAGCAACTGATTGCGCACCACGGCGCCGCCGGTGGTCAGGCCGAATTCGCGAAAGGTGGCATGGCTGCCGATGTTCGCGAGCAGCGTCCCCATATGGAAGGCAGCATCGCCCTCCTGGGTTACCTTGATATGCTCGACCTCGGCATGATCGCCCACCAGCATCTGAAGCACGGAATTGATTTGATAGGGCGAGCCCTCCGGCCCCTCATGGGTCTCCACGACGGTCGCCCGGGCGCGCTCCCCGATCACCACGAGGGATTTCACATAAGCCGCCGCGGCCTCGGTCGTGGTGACAAAGGCCAGATGGATCGGACGATCGATTTTCGCCCCCGGCGCGACCTCGATCACGACGCCATCCGCTGCCAGCGCGGTGTTGAGCGCCAGCACCGCATCATCGTCGGCCGTCGGGCTGAAGCGCTGCGCGCGCAACAGGTCATCCGCCGCCAAGGCGGTCGCCATCGGCTGCACCGTGAGCCCTGGTTCCAGGCCGGCGAGATCGGACAATTCCGCAACGAACGACCCATCCACGATCGTGAGCCGCCGGAAGCCCAGAGCAGCGAACAAGCTGCCTGCATCCCTGGCGCCCGCCTTCGCTTGCGTGTCCGGCACGCCCGCGAGCGGCTTGGCATCCTGCATGAGCCGGCGCAGATCGGTGTATTTCCAGTCCTCGACCCGTGCATGCGGCAAGCCGGCGGCGGCGAAGCGCTCGAAGGCGATGGCACGCAGATCGGAAACCGCCGCCCCGCCGGGCAGGCCTCGGCGGGCGGATGCGAACAATTCGGCGAGCCCAAGCTCGGCCTTGCTCTTGATCGGGCGAAGATCGGCGTTCATGAGCGTCAGGCCGCCTCGCCCTGATATTGCGCGTAGCCCGTCGCTTCCAGTTCCAGGGCCAACTCCTTGCCGCCCGTTCTCACGATGCGGCCCGCGGAGAGAACGTGGACGACATCGGGCACGATGTAATCCAGCAGCCGCTGGTAATGGGTGATCACGATCATGCCGCGCTTGTCCGAGCGCAGCTGATTGACGCCGCTTGCAACGACCTTCAGCGCGTCGATATCGAGGCCGGAATCGGTCTCATCGAGCACGCAGAGCTTCGGCTCCAGCAGGGCCATCTGCAGCGTCTCGTTCCGCTTCTTCTCACCGCCGGAGAATCCGACATTGAGTGGGCGGCGCAGCATCTCGGCATCGATACTCAGGCCCTTGGCGAGCTCGCGCACGCGCTTCAGCACGTCGGGCGAGGAAAGCTCGTCTTCGCCGCGTTTCTTGCGTTGCGCATTGAGCGCCGTCCGCAGGAAGGTCAGCGTGGCCACACCCGGAATTTCCAGCGGGTATTGAAACGCGAGGAACAGCCCCTTGGCGGCGCGCTCGTCCGGCTCCATGGCGAGCAGGTCTTCGCCGTTGAACAGGACTTCGCCGCCGGTGATTTCATAACCCGGCCTGCCCGCCAGGACATAGGAGAGCGTCGACTTGCCGGCGCCGTTCGGCCCCATGATCGCGTGGATTTCGCCGGCGTTGACGGTGAGGTCAAGGCCGTTGAGGATTTGCCGGCCATCGATTTCAGCCCGCAGATTCCGGATTTCGAGGAGCGCCGTCATCCTACATCTCCTTGCCTGTCACATTCGACGATCATCAGCCCACGCTCCCTTCGAGGGAGATCGAGATCAGCTTCTGCGCCTCGACGGCGAACTCCATCGGCAATTGCTGCAGCACGTCCTTGACGAAGCCGTTGACGACGAGGCCGACCGCCTCCTCCTCGCTCAGCCCGCGCTGGGTACAGTAGAACAGCACGTCCTCGGAGATCTTCGAGGTCGTCGCCTCGTGCTCGAAGGTCGCCGAGGAGTTCTTCGCCTCGATGTAGGGCACGGTGTGCGCGCCGCATTTGTCGCCGATCAGCAGCGA
>CAYVVB010000066.1:0-33137 GCA_964454955.1 uncultured Bradyrhizobium sp. | reverse complement strand
GACGATGCTTCGCATCGCGCTTATGACGGTGACAAACGCTGGTTCACCGGGAAGAGCGCGAAATAAGCCGTAAACCACTGCGCAGGGAAGGCCGGTTGTTACCGCCTGTACCTGTGGTCAACGCGCGCTCGCGCAATCATTTTTTGCGCGGGGGCCGTGGGTGCAAGCGGGCACCCGGTCTTCCCTGCGCCCTCTGATTCTTAAAGAGGGCGAAGAAGGATGCAAAACTCGGGCGAATTCCGCCGCGAGAACGAGAATCTGTGTCTGCCACGACCTCCGTCGTCATTCCGGGGACGCCTCGAAGAGGCGAACCCGGAATCCAGAGGTTGAGGCGCGAGATTCTCAGGTGCGCAATCGCGGACCGTCGTTCACGCTTCGCGTGTCCCGGAATGACATTTCCGAGGTTATATCCCGAGCGCATCCAGTGCTTCCGCGATGTCGGCGGAGGATCTGACATGAACCGCGTGAATGCCGACGGAGCGCGCGCCTTCGACATTCTCGACGATATCGTCGAAGAAGACGATGCGCGAGGCCGGCGCGCCGATCGCCTTCACCACATGATCGTACGCAGCGGCGTCCGGTTTGCGCAGGCCGATGGTCGAGGACAGAAACACTTCGCGGAAATGGCCCAGCACATCCGCATAGGCCGTGGAGAAATATTCGACATGCGGCCGGTTGGTGTTGGAGAACGCGTAGAGCGGCAGGTGCCTGCCGGCGCGCGCAAGCAGATTGGCGATCTCGGGCATCTCGCCGGCGAAGATCGCGTTCCAGCCTTCCAGGAACTGGGCGTCGGAGATCGCGATGCCGAGTGTGGAGCGCAGGCATTCGAAATATTCGGCATCGCTCAGCCTGCCGGTTTCATGGTGCCGATAGGACTCGTCGGGAGCAAACCGCGCGGCCAGGTCGGAAGCCGCGCAGCCGGCATGCGCGGCCCAGCACGACAGGGCTTTGCCGAAATCGACATTGATCACGACGCGGCCGAGGTCGAACAGCAGCGCATCGGCAACACCGGGCGAGAGGCGGGCAGGGGTCGACATGGTCCAGAGACAACAGTTGTGAGAATGCCCGCCCTCTATAGCTCAATACCGATACGGTTCGATGTCGAAAAGCGGGAACGCGCTGAACACGCTCGGTGCATTCGTCGCGGTTGCCGGGTGCAGATAGGACTTGTTGAGCTCGGCGAAAGAGGTGACGCCGAGCAGGCCGAGCGTGCGGATCACCTCGTCCTCCAGGAGTTCCAGCATCCGCAGCACGCCAGTCTCGCCGGCGGCAGCCAGCGCCCAGCATTGCAGGCGGCCGATGCCGACGAGGTCGGCGCCGAGCGCGATCGCCTTCACCACATCGGAGCCGCGGCAGAAGCCGCCATCGACCATGATCCTGGCGCGGCCCTTCACCGCATCGATGATCTCGGGGAGGACATGCATGGCGCCGCGGCCGTGATCGAGCTGACGGCCGCCATGGTTGGAGACGTAGATCCAGTCGACGCCGTGATCGAGCGCGATGGCCGTGTCTTCGGCCGTGGCGATGCCCTTGATGATCAGCGGAATCTTGTACTTGTCCTTGATCAGCTTCACGGTGCGCCAGCTCAGCGCCTTCTGGTAGTCGCCGCCGGTGGCGCGCATGCGGCTCTCGCGGACATAACGCTTGGCGATATCGCGTTCGCGCCGGCTGTAATGCGCGGTATCCACCGTGAGGCAGAAGGCGGTGTAGCCGTTGGATATCGCACGGCTGACGGAGTCCTCGACGAAGGCGTCGTCGCCGCGCACATAGAGCTGATAGAGGCGCAGCGCATCAGGGGCAGCCTCGGCGACCTTCTCCAGGCCCGGGTCGGAAACCGAGCTCAGCATGTGGGCGGCGCCGAATTTGCCAGCCGCCCGCGTCACCGCGGCCGCACCTGCGGGATCGAAGATTTCCAGCGCTCCGACCGGCGCCATCATGACCGGCAGGCGCAGCTTGCGGCCGAACCGTTCGGCGGAGGCGTCGACCTTCGAGACGTCGCGCAGCACGCGCGGCCGGAACGCGATCTCGTCCAGCGCCATGCGGTTGCGCCGCATCGTGGTCTCGGTTTCCGCTGCGCCGACGATGTAGTCCCAGGCGTTCTGGTTGACGTTGACGCGCGCCTTGCGGATGAATTCGTGCAGGTTCTGGAAGGGTTCGTCGCTCGCGCCAAGTTCGACGTTCCGGGTTGGCCGGATCGGGGTCGCGTCATTCATGAGTGTCCTCCCGGAATTGTGATGCTTTGGTTGGTGCCTTTCGGGTATCGCTTCGCGAGGCTTCACGCCATCCCAAAATTGCATGGCTTGGGGGCGAAGCCGGGCGTAGGCTGTTTATTGACGTGCCGACAGAGCCGGCTGCCGAGGAAGCCTTAAGGAAATTTAATGACTGCTCCGCTGCTGTTTACGCCGCTGTCGATCCGGGACGTGACCCTGCGTAACCGCGTGGTGGTGCCGCCCATGCATCAGTATTCGGCCGTCAACGGTTTCCCGACCGACTGGCACCTGATGAACGCCGGTAAATTCGCCGCCGGCGGCGCCGGTCTTGTGATCGTCGAATCGACCAAGGTCGAACGGCGCGGCTGCGGCACCATCGGCGATCTCGGCATCTGGGATGACGCCTTCGTCGAGCCGTTGAAGCGGCTCGCAAACTTCATCAAGCAGCAGAACGCCGTCCCGGGCATCCAGCTCGGCCATTCCGGCCGCAAGGCGCGCGCCCATCGCCCCTGGGAAGGCGGCGGTCCGCTACAGCGCACGCCGGAGATCGAGGATTGGGACGCGTGGACGCCGGTCGCGCCCAGCGCGATCGCGCACAACGAGAAATGGCCGGTGCCCAGAGCGCTGGAGAGGCGCGAGGTGAAGGACCTGGTGCAGGCCTGGGGAGAGGCCGCGCGCCGCGCGCGGCAGGCCGGCTTTGAGGTGCTGGAATTGCACGGTGCTCACGGTTATCTCGTGCACGAGTTTCTGTCCGAGCATTCCAACCGGCGCACCGACGAATACGGCGGTTCGGAAGAGAAGCGGATGCGCTTTCTCGTCGAGGTGACCGAAGCCGTCCGTACCCAATGGCCCGAGGACAAGCCGTTGTTCGTCCGCTTGTCGGTGGAAGATCACGCCGGCTTCGGGCCGGAGCAAAGCGTCCGATTGGCGAAGGTCCTGAAAGCCAAAGGCGTCGACGTGATCGACTGCTCCTCCGGCGGCATCACCGATGCTGCGCCCATTCTGGGGAATGAAATCAAATACAACTACCAGGTCCCGCTCGCGGAATTTGTCCGCGAGCACGCGAAGATCATGACCATGGCGGTCGGGCTCATCATCCATGGTGATCAGGCCGAGCAAATCTTACAAAATGGAAAGGCTGACCTGATCGCGATCGGCAGGGAAATCCTGAACAATCCCAATTGGCCGATGGATGCTGCCTTGAAATTGGGCGTGGACGGGCCGTTTCAGAAGGTGCCCCCGCAGTTCGGCCATTGGCTCGCGGTTCGTGCCAGGCGCGGTTTCGGCACCAGACCGTCGACCTGGCAGATTGGCCTTGAAGAAACCAGAAAGGTATTGTGAGCTTGTCGTTTCGATCTTACTTGATCCGACCAGATGGACAGCGCGGGAAGGCAGCGGCAGCCATGCGAAAGAACTGGCTTTTTTTATTGGGTTCCGTGACAGGCGTGAGCCTCACACTTCTGGTGACACAGCCCCAGAGCGCGCAACTGATTGCCAGGGCCACCGCCGCGGGCTCCGATACCTACTCGCAGCTCAATTTGTTTGGCGAAGTTTTTGAGCGCGTCAGGGCCGATTATGTCGAGAGGCCCGACGACACCAAGCTGATCGAAGGCGCTATCAACGGCATGGTCTCCGCGCTCGATCCGCATTCGCGCTACATGAACGACAAGGCGTGGCGCGAAATGCAGGAAACCACGTCGGGCGAGTTCGGCGGGCTCGGCATCGAAGTCACGATGGAAGACGGCCTCGTCAAGGTCGTGGCGCCGATCGACGACACGCCGGCTGCAAAGGCCGGCATCATGTCGGGCGACCTGATCACCCAGATCGACGGCGAGGCGGTGCAAGGCCTGACGCTGGAGCAGGCGGTCAACAAGATGAAGGGTGCGGCCGACACCAAGACCAAGCTCACGATCGTTCGCAAGGGCAAGGACGAGCCGTTCGACGTCGCCATCACCCGCGAGATCATTCACGTCAAGCCGGTTCGCTATCACGTCGAGGGCAACGATATCGGCTACATCCGCATCACCTCGTTCAACGAGCAGACCAGCGACGGCCTGCACAAGGCGATCGCCGACGTCGAGAAGCAGATCCCGCCGGAGAAGCTCGCCGGCTTCGTGGTCGACCTGCGTAACAATCCGGGCGGCCTGCTCGACCAGGCGGTCGCGGTGTCGAGCGCCTTCCTGCCGCGGGGCGAGGTGGTTTCGACGCGTGGTCGCAATCCCGAGGAAACGCAGCGCTTTTCCGCGCGCGGCGGTGATCTCACCAAAGGCAAGCCGCTCATCGTGCTGATCAATGGCGGTTCGGCGTCGGCGTCCGAGATTGTCGCCGGGGCCCTGCACGATCACAAGCGCGCCACGCTGATCGGCACGCGCTCCTTCGGCAAGGGCTCGGTGCAGACGATCATTCCGCTCGGTGCCGGCAATGGCGCGCTGGCGCTGACCACGGCGCGCTATTTCACGCCGTCGGGTCACTCGATCCAGGCGCAGGGGGTCACACCCGACATCGAAGTGCTGCAGACCGTGCCGGACGAGCTGAAGGGCCGTGCGGACACCCAGGGCGAGGCCTCGATGCGCGGCCATCTGTCCGCGGAAGGCAAGGAGCAGACCGGCTCGCAATCCTACGTGCCGCCTGACGAGAAGGACGACAAGGCGCTGGCCGCGGCCTACAACGTCTTGCGCGGCGTCACGGTCAATGCCGACGTGCCGCCGGCTCCGAAGGCCACGGTGCCGAACTGAGTTCGTACTATCCGCAGGGAGTTAGGTGAGGGCGGCCTTGCGCCGCCCTTGTCGTCGCCGCACGACGGCACCATCGCCGTAGGACGCCAGCAGTTCGGCGATCTCGGCGGCGGGCTTGGCGGCGCTGAAAAGGTAGCCTTGCATTTCGGAGCATCCGAGCTTGCGCAGCAATTGCTTCTGCGCCTCCGTCTCCACGCCTTCCGCGGTCGTCGTCATATCGCGGGCGCTGGCGAGATCCACAACGGCTTGCACGATGGAGGACGAGCCGGCAGGCTCGGCGACATCCTCGACGAAGCAGCGGTCGATCTTGATCTTGTCGAACGGGAAGCGGTGCAGATAGCTCAGTGACGAATAGCCGGTGCCGAAATCGTCCAGTGCGATGCGCACGCCGATGCCACGAAGCTGATGCAGGATGGCGAGCGCGGTCTCATCATCCCGGATCAGCACCGCTTCGGTGATCTCCAGCTCCAGGCGAGAGGCCGGCAATCCCGTTGCTGCCAGCGCAGTCGTGATCTTCAGTGCCAGCGTGCCGCTCTTGAACTGCACTGGCGAGACGTTCACCGCGAGGCGGACATCGTCCGGCCAGCGTGTTGCGTCGGCGCAGGCTCTGGTCAGCACCCACTCGCCAAGTTCATTGATGAGGCCGCTGTCTTCGGCGATCGGTATGAATTCCGCGGGCGAGATCATCCCGCGCTCCGGATGCCACCAGCGCACCAGCGCTTCACAGCCGGTGACCTGGTCGTCCTGCAAACTCACGCAGGGCTGGTAGTAGACGTCGAGGGCGCCGGCGGCGATGGCCTGGCGCAAATCGACCTCGAGCTCACGGCGCACCTTGACCCGCGCTTCCATCTCGGGATCGAAGAAGCGATAGGTCCGGCGTCCCTCCGCCTTGGCGGCATACATCGCCAGATCCGCGTTCTTGAGGATCTGGTCGAGGTCGACGCCGTGGTCGGGCGCGAGCGCGATGCCGATGCTGGCATCGGTGGTCAGGCGATGGCCGAGGCAATCGAACGGCGTCCTGATCGCGTCGAATACTCGCGTGACCAGATCGACGACGTCATCGAGCGAGTCGACCGCCATCTGGATGACGGCGAACTCGTCGCCGCCCAGCCTTGCAACAAAGGCCGTTTGCCCGACGCAGCGGCTCAGGCTGGCGGCAACATTTCTGAGCAATTCGTCGCCGATCGGATGACCGAGCGCGTCGTTGACGCTCTTGAATTCGTCGATATCGATGTAGTGCACGGCGAGATGCCGGCCGGGCTCGATATGCGCCAGCTCCTGCTTCAGCCGTTCGTGGAACAGCGCGCGATTGGGCAGTTCGGTCAGCGCATCGTAATGGGCGAGATGGGCGATGCGCTGCTCGGCCTGGCGGCGCTCGGTGATGTCTTCGTGGGTCACGATCCACCCGCCGTCCGCGAGCGGTTCGTTGACGATCTGCACGGAGCGGCCGCCGGTGGTGTCGATGACGCTGACCTGTCTGCGGCCAATGTTGCGCAGCACCGAGGCGATGTATTCCTCCTCGTCACCGACGAGCGATCCCGCTGCCTTCCGGTGCCTGATGATGTCCGGGAAGCTGCAGCCCGGCTTAACGACGTCGGCCGACAGCCCGTACATCTCGATATAGCGCGGGTTGCAGACAATGAGCCGCAGCGATGCGTCGAACAGCAGGAGGCCCTGCGTCATGTTGTTGACGGCGCGATCGAGGCGCTGCTTCTCCAGCATCAGCCGCTGCTGCGACGCGCGGTATTGCCGCGACAGCTTGCGGGCGACCAGCAACAACAATGTCCCTATGGCGAGAACCGATACGCCGGCGACCACAATCAGGATGACCAGTTGCGCCTGCCAGGCGGCCAGCGCCGCATCCTTGGTGATGGTCGCGACGATAACGATCGGGAAATTGGTCAGCGCATGAGATGAGACCAGTCTCTCCCTGCCGTCGATCGGGCTGATCAGGCGCGTCGTGTAGCTGGGTAGCTCGAAGACCTTCTGCTGGGTGTCGGGGCCCTGCTTGAAATTGCGGCCGATCATCTCGGGCGCGTTAGGGTAGCGTGCAAGCAGGGTTCCGTCGCGGTGGTGCATGGCGACGGCCGCGCCGGGTCCGAGCGCCACCGACGCCAGGAATCCCTCGAAATTCACCGGCTCGAGCCCGCGTCCGACAACGCCGAGAAACTCGCCGCCGGGCCCGGTCAGTTTGCGCGCAATCACGGTGGTCCACGCGCCGGTAATGCGACTGTGGACCGGCTGGATCAGAACATCGGGCGAATGGGGATCGTTCTTGAATCTCTGGAAATAGCTGCGATCCGCGACGTTGACGGACGGGACCGGCCAGACGCCTGAGGAATTGATCAGCGTCCCATCGCGGTCGAACAGGGTCACACCGCCAACATAGGCGAGCGCGCCGACCCTGGCCTTGAGCATCGCATGGACGTCATCGCTCGACATGCGCCGCTTGAAACGCTCGGCGGTATCCAGGCCGGCTGACCGGACGAAGCTGGAAATGTCGTACTGGACTGCGCCGAAATCCTGAAATTGCTGGTCGAAATGGCGCGAGAGCAGCAGCACCGTATTTTCGAGTTCGCGCTGGCTCTCCCGCAATGCGCGCTCGCGAGAGTTGCTCGCCATCATCGTGGCGCCGATTGCGATCGATCCGATCAGGAACAGGCCGCCGACAATCAGCCAGCGAATCGGACCGCCGCGCATCGTTGCGTCGGGATCAGTCGGGGCGGCATCGCTTGTCATCATGATATTGGTGGTTGGCCGGGCCAACAGAAGGCTTCAATCCCAGGAGGCGGTTCACCAGCCTTGCTACGACTCCGAGATGGAGGGGACGTTAGCAAGCGGGGTTAATGTGCAGTAAAGCCAGCCGAAATGCTCTTCGGAGTGATTGCCATCACTTCGCAACGACGCGTGGAAGTGTGATCGGAGAGGCTGTCAGGCGCGGTAGTGGCCGGACTTGCCGCCCTTCTTCTCGACGAGATGGATGCCTTCAATCCGCACGCCGCGTTCGACCGCCTTGATCATGTCGTAGATCGTAAGACAGGCGACCGACACCGCGGTGAGAGCTTCCATCTCAACCCCGGTCGGTCCGGTCACCTTGACGCTCGCCTGCACCAGACAGCCGGGCAGCGTGGCGTCGGGGGTAATGTCGATGGTGACTTTCGACAAGGCCAGCGGATGACACAGCGGGATCAGCTCCGCCGTTCGCTTCGCGGCCATGATGCCCGCGATGCGCGCCGTTCCCAGCACGTCGCCCTTCTTGGCGTTGCCGGAAACGATCAATTCCAGCGTCGCCTTGCTCATGATGACGCGGCCCTCGGCGACCGCGAGGCGCTCGGTGGCGGCTTTCTCCGACACGTCCACCATGCGCGCTTCGCCGCTGGAGTCGATGTGGCTGAGGACTGGGGATTCGGAAATCTTGCCCGCCATCACTGCGCCCTCGTCGCTGCGGACGGGGCCCGGGCCAGCAGCGTGCGCGTCGCGGCGGCGACATCGGCCTGACGCATCAGGCTTTCGCCGACCAGGAAGGTCGAAATGCCGACGCGAGCCAGCCGTGCCAGATCGTCCGGCGCGAATATGCCGCTTTCGCCGACGATCAGGCGATCCTTCGGAACAAGCGGCGCCAACGCCTCGCTGGTCGCAAGCGTGGTCTCGAAGGTGCGCAGGTTCCGGTTGTTGATGCCGATCATGGGTGAGCGAAGCTTCAGGGCGCGATCAAGCTCCTGGCGGTCGTGGATTTCAACCAGCACATCGAGGCCGTGGGCGAGGGCCGCATCCTCGATGTCCCTCGCGGCGCCGTCGCCGAGCGCGGCCATGATGATCAGGATGCAATCGGCCGCGTGGGCGCGGGCCTCGACCACCTGGTAGGTGTCGAAGATGAAATCCTTGCGCAGCACCGGCAGTCGGGTTGCGGCGCGCGCCGCCACCATGAAATCGAGATGCCCCTGAAAGGAGGGCGTATCCGTCAGCACCGAGAGACAGGCCGCTCCGCCCGCTTCATAGGCCTTGGCGAGCGAGGGGGGATCGAAGTCGGCGCGGATGAGGCCCTTGGACGGTGAGGCCTTCTTGATCTCGGCGATCAGCGCATATTCGCCCGCAGCGTGCTTCTTGCGGATGGCGCTGACGAAGCCCCGTGCCGGCGGGGCGGCTCTCGCGAGCGCTTCGAGGCTCGCCAGCGGACGCGCACGCTTGGCGGCTGCGATCTCCTCGCGCTTGTAAGCCTCGATCTTCGTCAGAATGTCCGACATCGCGCGCCTGGGCTTCTAGCTGTTGGAGACCGCGATCAGCTGCTTCAGCCGCGCCGCCGCCGCGCCGCTGTCGAGCGATTCCCGGCCAATGGCGACACCTTCCTTCAAATTGTGAGCGCGGCCGGCCACGATCAAGGCTGCCGCGGCATTCACGAGCGCGACATCGCGATACGGGCTTGGCATGCCGTCGAGCACGCTTTGCAGGGCGATGGCGTTCGCTTCGGCATCGCCGCCCTTCAGACCCTCGCTGCCGCAGCGCGGCAGACCCGCATCCTCCGGCGCCACCTCGAAGGTGCGGATCTCGCCCTTTTCGAGCGCTGCGACGAAAGTCGGGCCGGTCAACGTGATCTCGTCGAGCCCGTCGGATCCGTGCACGACCCAGACCGATTCAGCGCCCAGGTTTCTCAGAACCTGCGCCAGCGGCTGCACCCACTGCCGCGAAAAGACGCCGACCATCTGCCGCTTGACGTCGGCCGGGTTGGAGAGCGGGCCGAGGAGGTTGAAGATCGTACGGGTGGCGAGCTCGACCCGGGTAGGCCCGACGTTCTTCATCGCAGGGTGGTGGGCGGGCGCGAACATGAAGCCGATGCCGGCCTCCCGGACGCAGCGCCCGACCTGTTCCGGCTTAAGATCGATCCTGACCCCGAGGGATGCCAGGACGTCGGCGGCGCCTGAGCGCGAGGAAAGTGCGCGGTTGCCGTGCTTGGCAACCGGCACGCCGGCGCCGGCGACGATGAAGGAGGCGCAGGTGGACACGTTCACGGACCCGGAGCCGTCGCCCCCGGTTCCGACGATGTCGACGGCGTCGGTCGGGGCGGTAACCCGCAGCATCTTGCTGCGCATCGCCGACACCGCGCCGGTGATCTCCTCGACTGTTTCGCCGCGCACCCGCAGCGCCATCAACAATCCGCCCATCTGCGAAGGCGTCGCCTCGCCTGACATCATGCTGTCAAACGCGGTCACCGCCTCCTCGCGGGTCAGCGTGGCACCGGTCGCGACCTTGCCAATGATCGATTTGAGGTCATCCATTGCGTGCTTTCGAAGGCTGCTCAGTTATTGTTGCTGGCGCCCGTGGCTTGCGCAAAGGCGGCCTCATTGACGGTCGTGCCGATCTCTTTTTCCAATCTGCTGACGTACTGCGCGAGCTGCTCGTCACCCAGGGCGCGCCGCAGGTTCTCTTTCAGCTTCTTGGCTTCCTCGGAGTTGGGATCGAGCGGCGGGACGGTGATATCGGTCACGCGGAAGACGATCCTTTCGCCGTCCGTGTGTCCCTCGGCCTGACCGACACCGTCCTTTGCCGTACGGAAAACGGCAGCGGTGACGCTCGGGGGCAGGCCAGGTACGGAGCCATCGCGCTTGACGCCCGTGGCGGTCTCGACCTTTGCTCCGATGCTCGCGGCCTGATCGGCGAGGTTCCCGGCCTGACCGACCTTCTGCACGAGTTCATTGGCCTTCGTCCGCAAGCGGCCGGCAATCTGGTCCTCGCGCCAGCGCGCCTCGACCTTGTCCTTCACCTCGTCGAGCGTGCGATCGCGCGGCGGGGTGATGCCCAGCACGTCGAACCAGACATAGCCGCCGTGATAGGAGATCGACTCGTTGTCCTGGCCGACATCGCTGTTGAAGGCCTGAGCCACGACATCGAGTCCCGGCGGGACGTTGGCTGGCTGCCCGTCGGGCAGGTGGCCCGAGCGATCGACCGCATCGAGCGTGGTCGCTGCGAGCCCGAGCTTTTGCGCCGCTTCGAGCACGCTGGCGCCGCCGCCGCGTTCGTCCTCCATCTTGTCACGCAGACTCGAGACCTGGTCGCGGGCGCGCGCGGTGGCGATTTCTCGCTTCAGGTCTTGCGCGACGCTCTCGAAAGTCGGCTCGACCGCAGGCTGAATCGCCCCGACCTTGACCAGCGCCACGCCGAACTGGCCCTGCACCGGCTGGCTGACTTCCCCCGAGGGGAGGGAGAAGGCGGCATCGGCAACCGCAGGATCGAGAATGCCGGATTTGGCGATCATGCCGAGGTCGACGTCGGCCGGTTTGAGCTTGCGCTCCTTGGCAAGATCATCGAACGACAAGCCTGAAGCGATGCGCCCGCGCGCGGCGGTTGCCTCCTCCATGTTGGGAAATACGATCTGCGAAACCTCACGCTTTTCCGGCGTGCCCAGCCGATCCTTGCGCTGCTCAAACAGTTTCCTGGCGTCATCGTCGGAAACGTCCGACCATTTGCCGATTTCCTCAGGTGTCACCACGACAAAGGCGATCTTGCGGAATTCGGGCGCGCGAAATTGGGCCTTGTGCTCGTCGAAATAGCCGGCGAGCGTTTCCGGCGAGGGCGGATCGATGGTGCCGGCCTGGGCGGCATCGAGTCTCACGTATTCGATCGAGCGCTGCTCGTTCTGGTAACGGCTCAGCGCTTCCAGCAGCGTCCTGGATGGTTCGAGCCCCGCCGAAATCGTGCCGGCAATCTGCCGCCGCAGCGACACGCGCCGCTGATCGGCGATGTAGCGCGCTTCCGTATAGCCGAACTGGCGGATGATGGCCTGGAAGCGCTGCGGATCGAATGAGCCGCCTACACCCTTGAAATTCGGATCGGAAAACAGCACCCGCATCGTTTCGGCGTCGGACTGTCCAAGCCCGAGCCTGCGCACTTCCTCGTCGAGCGTCGCCTCCGCGATCGTCTGCTCGAGGAGTTGGCGGTCGAGACCGAAGGCGCGCGCCTGGTCCTGGGTCACCGGACGGCCGAACTGACGCCCCAGTTGCTGCAGCTTGTCGGTGTAGAGCTGACGGAACTCATTGATGGAAATCTCAGTGTGACCAACGGTCGCCAGGGTGGACTGGCCAAAGCCCCTGAAGATATCGGCGATGCCCCAAACGCCGAAACTGACAATCAACGCGCCCATGGCCACGGTCATAATGATTTTGCCGAGCCAGTTTGATGAGGCTTTGCGCATTCCTCGAAGCATAGGGTCCAACTTGTTCTTTAAGGGGAACCGGGTCGCGCCGCTTATAGCCGATGCTGCAAAAGGGCGTCACCGAATTGATAAAGCATCATAAAGATGCAATGCAGCCCTCGCAACCTCGGGCAGAGAGTGCGGGCAGGCCTGCGTTGATCTGGAACTGACCGTTCGGCTCTGCTAGCGCATGCTGAGCTGCTCCTTCGCGGGAATATTGCCATGACCAAAGCCATCCGGCCCCTGATCGCCGGCAACTGGAAAATGAACGGCCTGAAAGCTTCAATGGCCGAGTTCGAGGCAATGCTTGCGGGCGCCCCGGCGCTTGCACCAAAAGCCGACCTTCTGGTGTGCCCGCCGGCCACCCTGATCTCAGCCTGTGTGGAAAAGGCCGGGGGCAACGCCGCGATAGCCGTCGGCGCGCAGGATTGCCACCCCAAGCCGTCGGGCGCACATACCGGGGACATTTCGGCCGAGATGCTGGCGGATGCCGGCGCCAGAGCCGTCATCGTCGGGCACTCGGAGCGACGCGCCGACCACGGCGAGAGCGATCTCCTGATCCGGCAGAAGGCCGAAGCGGTCTGGCGCGCGGGTCTCGTTGCCATCGTCTGCATTGGCGAAACCGAGCAGCAGCGTGACGCGGGGCAGACGCTGGATATCTGCGGCGGTCAGCTCAACTTGTCGCTGCCGGAGGGGGCCCGTGCGGAAAACCTGGTCGTCGCCTACGAACCGGTTTGGGCGATCGGCACTGGCCGGACGCCGACGACGGCGGATGTCGAACAAATTCATAAGTTTATCCGGGAGTTGCTGACCGAGCGCTTCAGCGGGGAGGGCGCCGCGATGCGGATCCTCTATGGCGGCTCGGTCAAGCCGTCGAACGCGTCCGAATTGATGGCCGTTCCCAATGTCAACGGCGCGCTGGTCGGCGGCGCCAGCCTGAAGGCGGCCGACTTCCTTGCGATCGCAAAAGCCTGCCCCTAGTTAAGGGGCAGCGGCATCGGGGGTGGCTTTGCCCCGCCCGATCGTGTAACACCCGCGCAAATTCAGTGAACCCCGCAAGTTGCCGTCGTTCGCCCGCGCCGGGCCGAGCCGCGCTTGTGACGGAAGGTTAAGATGCAGACTGTCGTCATTGTCATTCACCTCATGATCGTCGTCGTGCTGATTGGCGCGGTGCTGCTGCAGAAGTCCGAAGGCGGTGGGCTCGGCATGGGCGGCGGCGCCGGCTTCATGTCCAGCCGCGGCACTGCCAATCTCTTGACCCGCACGACCGCCGTGCTGGCGGTCGGGTTCTTCGCCACCAGCCTGCTGCTGTCGTGGCTCGCAAGCCTCGATCGCAGGCCGGCTTCGATTATCGACGGCCAGCCGCCTTCGCAGTCGCAACCGGCGGGCGGGGCGGCGCCGGTGGCGCCGCCGACCGGCGGCGGTGTCCTGGACACGCTGAAGAAGGCGGACGAGCAGCAGAAGCAGGCACCGGCGGCACCGCAGGCTCCGCAGTCCCAATAAGGCAGGGTGGCCATGCAGGAAAGCAGCTGGCATCCTGCATCCGGAATCACCATTAAGCTGCTGGCTTCACTCTCGTTTTTTAGTCACCCACAGCCGCGATGAATTCTGGTCGCGGCGCGTGTTTCGCTTTGGCGAATCGCACTTCTGGCGTTAAAGGTTGAGTCCCATGGCGCGGTACATATTCATCACCGGCGGCGTGGTTTCATCGCTCGGGAAGGGTCTGGCTTCGGCGGCGCTCGGTGCGCTGCTGCAGGCCCGCGGTTACAAGGTCCGGCTTCGCAAGCTCGACCCCTATCTCAACCTCGATCCCGGAACGATGTCGCCATATCAGCATGGCGAAGTGTTCGTGACCGATGACGGCGCCGAAACCGATCTTGATCTCGGCCACTATGAGCGCTTCACCGGGCGCCCGGCGACCAGGGCCGACAACATCACCACCGGGCGGATCTATCAGGACATCCTCACCAAGGAACGGCGCGGCGACTATCTCGGCGCCACCATCCAGGTGGTGCCGCACGTCACCAATGCGATCAAGGAGTTCATCCTCGAGGGCAACGACGAATTCGATTTCGTGCTGGTCGAGATCGGCGGCACAGTCGGCGACATCGAGGGCCTGCCGTTCTTCGAGGCGATCCGTCAGCTCAAGAACGAGTTGCCGCGCGAGCACGCGGTCTACATCCATCTCACGCTGCTGCCGTACATTCCAAGCGCCGGCGAGCTGAAGACCAAGCCGACCCAGCATTCGGTCAAGGAGCTGCGTTCGATCGGCATCCAGCCGGATATCTTGCTGTGCCGCACCGACCGGCCGATACCCAAGGAGGAGCGGCGCAAGCTCGGCCTGTTCTGCAACGTGCGTGAAAGCGCCGTGATCGAGGCGCGCGACGCCGATAACATCTATGCGGTCCCCGAGGCCTATCATGTCGCGGGCCTCGACGACGAGGTGCTGGCTGCGTTCGGCATCGAATCGAAAACGGCGCCCGCTTTGCAGAGCTGGCACACCATCAACGAGCGCGTCCGCAATCCCGAGGGCGATGTCACCATCGCCATCGTCGGCAAATATACCGGCATGAAGGATGCTTATAAGTCACTGATCGAGGCGCTGTCGCACGGCGGCATCGCCAACAAGGTCAAGGTCAATCTCGACTGGATCGAGAGCGAGGTGTTCGAGAACGAGGACCCCGCGCCGTTCCTCGAGCATGTCAACGGCATCCTGGTGCCCGGCGGCTTCGGCCAGCGCGGCGCCGAAGGAAAAATCAAGGCCGCGCAATTCGCGCGCGAACGCGACGTGCCCTATTTCGGCATTTGCTTCGGCATGCAGATGGCGGTGATCGAGGCTGCGCGCAATCTGGTCGGCATCGAGAAGGCGAACTCAACGGAGTTCGGTCCGACGCCGGAGCCGCTGGTCGGCCTGATGACGGAATGGCTGCGTGGCAACGAATTGGAGAAGCGTTCCAGGAACGGCGATCTCGGCGGCACCATGCGGCTCGGGGCGTACCCCGCCATGCTCAAGCGCGGCAGCCGGGTGTCGGAAGTCTATGGCGGCGCGACAGAGATTTCCGAGCGCCACCGCCACCGCTACGAAGTGAATACCGCGTACAAGGACCGGCTGGAACAGCACGGGTTGAAGTTCTCGGGGCTGTCACCCGACGGGATTTTGCCGGAAATCGTCGAATATGAGGACCATCCCTGGTTCATCGGCGTGCAATTCCATCCCGAGCTGAAATCGCGGCCATTCGAACCTCACCCTCTCTTTGCGTCCTTCATCCAGGCCGCTGTCGTGCAGAGCCGGCTGGTGTGATCTGCGTCGGTCGCCTTTGACGCAGCCTGAAATTGTTGCGACAAGACGACGCGGCTACGACAACAAAGGTCAAGGGGAGTGATGTCCATGATCTACGAGATGCGCGTCTATCGGTGCGTGCCGGGCCGGTTACCGGCGTTGCTCAAGCGCTTCGACACGATCACGCTGAAGCTGTTTGAGAAGCACGGTATCAAGCAGGCCGGTTTCTTCACCACGCTGGTCGGGCAGTCCAACCAGGAATTGACCTACTTCCTGGCCTGGGATTCCCTTGCCGACCGCGAAAAGAAATGGACGGCCTTCCAGACCGATCCGGATTGGATTTCCGCCCGCGCGCAGACGGAAGCCGACGGGCAGATCGTCGACAATATCGTCAGCCAGCTTCTGGTACCGACCGCATTTTCCGCGGTGAAGTGAGGGCGGCTCCCCCGCGAAGGATGAACGCCTTGGACGCCAAGCATTGCGCAGCCTCGCTGGTGAGGGTCGGGTCGGTCAAATTCGGCAATGACTTGCCGATTTCGATCATCGCCGGCCCATGCCAGCTCGAAAGCCGCGCCCATGCGCTGGAGGTGGCGTCCGCGCTGAAGGAGATTGCTGGCCGGCTGGGAATAGGTCTCATTTACAAGACCTCCTTCGACAAGGCCAACCGCACCAGCGCATCCGCGGCGCGGGGCATCGGCCTCGCGCAGTCGTTGCCGATCTTTGCCGAGATACGCGCGTCGCTGGGCTTGCCCGTTCTTACCGACGTGCATGAGCCGAGCCAGTGCGCGGAAGTGGCGCAGGCCGTCGACGTGCTGCAGATCCCGGCCTTTCTCTGCCGACAGACCGACCTGTTGCAGGCGGCAGCGGCAACCGGAAAGGTGATCAACGTCAAGAAGGGGCAATTCCTCGCCCCGTGGGACATGGCCAATGTGGTGGCGAAGATCACCGACTGCGGCAATGCCAATGTGCTGGTGACCGAGCGCGGCGTGTCCTTCGGCTACAACACGCTGGTTTCGGACATGCGCGCGTTACCCATACTTGCGCGCACTACCGGCGCGCCCGTCATCTTCGATGCCACCCATTCGGTGCAGCAGCCGGGCGGGAAGGGGACCTCGTCGGGCGGCGAGCGTGAATTTGTCCCCGTGCTGGCCCGCGCGGCTGTCGCCGTGGGCGTCGCCGGCGTTTTCATCGAGACCCACCCGGATCCTGACCGCGCGCCTTCGGATGGCCCCAACATGGTGCCGTTGCGCGAGTTCGAAGGGCTGTTGCGGACGCTGATGGCGTTCGATGCGATCGCCAAAGGCAAAACGAGTTGATGCATCAAATTGCTTCGCGGCCGCGCGATCAGCGCCTGCCGCCCGTTCTCAACATCATTGCGATCGCGGGCTTCGCGGCAAGCCTCTTTACCCGCTCACTCGACCCGTTGCTGCCGCAGGTCGCTGACGAGTTTGCCATCAGCATCGCAACGGCGGCGGGCTTCGTCTCCGGGTTCGCTCTCACCTATTCGCTCGTGCAACCGGTGATTGGCGCTGCCGCCGACCTGTTCGGAAAGGCGCGGTTGATGATCGGCTGCCTGGTGCTGTTGGGCTTTGCCAGCATTTTCGGCGCGCTGACGAGCTCAGTTCCGATGTTCTTCGCGACCCGTATTCTCGCCGGCATCGGCTCGGGCGGTGTCTTTCCCGTGGTGCTCGGACTGACCAGCGATCTGGTGGAGCCGGACAAGCGCCAGGTCGCGATCGGTCGGACGCTGGCGGGTGCGATGGCCGGCAATCTGCTGGGAGCTTCGCTGGCCGGCGTGATCGGTGATTTCCTGGGCTGGCGGGGCGTGCTCGTCGTGCTCGGAGCAACCGTCCTGCTCGCGTCGATCGCGGTGGCGGTCGGTTTTCGCGGTGCTGCGCTGACGCCCGCGCCCAAGAAAAACTTCGCCGCGCTCAAGCACGGCTACCGCACTATTTTCAGCAACCCGAACGCTGGCATGTGCTTTACGGCCGTCTTCGTCGAAGGCTGTTGCGTGTTCGGACTGTTTCCCTTCATCGCCGCGTTTCTGTTCGATCTCGGCGAAGGCTCGCTGTCGATCGCCGGCATCGTGATCGCCGGCTTTGCCATAGGCGGCTTGTTCTACACCTTCACGGTATCGCATTTCCTGCCCAGGCTCGGTGTCAACGGCATGATGATCGCGGGTGCCAGTCTGGTTGCGCTCCAACTCGTCGTGCTTGCCTTTGGACCGGGCTGGAAAGTCCAGTTCCTGAACCTGCTTCTGATGGGCTGGGGCTTCTACACCATCCATGGTTGCCTGCAGGTATTTGCCAGCGAGCTCTCGGTCGAAGCACGCGCCACGGCGATGTCGCTGCACTCCTCGTTCTTTTTCCTGGGCCAGACCGTAGGACCGATCGGCTACGGGTTTGGCCTGCACCACGTCGGCAAGGCGCCGACGCTGTTTGCCGCCGCGGCTATCATGGTCGTCTTGGGGGTGATCTGCACGCAGGTCCTGCGCCCGCGCGCGCCGGCCGACGCGCCGCATTGACGGATTTCGATTTCCTCGGGCGTTGATCCGGTACACGCCCCGGTTGGGTCGAAGTAATATTCAATCAATCCCTGATTTTAAGCTGGAGGTCATAAATTGCCTCCTAGATTTCCGTTCAAGTCAGCCATTGACAGTCATTCATAGGTACAACGACGTTCCCATGAGAAAACAGCAATCTGTGGCGCATATTCTCGGCGCCGTCGTCGGCTCACTCGGTATCGTGCTCGTCATCCTGAGCGCATATGGCCTGAAGGAAGCGATCAGGCACCATTCGGCAAAGAGCCGCATCGTATCGCTCGCGCTCGCAAGCCGCGACATGACCACTGCACTCGTGGCGTTTCGTCTCGAGCGTGGAGATTCGCTCAGCTTCCTCGCCGCTCCTTCCGCCGCCTCCGATTCGATGGTCGCGTCGATCAGGGAGCGCAGCACGCGCGTCGAGGAGGCCTACGGCCAGGCCTTGCAGACGATCGCCGGGGTCGAAGCAGCAGGCCTGACCGAGCGGATGGACAAGCTGCGTGCGGCATGGCAGCGGCTACAGGCGATGCGGCCGCAGGTTGCAACGGCGCTCCGCCAGGACAAGGCTTCGCGTGAGCCCAAGCTTGCGGAGAACTGGTTGCAGGCCTGCGACACCTTCATGGATGCCGTCGGCGACGTGAGCGCATTGGTCGAAGACAGCATGAGCCTGATCGACCCCACGGTTGATCGGCTGATCGAGATCAAGCAGGCCGCCTGGCAGGCGAGAGCTGTCAACGGCCAGATGATCTTGATGCAGTTCAGCTCGATCCTGGCCGCTCGCACCTGGAACGTGACCGAGGCGATGGAATTCGCGAGCCTGCGCGGCCGTTCCCAGCAGGCGTTCGGCACCGTCGTCAAACTCGCGACGCCGAACGTGGCATCTGCCGATCTCTTGCAGGCGGTCCGCGACGCGGCGCCGTCGATCAGCGGTGCACAGGGCGAGGAACGCAGTGCCCTTGCGGCACAACTCGTGCGCGGCGAGAAGGCGAACATCGTGCCCCTTGAGTACCGTGACCGCCAGCTCGCGACGACCGAAAATCTCGTCAAGGCGGCGCTGGCGGCCTTGAGCGACGCGATCGCGCGGGCCCATGACGGTGTGGCGGAGGCGCGCCTGGAATTGCTTCTCTACAGCTTCCTCGTCCTGGCATCGCTTGCGCTCACGTTGGGCGGCATCTTCCTGGTGCGTCGCCGGGTGACGCAGCCGCTGACCGCGATTACCCAGGTGATGACGCACTTTGCCAGCCATGACTTCGCCTCGGAGGTGCCGGGGCTCGGGCGCAGCGACGAGATCGGTCGCATGGCGAGCGCTTTGCAGATCTTCAAGGAAGGCATGATCAAGGCGGAACGGCTCTCCGCCGAACAGTCGGCTGGCCGCGCCGCCGAGGAGAAGCGGGCCGCCGAGCTCGCAACGCTGGTGAGGCAGTTCGAGGGGCGGATCGGTCAGATGGTGCAGACGCTGTCGGGTGCGTCCGGTCAATTGGAAACGACTGCGCGATCCATGTCGGGCACGGCAGCACATGCGCAGAAGGAGGCCGGCTCGGCGTCGGCGCAGGCCGAACAGGTCGGCGGCGGCGTACAAACGGTCGCCTCCGCCGCGGAGGAGCTGACCGCGTCGATCCGCGAGATCAGCCGACAGGTGACCCAGGCGACGCGGGTGACGGAGCAAGCCGTGGAGAGCGTCAAGCAGACCGATACCACGGTGCGCGCTCTTGCCGGCGGCGCAGAGCGAATCGGAGAGGTGGTCGGGCTGATCACCTCGATCGCGGGCCAGACCAATCTGCTCGCCCTGAATGCCACGATTGAAGCGGCCCGCGCCGGCGAATCCGGCAGAGGGTTCGCAGTGGTGGCCAGCGAGGTGAAGAATCTGGCCGCGCAGACGGCGAAAGCGACCGAGGAGATCAGCGCGCAGATCACCGGAATTCAGGAGGCCACCCAGAGGGCGGTCGCAGCGATCCAGGGCATCGTCGATACCATCGACGAAGTCAGCACCATCAACCGGACGATTGCCGCGGCGGTCGAGGAGCAAAACAAGGCGACGGCAGAGATTGCGGCGACCGTTCAACAGACCGCAGTGGCGACCAGAACCGTTACCGGCAACATCGCCAGCGTGAACGGCGCAGCGAACGAGACCGGCCATGCGGCGGCGGATGTGCTGAAGGCGGCCGCGAGCCTGTCCGACCAATCGACGGCGCTGACGGGTGAGGTGGACGATTTCATCACGCGCGTGCGCGCAGTCGCGTAGCCGCTGCTCGCCAATGGCGAGTCCGCCTTCCGTCACTATCGAAGGGAAGGCGGACTTGGCGCGCGGGCATGACGCACGTCACAGCGAGCCGGATCCGCCCGCCACGATCCTCTCATTCAGCTTCTGATCCACGATCTCCACGGTGCGGTCGATCTCGGCATTGGGCATGCCAAGCTGATGCGAGATCAGCTTCACCAGCAGGTCGACCCGCTCGATGAACGGCGCGCCGCCGGCCACGGCGCGAGCCGCCGAAGAGGGCTTGAGAAGGCTTTGCGCCGCCTTGGCATATTTCTCGAAAGGAACCTGGTCATTCGGGTCGGCCCCGAGACGCCGGGCGACGGCGTCGACATGGTCATAGATCGATTGCGAGAGCTTCAGGTCACCGTGCACGGCGTCGCGGATCGACTGCGGTTCATGCGGCGTGATGCAGCGGTAGTTTCCGGTCAGGAGCATTGACCATTTGGCCAGCGGGACGAACAGCGAATCGAACACCTTGAGCTTCGCCGGAACGTCCTGGCCGTCCAGCGTCACCGCGTCGATATCGGCTTCGAGCTCCCGAAGCACCTTGTTGTGCCGCTCGTCCGCAAAAATCGCCGCCTTGAAGTTTGTCGGCAGGCCGACGTGAAGGACGTTCGGCGCCTCTTCCGGTGGCCGGAAAGCCTGCGGGTCAGGCGAGCAAAGCGTCACCAGCCCTGGCTCGAACCGCTCCCACACCTGGGCATTGGTATACGCCTCCTCGAGATCCATGTCCGCCAGTGCCGGGATGCGCTTGAGATAGGGCAGGGGCGGCATGTTCATGATCGAAAGGCAAGGCAGCTTCGCCTCGGCGATTTTGATCATCAGAACGCGGACCGTATGGTTGGTGTATTGTGGCTCCTGCATCGCAAGGGCAACCAGATCATAACGGGACAGGTCGACGTCGGCGGGCGTCACCGCGTCCAGGGTCCCCGGCAGATCGCGCGAGAAGATCGCCCGGTGGACTGCCTCGTCACGCAGCTTGATGCGAACTTCGGTGCCCTCGCGGTTGATGAGCTCCGCAGTCTTCTTCCGGCAAACCAGAGTCACGTTGTGACCCGCCATCAGCAGCTTGGTCCCCAGCAAGGAGCCGTATGAGGCTCCAAGGATCAGAATGTTGCGTGCCATGCTCTCCCTCTCATTGGCGCTGCCAAAATCTTCTCGAATGCCCGATCGAGGCCGGACTGAAAATTCCCGGTGACGGGCCTGTCAGGCTTTGAACTTCAGCCTCGCCCGCGATAGGGGGCGACGCCCTGATCCGGCAGCCAAACTCCCTTCGGCAGTCTCCCGGTCTGCCAGAACACGTCGATAGGAATGCCGCCGCGCGGATACCAATAGCCGCCGATGCGCAGGAATTTCGGCTTGATCTCCGCCGTGATCCGCTTGCCGATCATCACCGTGCAGTCCTCATGGAAGGCGCCGTGATTACGGAAGCTTGCGACATAGAGCTTGAGCGATTTCGATTCCAGCAGCCATTGGCCCGGCACATAATCGATCATGAGATGCGCAAAATCCGGCTGTCCCGTGACCGGGCAGAGCGAGGTGAACTCCGGCACGGTGAAGCGGACCAGATAATCGGTACCCTTTTGCGGATTGGGCACACGGTCGAGTTGCGCCTCCTCCGGGGTTCCGGGCCACGCCACGGGCCGGCCAAGCTGTAACGGTTTGCGAGCCATTGTTCCTTCCTGCACTGACATGGACGTAACCGGGTGCCGTCGTCAACAGCAGGCGGTAAGGAAGGACCTTGGCGGACGGATTCTGGGCCTAGGCGGGCGAGGCCGTCTGGACCATCACCAGCCGGTCATTGCCGGATTCGCAGCCCCATACTTCACCCGGTCTGCCGTTCAACTGCCTCACATTGGCGCCCGGCTTGTCGCTGGCGAAGACGTTGAATTTCCCGCTCGCGGAGTCGAAGCGGACAAGCGCGTTCGCCGTGAAGTCGCTGAGCCAGACCTTGTCCTTGTCGTCGACATAGACAGCGTAAGGGCGTGGGCCGTTTCCTGGCAGCTTCCAGCTTCTCCAGGAGCCATCGGCGGGATCGTGCACCGAGACATTGCCGCTGTTCCACTCGCTGACCCAGATCCGGCCCGTGGAGTCCGACCACACCCGGCGCGCGCCCTGCTCGAGCGTGGGCGGCTGGACGATCGTCGGCGTTCCGGTGGCAAGGTCGATCTTCGCGATGTAGCTCCCGGCGAGCGAGGCGTACCAGACATCGCCCGTCGGGGTCGCCGTGATGCCATAGGGACCGACGCCCTTCGGCGCCTTGAATACCGTCATGTGAGCAGAGTTCGGTTCAAGCCGACCATAGATGCCGGATTGGCCGGTGAACCAATAGGTGCCGGCCTTGTCGAAGACGCCGGTGTTGAGGTTGGCGGAGGCATGCTTTTCGGGCAGCGGAAACAGCGTCACCTTGTGATCGGCGGGGTCCACCCGCGCGATCGCATTCTGCCCGCCCTCGGTGATCCATGGTGCGCCATCGGGGCCGATCGTGACGCCATGGGGCGCGGCACCTTTTCCGAGAGCGATTGTCAGGAAGAAACCGTCGCGCGGATTCAATTTCCCCAGGATGCCGGCTCCCTGGCCGGTGAACCAGACCGTGCCGTCGCTCGCAGGAGCAACGTCGTGCAAACCGATGCCGGGGGCGATTGGATAATATTTCGTGCGGAAGGGGCCTTCCTGCGCCGAAGCTGCAGAGAGCCATGCAGGCGCGGCGGAAATTGCGGCGCTCGAGATAAGAAACTGGCGGCGATTCATTGCGTTACCCCGGCTCTTGAGGATCGAAGGTGGAGGCGCAGATCAGCCGCCATCGAATTAATCCGCCCATCTTCATGCGTCAGGCGAGGGTTGTGGACACACCGTTCACATTTCCTTGCTTGGCGTGTAAGACGCCCCGAACCGAGTAGATCAACGAAGGAAGCCACCATCATGACCGCTATCGTCGACATCATCGGCCGCGAAATCCTCGACAGCCGCGGCAATCCCACCGTCGAAGTCGATGTCGTGCTGGAGGATGGCTCGCTGGGGCGCGCCGCCGTGCCTTCGGGCGCTTCCACCGGCGCACATGAGGCCGTGGAGCTGCGCGACGGCGACAAGGCGCGCTACCTGGGCAAGGGCGTGCGGAACGCGGTCGCGGCCGTCAACGGCGAAATCTTCGAGGCTCTCTCCGACATGGAGGTCGAGCAGCAGGTCCAGATCGATCAGACGCTCATCGAGCTGGATGGCACGCCGAGCAAGAGCAGACTCGGGGCGAACGCCATCCTCGGTGTTTCGCTCGCCTGCGCCAAGGCGGCCGCGGCTTCTTTCGATATGCCGCTGTATCGCTATGTCGGCGGCACCTCGGCGCGGACCCTGCCGGTGCCGATGATGAACATCGTCAATGGCGGCGTGCACGCTGACAATCCGATCGATTTCCAGGAATTCATGATCATGCCGGTGGGGGCCACGACCTTTGCCGATGCGTTGCGCTGCGGCTCGGAAATCTTCCACACCCTCCGTTCGGAGCTGAAGAAGGCGGGCCACAACACCAACGTCGGCGACGAGGGCGGCTTTGCGCCCAACCTGCCATCGGCGGACGCTGCGCTCGAATTCGTCATGGGTGCAATCGGCAAGGCCGGTTACAAGGCCGGGCAGGACGTGATGCTGGCGCTGGATTGCGCGGCGACCGAGTTCTTCAAGGACGGCAACTACGTCTATGGCGGCGAGAACAAGACGCGCTCGCGCTCCGAGCAGGCGAAATATCTCGCCGATCTGGTCTCGCGTTACCCGATCGTTTCGGTCGAGGACGGCATGTCGGAAGACGATATAGAAGGCTGGAAGGAGCTGACCGACCTGATCGGCGGCAAATGCCAGCTCGTGGGCGACGATCTCTTCGTCACCAATGTGACGCGGCTCGCCGATGGCATCAAAAACGGCCGCGCCAATTCGATCCTGATCAAGGTCAACCAGATCGGCACGCTGACCGAAACGCTCGCCGCGGTCGAGATGGCCTATAAGGCCGGCTACACGGCGGTGATGTCGCACCGTTCGGGCGAAACCGAAGACTCCACCATCGCCGATCTCGCGGTCGCCACCAATTGCGGTCAGATCAAGACAGGTTCGCTTGCCCGCTCGGACCGCACATCGAAATACAACCAGTTGCTGCGCATCGAGCAGGAGCTGGGCAAGCAGGCGAAATATGCCGGCAAGGCGGCGCTGAAGGCGCTGGCCTAAGAAACGCAAGGGGAGGTTGCGATGAGTGAAGGTGGCAGCGGACTGCAGTTGCGCTCGCTGATCAAGAGCAGCGGTGAGCTCGAAATCTCGCTCATCAGCGTTCCTGTGCCCGAGCCCGCGGCCGACGAGGTTGTGGTCCGCGTGGAGGCAACACCGATCAACCCCTCCGATATCGGGCTGCTGATCGGCACCGCCGACATCGCCACCGCGAAGGCCTCCGGCAGCAAGGACAGGCCTGTGATTACGGCAAAGGTCCCGGAAGCCGGCATGAAGGCGATGGCGGGACGGATCGATCAGTCGATGCCGGTCGGCAATGAGGGAGCGGGCGTCGTCATCAAGGCCGGATCGTCGGAGGCGGCCCAAGCACTGATGGGCAGGACGGTCTCCATGATCGGCGGGGCGATGTACGCCCAGTACCGCTGCCTCAAGGTGAGCGACTGCTTGCCCTTGCCGGCGGGCACGACGGCGGCCGACGGCGCGTCCTGGTTCGTCAATCCGCTGACGGCGCTCGGCATGACCGAGACCATGCGGCGCGAAGGCCACAAGGCGCTCGTCCATACCGCAGCCGCTTCTAATCTCGGGCAGATGCTCAACAAGATCTGCCTCAAGGACGGCATTGCCCTGGTCAATATCGTGCGCAGCCAGGCCCAGGCCGACATCCTGCGCAAGATCGGCGCGAAGCATGTGGTGGACTCCGCTTCGCCGACATTCATGGACGATCTGACCAATGCACTTGCCGAGACCGGCGCGACGCTGGCGTTCGACGCGATCGGCGGCGGCAGGCTGGCGGGCCAGATCCTCACCTGCATGGAGGCTGCCATCACCCGGGACGCCAAGGATTACAGCCGTTACGGCTCGAATGTGCACAAGCAGGTTTATGTCTACGGTTCACTCAACCCCGGCCCGATCGAGATCGACCGCGCCTTCGGCATGGCCTGGGGCGTCGGTGGCTGGCTGCTGTTTCCGTTCCTGATGAAGATCGGATCGGCCGAAAGGCAGAAGCTGCGCGAGCGGGTCGCCAGTGAACTCAAGACCACCTTCGCCAGCCACTACACCAGGGTCGTCTCGCTGCCGGAGGCGCTCGATCTCGCCAACCTCGCAGCTTACGCCAAGCGTGCCACGGGCGAAAAATTCCTGATCAATCCGGTCAAGGCCGGATGAACGGGACGGGTGCGGGGTTCTGACGACCAAAGAACGCTTGCTCCCACGCAAGCTGCCTGGGAACATGCACGGTGCCAAACCGCAGCAGAGATGCGGAGCCAAGTGCCGCAACAAGCAGGGGAACGCCATGATCGATCTGAGCCGCCGTCAACTTCTCACCAGCGCGGCAGGCGCCGCTGCCGCAACGGCCCTTTCGCCCTTTGACAGGCAGAGCGCCAGGGCCGCCGTTGCGCCGGCCGGTTCGCAAGCCCCGGGCTTTTATCGCTACAAGGTCGGCACCTACGAATGCACCTCGATCACCGACGGTGCGCGCCCCTTTCCGCTGCCCGACACTTTTGTGACGAATGTCCCGAAGGCCGAAGCCGCCGCAGCGGCGGAGGCCGCCTACATGCCGAAGGGCATGGTGACGGTGCCATTCAATCCGCAGCTCATCAACACGGGCAGCAAGCTGATTCTGATCGACAGCGGCAACGGCATCGCCAATTTCGAGCCGACCAAGGGCGCCGTCGGCCGGACCTTGCAAAATCTCCAGGCGGCAGGCGTCGACCCCAAGAGCATCGACATCGTGCTGATGTCGCATCTGCACCCCGATCACACCAACGGCATCCGCGCAGCCGACGGATCGATGGCGTTTCCGAACGCCGAAATCATGGTGCCGGCCAAGGATTGGGAGTTCTGGATGAGCGATGAGAACGCCGCCAAGGCTCAGGGCGATCTGATGAAGAATTATTTCGCCAATGTGCGGAAGATCTATGCCGGCATCGAATCCAAGGTGACGAAGTACGACTGGGGCAAGGAAGTCGCGCCCGGCATCACCTCGATTGCGACGCCCGGCCACACGCCGGGGCACACCTCGTTTGCGATCGCCTCGGGCAATTCGACGATCCTTGTCCAGTCCGACGTCACCAACATTCCCGAGTTCTTCCTGCGCAATCCGGATTGGCATGTCCTCTACGACGCGGATCCCGAACTCGCGCAGCAGACCCGCCACAAATTCTATGACATGGCGGCGGCCGAGAAGGCGACGGTGGTGGGCTTCCACTTCACCTTCCCCTCGATCGGCCATGTCGAAAAGAACGGCAACGGGTACCGGCTTATTCCGGCGGCCTGGAATCCGACGATCTGATCGGCGCCTGGCGAATATTCCTGGTGAGCAAGGGCCGTCCCGCCGGGGCGGCCCTTTTGCATGATGACGAAGCGCAGTTTCGCGAACGCTGCGTTTCCCGGATTGTACGATTCATGCGCTTGCATGTTTCTTGCGGCCCGGCTTATGTCCCAACCACAAAACGATCTCACCGCTAAAAAGCGATCCCACCTTCAAGAAGGGCATTCCATGGCCAACCCCCACCACATCGTCACCATTGCCGGCAGCCTGCGGAAGGAAAGTTTTTCGCTCAAGATCGCCAATGCCCTGGCGAAGCTTGCCCCCGCAACGCTCAGGCTCGAGGTGATGACGCCGCACGGCATCTCGTACTTCAACCAGGATCTCGAGGCCAACCCACCGGCCGATTGGCTCGCGTTCCGGCAAAAGCTGCAGACGTCCAACGGCGTTGTGCTCGTGACGCCCGAATACAACCGCTCCATTCCCGGCGTCCTGAAGAACGCCATCGACGTCGCCTCTCGTCCCTATGGCAAGAGCTCGTTCAACGGCAAGCCGGTCGGCATCGTGTCCAACTCGCCGGGGCCTCTCGGCGGCGTCAGCGCGGCCAAGCATCTGCAGAACATCCTGCCGGGCATTTCCGGGCCGATCATGCAGCAGCCGGAAATCTACCTGAATGCCGTCGGCGACGCCTTCGACGACAAGGGTGAGCTGGTCAAGGAATCGCTCAAGGCGGTGCTGCAGCAATATATCGACGCCTTCGCGGCCTTCGTCGACAAGCACAACAAGTAGGCAGACCCTCGCAGGGCGCGGCGGCATCCTTAGCGGTCCGTTAACTGGACCATCGCATGCTGCCGCGCATGGTCTCCCGCGCTCGATTGAAATCCTTCCTGACCGGCGTTGCCCTCTACACCATGGCGGCAGCGATGATCGGCTATTTCGGGATCAACGCCTATACCGGCCGATATGGCCTCAACGCGCAGTTGGAACTCGACCAGGAGATCATCTCGCTGACCTCGGAGCTCGCGCGGCTGAAGCAGGAACGTGCCGAGGGCGAAAAGCGCGTGTCGCTGTTACGTTCGGACCGGGTCGACCCGGACATGCTCGACGAGCGTGCACGCTATCAGCTCGACTACGTCAATCCGCATGATCTGGTTCGGATGAATCATCCCGCCGATCCATCGAAGAGATGATTCCAAAAACGGCTCGAATCGATTTCTAAAGTTTCGTGTCGCTGCACTGCGGAAACGGAAGACTTCGGCTGCATCAAGCAATCCTTCCACGCCGGTTTGAGTTGGGCTAGAGAGGGCGCAATCAACTCTCCTGACGTCGGATTGACCATGGCCGCACCCAAGAAAAGCGCAGCAAAAGAACCGAATTTGGAAAAAGAAAGCGCTTCGGTTGCGGAGTTCACGAGAGACCAGGAGCTGCGCGCGTTGCGCGACATGCTCCTGATTCGGCGCTTCGAGGAAAAGGCCGGTCAACTTTACGGCATGGGCGCGATCGGCGGCTTCTGCCATCTCTACATCGGCCAGGAAGCCGTCGTGGTCGGCATGCAGATGGCTCTAAAGCAGGGCGATGAAGTCATAACGGGATACCGGGACCATGGGCATATGCTCGCCACCGGAATGGACCCGAAGGGCGTAATGGCCGAACTGACCGGACGCCGCGGCGGCTATTCCAAGGGCAAGGGCGGCTCCATGCACATGTTCAGCAGGGAGAAGAACTTTTTCGGCGGCCACGGCATCGTCGGCGCGCAGGTTTCGCTCGGCACCGGGCTGGCCTTCGCCAACCGCTACCGCGGCAACGATTTCGTGAGCATCACCTATTTCGGCGACGGCGCCGCCAACCAGGGCCAGGTCTATGAAAGCTTCAACATGGCGGAGCTTTGGAAACTGCCGGTGGTCTATGTCATCGAGAACAATCGCTACGCCATGGGCACCTCGGTGACGCGCGCTTCCGCCCAATCCGATTTCTCCAAGCGCGGCGCATCCTTCAATATTCCGGGCGAACAGGTCGACGGCATGGATGTCCGCGCGGTGAAGGCCGCCGGCGAGAAGGCGATTGCCTGGTGCCGCGCCGGCAAGGGGCCCTACATCCTGGAGATGCAGACCTACCGCTACCGCGGTCACTCGATGTCGGATCCGGCCAAATACCGGACGCGCGAAGAGGTCGAGAAAGTCCGGCACGATCATGATCCGATCGAGCAGGTGCGCAACCGCCTGCTGGCGGCCAAGGTGAGCGAGGACGAACTGAAGGCCGTCGATGCCAAGGTCCGCGAGATCGTCAACGCGGCGGCGGATTTCGCCCAACACGATCCCGAGCCCGACGTGGCCGAACTTTACACCGACGTTTATTGCTAAGGCGCAAGCCAGCCCCATTCGGAGTTCCCATGCCCATTCAAGTGCTGATGCCTGCGCTGTCGCCCACCATGGAAAAGGGCAATCTCGCCAAATGGCTGAAAAAGGAAGGCGAGCCCATCAAGTCCGGTGACGTCATCGCGGAAATCGAGACCGACAAGGCAACCATGGAAGTCGAGGCGACCGATGAGGGCACGCTTGGCAAGATCCTGATCCCCGAAGGCACCGCCGACGTCGCCGTCAACACGCCGATCGCCACCATCCTCGCCGACGGCGAAAGCGCCGCCGATCTGGTCAAGGCCGCAGCCCCTGCCAAGCAGGAGAAGGCCGCGGAATCTGCTCCGCCCGCTGAGGCCAAGACGCAGGCGCCGGTTTCGCCTGCACCGAGCCCCGCGCCCGCCGCGCCGCTGGCCGTCGCGGCGCCCGATCCGGAAGTGCCGGCCGGTACCGAAATGGTCACCATGACCATCCGCGAGGCTCTACGCGACGCAATGGCCGAGGAGATGCGGCGCGACGGCGATGTCTTTGTCATGGGCGAGGAGGTCGCGGAATATCAGGGCGCCTACAAGGTCACCCAGGGGCTGTTGCAGGAGTTCGGTGCCCGGCGGGTGATCGATACCCCGATCACCGAGCACGGCTTTGCCGGTGTCGGCATCGGCGCAGCGATGGCGGGCTTGAGGCCGATCGTCGAGTTCATGACCTTCAACTTCGCCATGCAGGCGATGGACCAACTCATCAACTCGGCGGCAAAGACGCATTACATGTCGGGCGGTCAGATGGGATGCCCGATCGTGTTCCGCGGGCCGAATGGCGCCGCCGCCCGCGTCGCCGCCCAGCACAGCCAGGACTATTCCGCCTGGTACTCGCAAATTCCGGGCCTGAAGGTGGTCTCGCCGTTTTCTGCCGCCGATCACAAGGGGCTGCTGAAGGCGGCGATCCGCGATCCGAACCCGGTGATCTTTCTCGAGAACGAAATCCTGTACGGACATTCCGGCGAAGTGCCGAAGATCGAGGATTATGTGATCCCGATCGGCAAGGCGCGCGTGGCGCGCCAGGGCAGTCATCTCACCATCGTCTCCTGGTCGATGGGCATGAGCTATGCGCTCAAGGCCGCCGACGAGCTCGCCAAGGAAGGGATCGAGGCCGAGGTAATCGACCTGCGCACGCTGCGTCCGATGGACACCGAGACCATCATCGCGTCCGTGAAGAAGACCGGCCGCGCGGTTACCGTGGAAGAGGGCTGGCAGCAGAACGGCGTCGGAGCCGAAGTCGCCGCGCGCATCATGGAGCATGCCTTCGACTATCTCGATGCGCCGGTGCTGCGCGTGTCGGGCAAGGACGTGCCCATGCCTTATGCGGCGAATCTGGAGAAGCTCGCTCTGCCCTCCGCGGCCGAGGTCGTCGAGGCCGCTAAAGCCGTCTGCTATCGGTGAACCATGGCCAGTCCCAAAGAGCAACCGCTGCCGCCTGACGTCGTCGACCGCGAAGACGCAACCGAGGTGTTGCGCGCGTTCGTTCTCGACGGCGGCCTGTCGATCGCGTTCACGCGCGCTTTCGAGGAGCCCGAGATGTGGGGCCTGCTCTTGGTCGACATCGCGCGCCACGCCGCGCGCGCCTATGCCCGGGAAAGTGACTACACCGAAGAGGAAGCGCTCGACCGCATCCTCGACATGTTCGAAGCCGAAATCGAGCGCCCGACCGATCCCGGCACCACCACGCCGCGCTCGCAAAAGGGGCACTGACGGTGGCGGTCGAGCAATATCACTACGATTTCATGGCGGAGGCGATCAGCGAGGCCGAGATCGGCATTGCCGAAGGGGGCCTGCCGATCGGCGCGGTACTGACGCGCGACAACAAGATCATCGCCCGCGGCCACAATAGGCGCATGCAGGAGAAGAACGTCATTCTGCACGGCGAGATGTCATGCCTGCGCGATGCGGGGTTGATCTCGTTCCATGACACCGTCATGTACACGACGCTCTCGCCCTGCTCGATGTGCGCCGGGGCGATCGCGCTGTTCAAATTGTCGCTGCTCGTGATCGGGGAGTCCGTCACCTTTCCGGGAAGCAAGGATATCCTGGCTCAGGCCGGCATCCCTTTCATCGATCTGGCCGACGAGCGTTCGATCAACATGATGAAGTCCTGGCGCGCGATCCCTGCGAACGAGCGCATCTGGCAGGGCGACATCGGCAATTGAGCGCGCGTGTTCATGGTCGGGCGCCAAAATGCTCCAAAGGTTCCGGTTGGCTTCCGGCTCGGAAGACAACGCTCGAAGAATTAGCTGTGTGAGGTCCGCATGCCCATCAACATCCTGATGCCTGCGCTGTCGCCGACGATGGAGAAGGGCAACCTTGCCAAGTGGCTGAAGAAAGAGGGCGACAAGGTCAAATCGGGCGACGTGATCGCCGAAATCGAGACCGACAAGGCCACCATGGAGGTCGAGGCGGTCGATGAGGGGACGATCGCCAAAATCCTGGTGCCCGAAGGCACCCAGGACGTTCCCGTCAACGACGTGATCGCGGTGCTTGCCGGCGACGGCGAGGACGTGAAGGCGGCCGGTGCCGCCGCCGGCAAGGCGGCGCCCTCGAAGCCGGCAGCCGAGGCGCCCCCGCCCAAACCGGCTGCTGCGCCCGTCACTGCATCGCCCCCGTTGGCGCCGGCGCCAACGCCGCCGTCCGCTCCTGCCGCAGCTCCCGCGCCGCAGGCCGCAGCGACCGCCCCGCAGATGGACGGCCACGGCCGTATCTTCTCCTCGCCACTGGCACGGCGCCTGGCCAAGGAGGCCGGCATCGATCTGTCCCGCATCATGGGTACGGGCCCGCATGGCCGCGTCATTGCGCGCGACGTCGAGGAGGCGAAATCCGGCAAGGGCCTCAAAGCACCGGCGGCTGCGCCGTCACCTTCGCCCGCGCTTGCACCGTCGATGTCGGACCAGCAGATCCTCGCGCTGTTCGAGCCGGGCAGCTACGAGATCGTACCGCATGATGGCATGAGGCGCACCATCGCGCAGCGCCTGACCGCGTCGGCCCAGACCGTTCCGCACTTCTATCTCACCATCGACTGCGAGATCGGCAAGCTGCTCGTGGCGCGCGAGGAGATCAACAAGGCGGCGCCGACGGACAAGGACAAGAAGCCGCTCTATAAGCTCTCGGTCAACGACTTCGTCATCAAGGCGATGGCGATCGCGTTGCAGCACAAGCCGGACTGCAACGTCAGCTGGACCGAGGGCGGAATGGTGAAGCACAAGCATTCCGACATCGGGGTTGCGGTCGCCATGCCGGGCGGCCTGATCACGCCGATCATCCGCAAGGCCGAGACCAAGACGCTGTCGGTCATTTCCAACGAGATGAAGGATTTTGCCGCCCGCGCTCGCGCCCGCAAGCTCAAGCCCGAGGAATACCAGGGCGGCACGACCGCTGTCTCCAATCTCGGCATGTACGGGATCAATCATTTCACCGCCGTGATCAACCCGCCGCATGCGACGATCCTGGCAGTCGGCGCCAGCGAGGAACGTCCGGTGGTGCGCGGCGGCAAGATCGAGATCGCGCAGATCATGAGCGTGACGCTGTCCTGCGATCACCGCGCCATCGACGGCGCACTCGGCGCCGAGCTGATCGGCGCGTTCAAGCAGTTGATCGAAAACCCCGTGATGATGATGGTGTGAACGGAGCCGCCGTCATTGCGAGCCGAAAGGTCGCGCGAATGCGCGCCCGATGATAAACTCAGCGAAGCATTCCGTTTCACCGCCGGCAGGCCGGATTGCTTCGTCGCAAATGCTCCTCGCAATGACGGGAACGAGCAGTTAGTCCGGTTGAACGATTGGAACGAGCGTAACCATGGCCGATACATCCTTCGACATTGTCATCATCGGCTCCGGTCCTGGCGGCTATGTCACGGCGATCCGCGCGGCCCAGCTCGGCTTCAAGACCGCGATCATCGAAAAATCCTATCTCGGCGGCATCTGCCTCAACTGGGGCTGTATCCCGACCAAGGCGCTGCTGCGCTCCGCGGAAATCTACCGTTACCTGCAGCACGCCAAGGAATACGGGCTCTCGGCGGAGAAGATCGGCTTCGAACAGCCCGCCGTCGTCGCGCGCTCGC